>NZ_FNRV01000001.1:4862500-5162500 GCF_900105115.1 Pseudomonas mohnii
TAATGAAATGCAGACCAAGCCAGTCCATAGCATGCCCCGTCGTTAATCACCCTGGCCTGCGCAATCGACGCTGGCGAATGCACTGAAGTATAGAGGGCATGCACGAAGCGCAAGCCATGGTGGCTAAATGAGCCCAACCTTTTTGGAATGGACTTTAGAGCGTTTGGAAATAAATTGTTGCATGGGCTGCGCCCGCCACCATGGGTGGGTATCAGCCTTGCGAATAATGACAGACAGCATTCGCGGGCCTGACTAGATTGCAAGTTCCGGGCTCGGATGCGCTGGCAGTGAAGCCCCATAACAATAAAAGAGACGGATCCATGCAGAACTCGACCCAAGCGGCGAATGCCTGGCGCATTCTGTTCCTGCTGTTCCTGGCCAATCTGTTCAATTTTTTTGACCGCACGATCCCGGCCATCATCATTGAGCCGATCCGCATGGAATGGCACCTCAGCGACTTTCAGCTGGGGATCATCGGCACCGCCTTCACCCTGGTCTACGCGATAGCCGGCCTGCCACTGGGGCGGATGGCCGATACCGGTTCGCGCAGCAAGTTGATGGGCTGGGGGCTGGCCGTGTGGAGCGGGTTGACGGCGGTCAACGGCATGGTAGGCAGTTTCTGGAGTTTCCTGGTCGTGCGCATGGGTATCGGCATCGGTGAGGCCAGTTACGCGCCCGCCGCCAACTCGTTGATCGGCGATTTGTTTCCCGCTCACCGACGGGCGCGGGCCATGGGTATTTTCATGCTCGGCCTGCCTTTGGGCCTGTTACTGGCGTTCTTTACCATCGGGGCGATGGTCAAGGCGTTCGACAGCTGGCGGGCACCTTTCTTCATCGCTGCCGTACCGGGACTGATCCTGGCGGTGTTCATGTTTTTCATCAAGGAGCCGAACCGGGGGGCTGCCGAGAGCGTACAAGTCTCGCAAGAGCGCGTCGACCGACCTATCCGCCGGGTTTTGGCGGTGCCGACTTTTCTGTGGCTGGTGATGGCCGGGCTGTGTTTCAACTTCGCAACTTATGCCTGCAACTCGTTTCTGGTACCGATGCTTCAGCGTTACTTTCTGATGCCTTTGCAGGAGGCCGCCGTGGCGACCGGAGTGATTGTCGGTGTGACCGGCCTGGTTGGCCTGACGCTGGGTGGCTGGGTCGCGGACAAGATCCATCAACGGGTCGCCAACGGACGTCTGCTGTTTGCCGCGATCAGCCTGATCATATCGACCCTGTGCACGGCCTGGGCGCTGCATTCGGGACGGATCGAGATTGGCGTGTTCGTGGCGGTGTTCAGTCTGGGCTGGTTGTTCGCCTATAACTTTTATACCTGCGTGTACACGGCGATTCAGGACGTGGTCGAGCCGCGTCTGCGGGCGACGGCCATGGCGCTGTTCTTTGCCGGCTTGTACCTGTTGGGCGGTGGACTGGGGCCGGTGGTGGTGGGCGCGTTGTCCGATCACTTCGCCCATACAGCGATGCTTGCCGCCGGTGCCGAACAGATGACCGAAGCGTTCAAGGCTGTCGGCCTGCATGATGCGATGTACCTGATCCCGGTAGCGCTGTTTTTCACCATGGTGTTTTTGTTCCTGGCTGCGCGGTGTTTTGTGCGCGATGCCAAGCGGATGAAGGAGGGGTTGATTGCTGTGGTGGAGCCAGATGGGGTTGCAGCGACTGCATAATCGCTTTCGTGAGCAAGCTTCTGTGTTCGAGTCGAACACAGAACCTTTAAACAGCCCAAGCCTGTGGGCGCTTGCTCGCGAAGAGCCCATCAGCAGCAGCCGATTCATTACAGGAAATAAAAAAGGCCCGCATCGCTGCGGGCCTTTTCATTTATAGCGGTGGAGCAGGGGGCTTAACCTGCCACCAACACCCGAATCGCTTCCAGTCGCAGCGCAGCCTTTTCGAGCATGGCCAGGCCTTGCTCGCGTTGTTTGCGCAGGGCAACCAGTTCGCTGTCGCGTACGGTCGGATTGACCGCTTGCAAGGCGGTCAGGCGTGCCAGTTCTTCATCGGTATCGGCCGCCAGACGACGTTGCGCCTCGGCTACACGTTCGGCGTGACGCGGGGTGATCTTTTCTTCGCCAGCGTTGATCCGTGGGGTCAGCTGATCGCGCTGGGCCTGGATGAACTTGTTGGCGCTGGCGCGCGGTACGCTTTCCAGTTGATCGTTCAGCGTTTCGAACGACACCCGGGCCGACAGGTCGTTGCCGTTCGGGTCGAGCAGGCAACGCAGGGCGGCCGGCGGCAGGTAACGGCCCAGTTGCAGTGAGCGCGGGGCAACCACTTCACTGACATACAGCAGTTCCAGCAACACGGTGCCAGGCTTGAGTGCCTTGTTCTTGATCAGCGCCACGGCGGTATTGCCCATGGAGCCGGACAAAACCAGATCCATGCCGCCCTGCACCATCGGGTGCTCCCAGGTGATGAACTGCATGTCTTCGCGGGACAGCGCCTGGTTGCGGTCGTAGGTGATGGTCACGCCTTCGTCGTCGCCCAGCGGGAAGCTGGCGTCGAGCATTTTCTCGCTCGGCTTGAGGATCAGTGCGTTTTCCGAATGGTCTTCGCTGTCGATGCCGAATGCGTCGAACAGGGTTTCCATATAGATCGGCAGGGCGAACTGATCGTCTTGCTCAAGGATGGCTTCGACCAAGGCATCGCCTTCGCCGGCGCCGCCGGAATTGAGTTCCAGCAGGCGGTCGCGGCCAGTATGCAGTTCGGCTTCCAGACGTTCGCGTTCGGTGCGGGCTTCGTCGATCAGCGCTTGCCACTCGCCATCATCGGCCTCTTCCAGCAAAGGCAGCAGGCGCGGGCCGAACTGATGTTGCAGGGCGTTGCCGGTCGGGCAGGTGTTGAGGAACGCGTTCAGCGCTTCGTGGTACCACTGAAACAGGCGCTCTTGCGGGCTGGTTTCCAGGTACGGCACGTGAAGCTCAATGACGTGTTTCTGACCGATCCGGTCCAGTCGGCCGATACGTTGTTCCAGCAGGTCCGGGTGGGACGGCAGATCGAACAGCACCAGGTGATGGGAGAACTGGAAGTTGCGACCCTCACTGCCGATTTCCGAGCAGATCAGCACTTGCGCACCAAACTCTTCGTCGGCGAAGTAAGCGGCGGCGCGGTCACGCTCGAGGATGTTCATGCCCTCATGGAACACCGTGGCCGGGATGCCGGAGCGCACGCGCAGCGCGTCCTCCAGGTCCATGGCGGTTTCGGCGTGAGCACAGATCACCAGTACCTTGGTGCGTTTGAGCATCTTGAGGGTGTCGATCAACCATTCGACGCGGGGATCGAATTTCCACCAGCGATCTTCTTCGTTGGCGTCTGGCTGCGCCTGGAAGCTGACTTCCGGGTAGAGCTCGGCGTGATCGCCCAATGGCAACTCGAGGTACTCGTCCGGGCACGACAGCGGGTACGGGTGCAGTTTGCGTTCCGGGAAACCCTGTACGGCGGCGCGGGTGTTGCGGAATAGCACGCGGCCAGTGCCGTGGCGGTCGAGCAGTTCGCGCACGAGGCGGGCGCTGGCTTCGGTATCGCCATCGTTGACGGCTGTCAGCAGGGCTTCGCCTTCGTTGCCGAGGAACCCGTGGATGGTCTTGTGCGCTTCAGGCGACAGACGCCCCTGGTCCAGCAATTCCTGAACGGCCTCGGCCACCGGGCGATAGTTTTCGCTCTCGGCGCGGAAGGCGTGCAGGTCATGGAAACGGTTCGGATCGAGCAGGCGCAGACGGGCGAAGTGGCTGTCCTGGCCCAGTTGTTCCGGGGTCGCGGTCAGCAGCAGTACGCCAGGGATGGTTTCGGCCAGTTGCTCGACCAGCGAATATTCAGGGCTGACCTGATCTTCGTGCCACACCAGGTGGTGCGCTTCGTCGACCACTAACAAATCCCAACCCGCTGCGAACAGTGCGTCCTGGGCTTTTTCATCCTCAACCAGCCATTCGAGTGCCACCAGTGCGAGCTGAGTGTCTTCGAACGGGTTGCTGGCATCGCTTTCGATGAAGCGTTCTTCGTCGAACAGCGCGACCTGCAGGTTGAAGCGACGACGCATTTCCACCAGCCACTGGTGCTGAAGGTTCTCCGGCACCAGGATCAGCACGCGATTGGCGCGACCCGACAGCAGTTGGCGATGGATCACCAGACCGGCTTCGATGGTCTTGCCCAGGCCCACTTCGTCGGCCAGCAGAACCCGTGGAGCGATACGGTCGGCGACTTCGCGGGCGATGTGCAACTGGTGTGCAATCGGTTGCGCACGCACGCCACCCAGGCCCCACAGCGCGGACTGCAACTGGCGGCTGGTGTGTTCCAGGGTGTGGTATCGCAGGGAAAACCAGGGCAGCGGGTCGATCTGCCCGGCGAACAGTCGGTCGCTGGCCAGACGGAACTGGATGAAGTTCGACAGCTGGGTTTCCGGCAGGGTGACCACTTCGTTCTGCGCGTTGAGGCCGTGGTAAACCAGCAGGCCATCGACATCGTCGACTTCGCGAACGGTCAGTTTCCAGCCTTCGAAGTGAGTGATGGTGTCACCCGGCGAGAACCGCACGCGGGTGAGGGGCGCATTCCGTAGCGCGTACTGGCGGGTGTCGCCAGTGGCCGGGTAGAGCACGGTCAACAAGCGGCCGTCCTGTGCCAGAACGGTGCCCAAACCCAGCTCGGCTTCGCTGTCACTGATCCAGCGTTGCCCCGGTTGATACTGCTGCGCCATGCTGCCTGACTCCCACCTTGAAAAAGCGGGCTATCTTAACGGAATGAGGGCTTGAGGGCCAAAAGAATAGGAGCGGCGGCAAGCTTTAAGCTCCAGGCCGCCAGTTGAACCGGATGCATTTTTTGCGGGTGGTACGGCATTCACAAGTGCCAACTGAGTCACAGTTTGCGACCGATGGCTCAAGTCGCCACCCCCGCAGCCGACAGCCTGCTGACAGGAGACCACTAAATATGCTGCCACCGATGCTCCCCTTGAGTGCTGTGCCGATCACTTCACAGCATGACCCGGTCCGTCCACGCCCTGACATTGCACCTGTGGTTCCTGCGCAGGAGAGCTCCAGCGACAGCACCATCGACCTGAAAAATCGCGACTCCGACGAAGCCACTTTGCTGTTGCGCGAGGAACAGCGGCGGCGGCAGGAGCGCGAACGACGCCGTCGTGAAGCCGATGATGACCCCGAGGCGCACCTGGCGATCCCGGGCGATGAATTGAACGCCGATAACACCGTGCCCGTGGCGCCGCTGATGGTGGATCAGCCACGTCAAGGTTTGTGGGTCGATATCGAGATTTGAGTTCGCGACTGGTCAGCGAGGTCATCAGACCGCATTATTGGCAAAACCCTGCCAATCGATACGGCAGCGCAATCTCAATTCAAGCGATGCACTTAACCCCATGAGCCAAGACGACAAGCTGATCGACCTCAACGCCGAACGCGCCAAGCGCATCCATGACCTCAACGACAAGCGCTTGAATGAAGTGCGCCAAGCGTTCGAGCAGGCCATGCCTTTGGGTAAAGCGAAGAAAAAGCCAAAAAACAAACCTAAAAAGCGCTAAACCCGCTGCATTAATTGATGCAGGTCAGTTTCCCCCTCCTTTACTCCCGGTCCAGCGCCCGTTATCGGGCGACATTGATCCCGATCAATATTCTCTCCTGCCTGTTTGGATAACTTAATCCCATCGCAACAAGGCAACTGCAGGAGACGCGTCATGTTTTTCGACAACGTGGTGATCGCCGGAGTGCTGACCGTCAGCCTCATGTTGGTGTTCTTTGCAGGATTCGGATTTTTTATCTGGAAGGACTCGCACAAGCGGAAAAAACCGTAAGTCTTTCTCGATGTAATGAGCACGCAAGGCATTTTGGGCAACTTCGGTTGCCCTTTTTTTTGTCTGCGAAAAACTGATCGACAATGCAGGGCTCGCTCCCACGGGAGGAGTGCTGTTTCTGCAGAATTGCATGTCAATAAAAAAGGCGCGGTCCTTGCGGAGCGCGCCTTGTTCGTTCGGCTGCGTATCAGCTGCCGAGTGCCTTCGAGGCCAGCCAGAACAGCCCGGCCGACAGGCCCACCGTGGCTGGCAGGGTCAGAACCCAGGCCAGCAGGATGTTTCTGACGGTGCCGCCCTGGAGGCCGCTTTTGTTGGCGACCATGGTGCCGGCCACACCTGAAGACAGGACGTGAGTCGTGGACACCGGCAGGCTGAAGATGTTGGCCAGGCCGATCAGGCTCGCGGTGGTGATCTGTGCCGACATGCCCTGGGAGTAGGTCATGCCCTGCTTGCCGATCTTCTCGCCGATGGTCAGTACCACGCGTTTCCAGCCGATCATGGTACCCATGCCGAGGGCCAGTGCGACCGCCAGAATCACCCAGAACGGGGCGTATTCGGTCGTGGTGGTCAGGTCTTTGCGCAGCTTGTCCAGGTCAGCTTTTTCACGTGCCGCCAGGCCTGGCAACTTGCTGACTTTCTTCGCCGTGTCGTCCAGGCAGAGCAGGTAGCGACGTACTTCGATCCGCTGTTCCGATGTCAGCGAGTGATAGTCGGCTACACCCTTGAGGGTGCCGAGCAGGGCGGCGATGGTCGGTTCGGTCTGTTGCGGGTTGCAACGGAATTTCTCCGGCAGATCACCTTCCACACTTTTGCCCAGGGCCAGGAATTCACCCAGGGTTTCGTTATTGCGCTGGTAAAACTGGCTCAAGTGCAGGGTCGCGTCACGGGTCCGCTCGATCTGGTATGTGGTGCTGGTCAGGTCGAGTACGAACTGCGCCGGTACGATACCGATCAATACCAACATGATCAGACCAATACCTTTCTGGCCATCGTTGGAACCGTGCACGAAGCTCACGGCCATCGCCGAAATCACCAGTACCAGGCGGTTCCAGAACGGCGGATGTTTCTTGTCGTCGATCTTGCGGCGCTGTTCCGGTGTCTTGTGCATCTTCGACAGTGGGCGCCACCACTTGAGGCCGATCAGTATCAGCGCGGCGATCAGGAAACCCGCCATCGGCGAGAACACCAGCGATGCTGCGATATCGATCGCTTTCTGCCAATTCACCCCGTCAGCCAGGGGGATATCGTTGATCAGTGCGTTGGCCAGGCCCACGCCGAGGATCGAGCCGATCAATGTGTGAGAGCTGGAAGCGGGGATGCCGAAGTACCAGGTGCCCAGGTTCCAGGTGATGGCGGCGGCGAGCAACGAGAACACCATTGCCAGGCCGTGGCCGGTGTTCACATTGATCAGCAGTTCCACCGGAAGCAGGTGAACGATGGCATACGCCACGCCAACGCCGCCCAGCAGTACGCCGAGGAAATTGAACACACCGGAAAAGAACACTGCCAAGTGCGGCGGCATCGCTTTGGTGTAGATAACAGTGGCGACCGCGTTAGCGGTGTCATGAAATCCATTGATGAACTCGAAGGCGAGGACAAAAGCCAGGGCGAGCAAGAGGCTCACAAGCACCCAAGCATCCAGTCCGCTGAATAAATCGATCATGAAGGTTTTCTGACCCGGTCATAAGGGGGCGCGATTATGCCAGAAAAGACTGTGAATCGATGCACTAGCTGCTCATCGGTAACATTCTTCAACGATTTATTTTGCATCAGTACCCAAAAAATCCGTGATTTTTCAGGCCTTGCAAGTCATTGAATTTATTTGAAAAGCCTTGTGCTACAAGGGTTTCAGTTCCTGAGAGGAGACTGCTGAATGCTTGTATGAAATTTCTGAGAGGAGGGTCAGATGTGAGCCTTTTACCTCGTCCGATGGTCAAGGTGGTCGCTGCCCGCTTGTAGCAGGCGCAAAAGGCAACATCAATACATCCCGCTTTTAACGGGTGTAAATGCAGACCCTTGAAAGGACTCAGGCCGAAGCAGTCATGGCTCTTCGGCCTTGAGTTCCTTTTCCATCTTCTGCAGTTCCTGGATGAATGCCTGATCCTGAACGGTGGCGCGTTTACGCCAGGGTTTGCGTTCCGGTTCGGGCTGGGCGGCGTAGGTGGTGACTTCCCCGCCGTACACTTCCTTGTAACGTTGTTCCTGGCGCTCAAGTTCCGCGCGCAGTTCGTCTTTCGTCACAGTGCTACCTGATTGAGTTGAGATAAATTCTGGTGAAAACGCGCTGCTCAATGTATTGACCACACTCATCGAAATGACGACGCCCTTGAAGGCATCGTTTACGGCAGTGGGATCTATACTTCCATGTTGCAGGCGGCCACGGCACCAGAGAAGAACGGCTGACGTAGCATCAGTTTCCTGTTCAGCGAGCGCGTTGGCGATGCAAATGCAGGCAGCGTCAGGCGCTTGCTGTGGGTGGCGGCGATGGAATATCGCGCCACCGCGTAGTCGGTTGGGCAAGTAAAAAACCGCTTGGCGACTGAATTGCATTATAGCGAGCGAATCACAGAACACTATCGCCAATGAGTTAAAAGTCGATCTTGATGTGTGATTGGTTTGTTACCCCTAACTTTCGGCTAACTAGATAGGTGTCTGATGCCACTTGGCTGCGATGTCTTTCTGACGCCATTAAGTCGAGCAACTTGGGTAACTACATCGAATCGTAAAGTCCGCACGGATTCCAGAGTAACAACATCTCAGGAAAACCGTGCCGCCCGGTCAGTGAGCGGCGGGATTGTGCACAGCGTCGATTGCGATTATCGGCCGATAGTTCGATAATCGCCCAATGTTGATGGGGTGGGCTGGTGCAGCAGGCCAGTAGCCGCTTGTAGTAGTCACCGATCCGTGTGGATAAGGACCTTAAATGAACGATCAATTGCGCAACTCTTTCGCTTCAGTGGCTCCGCCGATTGTCGCTTCACCCGCCAAACGGATCCAGGCCCTGACCGGCGACCCGGATTTCATGACGTCCCTGGCGCGTGGACTGGCCGTCGTGCAAGCGTTCCAGGAACGCAAGCGGCACCTGACCATCGCCCAGATCAGTCATCGCACGGAAATTCCCCGCGCTGCCGTGCGCCGTTGCTTGCATACGCTGATCAAGCTCGGTTATGCCACCACCGATGGCCGGACTTATTCCCTGCTACCCAAAGTGCTGACCCTCGGGCATGCCTATGTTTCCTCCACGCCGCTGGCGGTCTCTGCCCAGCCGTATCTGGACCGCATGAGCGAGCAACTGCACGAAGCCTGCAACATGGCGACCCTGGAAGGCGACGACATCTTGTACATCGCCCGCTCGGCAACCACCCAGCGCCTGATTTCGGTTGACCTCTCGGTGGGCGGGCGCTTGCCGGCCTATTGCACGTCGATGGGCAGGATCCTGCTGGCCGCCCTGGATGATACGTCGCTGGGTGAGTACCTCGACCACGCGGAGCTGCAAGCCAAGACCAGTCGAACCATCCACACCCCCGAAGCACTGCTGGAGTGCTTGCAGGAAGTGCGGCAACAGGGTTGGTGCATCGTCGATCAGGAACTGGAGCAGGGCCTGCGCTCGATTGCCGTTCCGGTGTACGACGCGTCCGGTCAGGTCGTCGCGGCCCTGAACGTCAGCACCCACGCCGGACGGGTGAGTCGCAACGAACTGGAACAGCGCTTCCTGCCCGGCCTGTTGAGTGCCAGCCGCGACCTCAGTACCCAGCTGTTTAGCTAAGCTGTTCGATAAACGCACAGAGTCGCGTTCGGTGAATTGACGCTCTTTCCCTTGGCTCATTAATGTCGCGGCAGCGTCATCCGGCGCTGTCGGTACCGATTCGGCGCCGGACGACGACCCCATAATAATGAGAAGAGGCACCCCTCATGCGCATGTTCCCTACCTGCAGCCGTTCCCACTGTTTTTCTTGTCAGGCCCGAATCGCCTGATCCCGACACCCCTTTTCCCTGTAACAGCGTCAGCCACGGCTGGCCCCTGTTCGACTGCGTTTTTTGCGTGGAATAAAAATAATGAACCAGCCTCAGTCTGCTGTAGGTAACTGCCTCGACGTGCAGTCCTTCATCAACGCTCAACCCATTTCGCGCTATCAGTGGCGAGTGGTGATCCTGTGTTTTCTGATTGTCTTCCTCGATGGCCTCGACACGGCCGCCATGGGGTTCATCGCGCCGGCCCTGTCTCAGGACTGGGGCATCGATCGCGCCAGTCTCGGCCCGGTGATGAGTGCGGCACTGATCGGCATGGTGTTCGGCGCGCTGGGCTCCGGCCCTTTGGCTGACCGCTTCGGGCGAAAAGTCGTACTGGTGGGGGCGGTGCTGTTGTTCGGTGCGTTCAGCCTGGCCTCGGCCTACAGCACCAATGTCGACCAGTTGCTCGTGTTGCGTTTCCTGACTGGCCTGGGATTGGGTGCGGGCATGCCCAACGCCACCACACTGCTGTCGGAATACACCCCGGAACGCAAGAAGTCCTTGCTGGTGACCAGCATGTTCTGTGGTTTCAACCTCGGCATGGCCGGTGGCGGATTCATTTCCGCCAAGTTGATCCCGACGTTCGGCTGGCACAGCTTGTTGCTGATCGGTGGGGTCCTGCCGTTGATCCTCGGCGTCGTGTTGCTGCTGTGGCTGCCGGAATCGGCGCGCTATCTCGTCGTGCGCAACCGTGGCACCGACAAAGTGCGCAAGGCGCTGGCGCCGATTGACCCGACAGTGGTGGCCCAGGCTTCCAGTTTCAGTGTGCCGGAACAGAAAACCGTGAAGGCGCGCAACGTGTTTGCGGTGATCTTCTCCGGCACCTACAGCGTCGGCACGCTGTTGTTGTGGCTGACCTACTTCATGGGCCTGGTGATCGTGTACTTGCTGACCAGTTGGCTGCCGACCCTGATGCGTGACAGTGGCGCCAGCATGGAGCAAGCGGCGTTCATCGGTGCGCTGTTCCAATTCGGTGGCGTATTGAGTGCCGTGGGCGTGGGTTGGGCGATGGACCGGTTCAATCCACACAAGGTCATCGGCACTTTCTACCTGTTGGCCGGGGTGTTTGCCTACGCGGTAGGGCAGAGCCTGGGCAACATCACGATATTGGCGACCCTGGTGCTGATCGCCGGGATGTGCGTCAACGGTGCGCAATCGGCAATGCCTTCGCTGGCGGCGCGGTTCTATCCGACCCAGGGACGTGCCACCGGCGTGTCGTGGATGCTCGGCATTGGCCGCTTCGGCGCCATCCTGGGGGCGTGGATGGGGGCAACGCTGTTGGGCCTGGGCTGGAACTTCGAGCAAGTGCTGACCGCGCTGGTGATTCCGGCGGCGCTCGCCACGACGGCGGTGGTGATCAAGGGCCTGGTCAGTCATGCGGATGCAACCTGAGCGATGATCGGTAGTGAGATAACAATGTGTTCGATAGGCGAACGCTCATTCGATTATCGGATTGTTTGGCGTTTTTCAGAGGCTTAATCTTCAGTGATCCCGGCGCTGCGCATCGGCGCCTTTTTCACTGTCGGTCGATAACAAACGGAAGCCCGCCCCAATGGCTGTTTTGCCGATCACATCGATAGCACTGCCGACCCGACCGAAGTCGAACTGACGGCACTGCGTGACCTCGAAGCCCTTACTGCAGCGGCCCACGGCCAAGCCCCAGGAGAAGCATAATGCGTGACGTTTATATCTGCGACGCGATTCGTACCCCCATCGGCCGTTTCGGCGGTGGTCTGTCGGCGGTTCGCGCCGACGACCTGGCCGCCGTGCCAATCAAGGCTTTGATGGAGCGTAATCCGTCGGTGGACTGGAATGCGGTGGACGAGGTGTTCCTCGGCTGCGCCAACCAGGCCGGTGAAGACAACCGCAACGTGGCGCGCATGGCGCTGCTGCTGGCGGGGCTGCCGGAAACCATTCCGGGCGTGACCCTCAATCGCCTTTGCGCTTCGGGTATGGACGCCATTGGCACCGCATTCCGCGCCATTGCCAGCGGTGAAATGGAGCTGGCGATTGCTGGTGGCGTCGAGTCGATGTCCCGCGCGCCGTTCGTGATGGGCAAGGCCGATGCCGCGTTCTCGCGCAACATGAAGCTCGAAGACACCACCATTGGCTGGCGTTTCATCAACCCGTTGATGAAAGCCCAGTACGGTGTGGATGCGATGCCGCAGACCGCTGACAACGTGGCTGACGACTACAAGGTCTCCCGCGCCGATCAGGACGCTTTCGCCCTGCGCAGCCAGCAACGCACCGCCGTGGCCCAGACCGCAGGCTTTTTCGCCGAAGAAATCGTCGAAGTGCGCATTGCCCACAAGAAGGGTGAAACCGTGGTCAGCCAGGACGAGCATCCTCGTGCCGACACCACCCTCGAAGCCCTGACCAAACTCAAACCGGTCAACGGCCCCGACAAAACCGTGACCGCCGGCAACGCTTCGGGCGTGAACGACGGTGCGGCTGCGCTGATCCTGGCGTCGGCCGAAGCCGTGAAAAAACACGGCCTGACCGCTCGTGCCAAAGTGCTGGGCATGGCCAGTGCCGGTGTTGCGCCTCGGGTGATGGGCATCGGCCCGGTGCCGGCGGTACGCAAACTGACCGAACGCCTGGGCGTGGCTGTCAGCGATTTCGATGTGATCGAACTCAACGAAGCCTTCGCCAGCCAGGGTTTGGCGGTGCTGCGCGAGTTGGGCATCGCGGACGACGCACCTCAGGTCAACCCGAACGGTGGCGCCATTGCCTTGGGGCATCCGTTGGGCATGAGTGGAGCGCGCTTGGTCTTGACGGCTCTGCATCAACTGGAAAAAACCGGTGGCAAGAAAGGCCTGGCGACCATGTGCGTCGGCGTTGGCCAAGGGCTGGCGTTGGCAATCGAGCGCGTCTGACCCGCTTCGAAGACAAGAACAACAGAGGAATGCTTCATGACTGACAAGCCTGGTTACCGTCGCCCGCAGGAAGGCACTCAGCCGCCTTACCTGCACCCGACTTACCAATCCACCAACCTGCGCTCGCCGTCCAAGCCTCTGGTGTTCTTGCCTCATTCGCTGTCGGAAATCACCGGGCCGACCATTGGCGCCGAGCGCATCCACGAGCAGGACAATGACCTGACGGCTCAGCATGAGGGCGAGCCGCTGGGTGAGCGCATCATCATCCACGGCCGCGTGCTGGACGAGAATGGTCTGCCGGTGCCGGGGATTCTGGTGGAAATCTGGCAGGCCAATGCTGCCGGTCGCTACAACCATGCCCGCGATCTGCACGACGCGCCGCTGGACCCGAACTTCACCGGCACCGGCCGCACCGTCACCGACGCCGATGGCTGGTACCAGTTCCAGACCATCAAGCCTGGTGCCTATCCGTGGGGAAACCACCACAATGCCTGGCGCCCGGCGCACATCCATTTTTCGCTGTTCGGGCCGAGCATTCTGACGCGCCTGGTCACGCAAATGTATTTCCCGGGCGACCCGCTGCTGGCGTACGACCCGATCTACAACTGCGTGCCCGACACCCGTGCCAAAGAACGCTTGATCGCCAGCTTCGACCTGGAAAAAACCATCCCTTCCTACGCCCTCGGTTATCGCTGGGACATCGTTTTGCGCGGCCGCGATGCCACGCCGATGGAGAAATAAGATGACGCTGACTGCGACCACGTCCCACACCGTCGGACCTTACTACCACATCGGCCTGACTTGGCTGAACCGTGAAAACCTTACCGTCGAACAGACCCTGGGTGAGCGCGTGGCCATCACCGGGCAGGTGCTCGATGGCAATGGCGACGTTGTCAACGATGCGATGCTGGAAGTCTGGCAGGCCAACGCCGCCGGCAAATACGACCACCCGGAAGACGACCAGGACAAACCCCTGGACCCGAACTTCGAAGGTTTTGGCCGGATACCGGTGGATGCCGAAGGTCGGTTCCGTTTCACCACCATCAAACCGGGTACGGTGGAAGGCCTCAAGGGTACGACCCAGGCGCCACACCTGGTGGTGTTGGTGTTCGCACGCGGACTGGTGAAGCACTTGCTGACGAGGATCTATTTCGACGGCGAACCGGCCAATGGGGCGGACCCGCTGCTCGAGTGCGTGCCGGTCGAACGCCGCGACACCTTGCTGGCGAAGCAGGATGCGACCGGTGTCTATCAGTGGAATGTGATTTTGCAAGGCACTGAGGCGGAGACGGTGTTCTTCGATTATTGAGAGCGCAGCACGCTATAGGGATAGACGTCGCTAATGCTTCTGCGGAACGGGGCTGTTGCAAAGTGTGTCTAGACTCACACTGTCCCCATTGAGTGAAAAACAATGACAACGACTACTGTTTCAGAACCGCTATACACCGGCGAAGAGCGCAACAAGCGGATCTTCGCCATTGTCGGCGCCTCGTCCGGCAACCTGGTTGAATGGTTCGACTTCTACGTCTACGCCTTCTGTGCGATCTATTTCGCGCCTGCCTTCTTTCCGTCCGATAACCCTACGGTGCAGTTGGTCAACACCGCCGGTGTGTTTGCCGCCGGGTTCCTGATGCGGCCGATAGGTGGGTGGATTTTTGGCCGGGTTGCGGACAAGCACGGGCGCAAGAATTCGATGCTGATCTCGATTCTGATGATGTGCTTCGGCTCATTGCTCATCGCTTGCCTGCCGACCTACAACAGCATCGGCGTCTGGGCACCGATCATGCTGCTGTTCGCCCGTCTGCTCCAGGGCCTGTCGGTGGGCGGCGAATACGGCACCACCGCCACCTACATGAGCGAAGTCGCGCTCAAGGGCCAACGTGGTTTCTTCGCTTCATTCCAGTACGTGACGCTGATTGGCGGGCAATTGCTGGCGGTGTCGCTGGTGGTGGTCCTGCAACAGTTCCTCACCGAAGATGACCTGCGTGCCTACGGCTGGCGGATCCCGTTCGTGGTCGGTGCGGTGGCCGCGCTGATTTCGTTGTTCCTGCGTCGTACGCTGAAAGAAACCACCAGCAAGGAAATGCGTGAAAACAAGGACGCCGGCAGCATCAGCGCGCTGTTCCGCGACCATAAAGCCGCGTTCATCACCGTGCTCGGCTACACCGCCGGTGGCTCGCTGATTTTCTACACCTTCACCACCTACATGCAGAAGTACCTGGTGAACACCGCCGGCATGCCGGCCAAGACCGCCAGCTACATCATGACGGGCGCACTGTTCCTTTATATGTGCATGCAGCCGCTGTTCGGCATGCTCGCCGACAAGATCGGCCGTCGTAACTCGATGCTCTGGTTCGGCGCCCTCGGTACGCTGTTCACCGTGCCGATCCTGCTGAGCCTGAAAAGCATCAGCAGTCCGTTCCTGGCCTTTGTGCTGATTACCGTGGCGCTGGCGATCGTCAGTTTCTACACCTCGATCAGCGGCCTGGTGAAAGCCGAGACGTTCCCGCCGGAAGTCCGGGCACTGGGCGTCGGCCTGGCGTATGCGGTGGCGAATGCGATCTTCGGCGGTTCGGCGGAATATGTGGCGTTGAGCCTTAAAGCGGGGGGCATGGAAAACTCCTTCTACTGGTACGTGACCGTGATGATGGCGATCGCGCTCCTGTTCAGCCTGCGCCTGCCCAAGCAAGCGAAGTACCTGCATCATGACCTTTGATCCATACCCGCGGGCCCGAGTGGCCCGCGCTTCCAAGGACTGTTTATGAACGAGCGACCGGGCAATCAATTGTTCGATGCCTATTTCACTGCCCGCGAGATGCGTGAAGTGTTCTGCGATCAGGGCCGGGTTCAGGCCATGCTCGATTTTGAAGCGGCGCTGGCCAGGGCCGAAGCTCGGGTCGGTCTGATTCCGCACACGGCGGTGGCGCCGATCGAGGCAGCCTGCCAGGCCGGGCATTACGATTTTGCGGCTCTCGGCGAAGCCATTGCCACGGCGGGTAATTCGGCGATTCCGTTGGTCAAGGCCTTGGGCAAACAGATCGCGGCGAACGATGCCCAGGCCGAGCGCTATGTGCACTTGGGCGCCACCAGTCAGGACGTGATGGACAGCGGTCTGGTCCTGCAATTGCGTCGCGCACTGCAACTGATCGACAGCGATCTGGCGCAACTGGGCCAGACGCTCGCCACCCAGGCCCAACGATATGCGGCCACGCCACTGGCCGGGCGCACCTGGTTGCAACACGCAACGCCGGTCACCCTGGGCATGAAGATCGCCGGCTGGCTGGGTGCAGTCACCCGTAGTCGCCAGCGTTTGCTCGAACTCAAACCGCGTTTGCTGGTGCTGCAATTCGGTGGCGCTTCGGGAACCCTCGCGGCACTCGGTGAGCAGGCGATGCCGATTGCCCAGGCCTTGGCCGAGGAACTGCGCCTGACCTTGCCCGATCAACCCTGGCACACCCAGCGTGATCGTCTGGTGGAGTTCGGTTCGGTGCTGGGATTGATCGCTGGCAGCCTCGGTAAGCTCGGGCGTGATATCAGCCTGTTGATGCAGACCGAAGCCGCCGAAGTGTTCGAGCCCTCGGCTCCCGGCAAGGGCGGTTCCTCGACCATGCCGCATAAGCGCAACCCCGTGGGCGCGGCGGTGCTGATCGGCGCCGCGACTCGCGTGCCGGGCCTGCTCTCGACGCTGTTCAGCGCCATGCCGCAGGAACACGAGCGCAGCCTGGGGCTGTGGCATGCCGAGTGGGAAACCCTGCCGGAGATTTGCTGCCTGGTGTCCGGCAGCCTGAAACAAGCGCTGTTGGTGACCCAGGGCCTGGAAGTGGACGCCGGGCGCATGGCCCGCAACCTCGACCTGACCCAGGGCCTGGTGCTTGCCGAAGCGGTGAGCATCGTCCTCGCACAACGGGTGGGGCGCGATACGGCGCATCATCTGTTGGAGCAATGCTGCAAACGCGCGGTGGCCGAACACCGGCACCTGCGCGCGGTGCTCGGCGACGAGCCGCAAGTGACCGCCGAGCTGTCGGCGGCTGAACTCGATCATCTGTTGGACCCCGCCCATTACCTCGGTCAGGCCCGTACCTGGGTCGAGCGAGCGGTGGCTGAACATTCTGCATTGACTGCCTGAAGGAGATTGCTGTGGCTTTCGTACAACTCGCCGAGGGCGAATTGCATTACCAACTCGACGGCCCGGCCAATGCGCCGGTGCTGGTGCTGTCCAACTCCCTGGGTACCGACCTGCACATGTGGGACGCGCAAATGGCGGCCTTCACCGAGCATTTCCGCGTATTGCGTTTCGATACCCGTGGCCACGGCCAGTCGCTGGTGACGCCGGGCCCGTACAGCATCGAGCAACTGGGCCACGACGTGCTCGCGCTGCTTGATGCCTTGCACATCGAGCGTGCGCATTTCTGTGGCTTGTCCATGGGCGGCTTGATCGGCCAGTGGCTGGGGATCAATGCCGGCGAACGCTTGAATTCGCTAGTGGTGTGCAACACCTCGGCGAAAATCGGCGAACTGTCGGTGTGGAATCCGCGCATCGAAACCGTGCTGCGTGACGGTGCTGCGGCCATGGTTGCCCTGCGCGATGCGTCGATTGCTCGCTGGTTCACTCCGGACTTCTCCGCCGCCAACCCGACGGCGGCCAAGCAGATCACCGACATGCTGGCGGCCACTTCACCCGAAGGCTATGCAGCCAACTGCGCGGCGGTACGCGATGCCGATTTCCGCGATCAATTGGGCTCGATCAAGGTGCCACTGCTGGTGATCGCCGGCACCGAAGACGCGGTAACGCCGCCGTCCGGTGGGCACTTCATTCAGGAGCATGTGGCCGGCGCCGAGTACGCCGAGTTCTATGCCGCGCATTTGTCCAACGTTCAGGCCGGCGCCGCGTTCAGCGAGCGGGTTCTGGCGTTTTTGTTGGCTCATTAAGGGGACTGTCGTGGACGAAAAACAACGTTACGACGAGGGCATGAAAGTCCGTCGCGCGGTACTGGGCGACGCCCACGTCGACCGCAGCCTGACCGCGTTGACCGAGTTCAACTCGGAGTTTCAGGAAATGATCACCCGCCACGCCTGGGGTGACATCTGGACCCGCCCGGGCCTGCCGCGCCACACCCGCAGCCTGATCACCATCGCCATGCTGATTGGCATGAACCGTGAGGGTGAGCTCAAACTGCACCTGCGTGCCGCCGCCAACAATGGCGTGAGCCGTGGCGAGATCAAGGAAGTGATCATGCAGAGCGCGATTTACTGCGGCATTCCGGCAGCCAATGCCACGTTCCACCTGGCCGAGTCGGTCTGGGATGAATTGGGGATTGAATCGCGGGAGTGATCCTGGTGGTTTTCGGTGCCTGAGCTGATGCTATCGCTGCCAGGCCAGCTCCCACAGTGGTCCGATGTGAACGCCAATTCTGTGGTCACTGAAGATCCCTGTGGGAGCTGGCCTGCCAGCGATGGCGTCGGTGAGATCGCCATCGCTGGCAAGCCATGCTCCTACAACAGGCTGATCGGATAGCTGATGATCAGGCGGTTCTCATCGAACTCGTTGTTGCTGTAATCACGGCGCATGGTCGAGTTACGCCATTTCAGGTTCAGGTTCTTCAGCGCACCGCTCTGCACGGTGTAGCCCAGTTCACTTTCACGTCCCCATTCCTTGCCGTCGGTGATGTTGCCGGTATGCACGTTATCGCCGCTGATGTAGCGGTTCATCAGGGTCAGGCCCGGCACGCCGAGGGCGACGAAGTTGTAGTCGTGACGCACTTGCCAGGATTTTTCCCGGGCGTTGTCATAGCTGGAGTTGTAACTGTCGTTGGCCAGGGTGCCACCGCTGGTGCCGTTGACCCGCATCCACGGACTGTCGCCGGTGAGTTTCTGCAGGCCGACGTAAAAGGTGTTGCCGCCGTACTTGGCCGAGAACAGGCCAAACAGGGTTTTGTTGTCCAGCTGGCCGGCGCGGGCGCTGCCGTCATCCTTGCCGTAGAAGAAACCGAGGTTGGCGCCCAGGGTCCAGTCACCCAATGGCTGGCTGTGCACCAGGTTGATGAGTTGCTGGCTGTAGATGTCCTTGAGTTCAGCGTTCCACACACCGATCTGAGTGCGTTTTTCGTTGAACTGGTATTCGCCGCCCTGGAAGTTGAATCGATCAGAGGTGAACGCCGCTTTGCCGGTCATCGACATGTCGCTCATGCTGCTGTCGTCACGTGGGCTGTTCTGCCGGAACTGGCCGCCGTAGAGCGTCAGGCCGTCGATTTCCTTCGAGGTGATCTGGCCGCCGCGGAAGGTTTGCGG
Source organism: Pseudomonas mohnii (assembly GCF_900105115.1). Lineage (NCBI taxonomy): Bacteria > Pseudomonadati > Pseudomonadota > Gammaproteobacteria > Pseudomonadales > Pseudomonadaceae > Pseudomonas > Pseudomonas mohnii. Next base: position 4,881,470 of record NZ_FNRV01000001.1, read on the forward strand.
CAGAGAGCGCCCGTCATCCGAACGCAGGATCGGCAGCACGGGCATCCAGTCGCCCACCTTAGCCTCGGTTTGCGACAGCTTGGCCTTGAACGCCACGTTGGTGCGACCGAAGTTGTCCGCCGGGCGACCATCGTGGTCCAGCGGCAGCAACTGCGTGCCACCGGTGCCTTTGCCGCCGTCGAGTTTCACCGAGTACAGCCCCAGCACATCCATGCCGAAGCCGACGGTGCCTTGGGTGAACCCGGATTTGGCATCGAGGATGAAACTCTGCGTCCACTCCTCAGCCTTGCCTTGAGCCTTGGTCGGGTTGGTGAAGTTGCGGTTGATGTAGAAGTTGCGCAGGTTCAGGTTGACCTTGGCGCCTTCGACAAAGCCCGACTCTTCGGCCTGGGCAGGCAGGGTCGCGCTGGCCAGGGCGATGGCGATCAGGCTGGGTACGAAATACGGCGCGTTGGAAGGCGTCATGGGCTCGGGTCTCTCTAATTCTTGTGGATGAATGGGGGCGTGCCGCAACCCGCTGGGTGCAGACAAAAAAATCGGTCAATTCGGGGTGGAACCTGGGTATCAGCCGGACAGGGCAGGGCGCGGGGGCATGGTGTCGAACCTGTTGTTATTGGTTTTGTGGTTCGGATGGTGCTTGGGATGTACTGGATGGTTCAATCTGTGAAAGCGGGTTTTGGGCGATAATCGAACGCAAGATTAAATATGGATATGCGGTGAGTGTGCTGGCCTCATCGCGGGCAAGCCCGCTCCCACAGGTTTAGCGTGAGCTCACAAAGTCGAGCTCCACAGAGACACTGTGGCAGTGAGCTTGCTCCGGGCGACGTTCCGACGATGGGCACTGCCTAACGACAAAACTTTTCTCGCCGCCAACAAAAAGCCCACCAAAAGGCGGGCTTCCTGTCATTCGGGGCGCTATCAGAAATACTTCATCTTCGGCGCTTCTTCCTTCAACGGCTCGTTCTTCGCCGTCTGTTCGTTCCAGCCACCACCCAGTGCCTTGTACAGATTGACCTGGCTGACCAGTTGCGCCAGACGATCGGTGACCAGCGCTTGTTGGGCGCTGAACAGCTGACGCTGGGCATCGAGGAAGGTCAGGTTGCTGTCGACACCGATGCGGTAGCGGCGCTCGGCCAGGCGGTAGTAGTCCTGGTTGGCACTGACGAAGTCTTGCTGTGCCTGCAACTGCTGAACATAGGTCTGGCGGGCGGCCAGGCCATCGGCGACTTCCTGGAAGGCCGTTTGAATGGACTTCTCGTAGTTCGCCACACCGATGTCTTTCTGGATCTTCGAGTAGTCCAGGCTGGCGCGCAGGCTGCCGGCGTTGAAGATCGGCAGGTTGATCTGCGGCTGGAACAGCCAGGTGCCCGAACCGCCCTTGAACAGACCGGACAGGTCCGGGCTCAGGGTCCCGGCGTTGGCCGTCAGGCTGATGCTCGGGAAGAACGCGGCCCGTGCGGCGCCGATGTTGGCGTTGGCGGCCTTGAGGTTGTATTCGGCCTGAAGGATGTCCGGACGACGTTGCAGCAAGTCCGACGGCAGGCCCGGCGGTACGTCGGCCAGCAGCTTTTCGGACAACGGTCTGGCGGCGGGCAGGTTGGCCGGGATACCGGTGCCAAGCAGCAGCACCAGGCTGTTTTCATCCTGGGCGACCTGGCGGGTGTACTTGGCCAATTGCGCACGGGCGTTTTCCACCGAGGTGCGTGACTGCGCCAGGTCCAGGGCCGAAGCGACCCCCACTTCGTTGCTGCGCGCGGTGAGCTTGTAGCTCTCCTCAAACGCGCCGAGGGTGTCCTGGGTGACCTTCAGCAGTTCCTTGTCGGCCTGCCAGGTCAGGTAGGCGTTGGCCACGCTGGCCACCAGGCTGATCTGGGTGCTGCGGCGGCCTTCTTCGGTGGCGAAGTATCTCTGCAAGGCTTCTTCGCTCAGGCTGCGCACCCGACCGAACAGGTCGAGCTCATACGCGCTGATACCGACCGTTGCCGAGTAGGAGCTGTTGATGCCCGCCTGACCGGTTTGTGAGGAGTCGGCCGGAACGCGTTGGCGGCTGCCGCTGCCATTGGCTGAAACGGCCGGGAACAGGTCGGCGCGCTGGATGCGGTATTGAGCCGCGAAGGCGTCGATGTTCAGGGCCGCGACACGCAGGTCTCGGTTGTTTTCCAGGGCGACCTGGATCAACTGCTGCAGCGCCGGATCGTGGAAAAACTGCTTCCAGCCTTGTTCCGCGGCGGCCTGGGCAGGCGCCTGGGCTGGCGAATACGCCGGCCCCTGCGGGTATTGATCCGCCACTGGCGCTTGCGGCTGCTGATAATCAGGTATCAGCGAGCAGCCACCCAGTACGAAGGCGGCGACTGCCAGGGAGAGTAGCGACTTGCTCATTAGCCAGCCTCTTTAGGAGTTTCAGTGGCGTCGTCCTGGTCGGCGTTTTTACGCTGGCCTATGGACGACACGGTGACGAAGAACAGTGGGACCCAGAAGATCGCCAGCACAGTGGCCGTGATCATACCGCCAATCACCCCGGTACCGATTGCATGCTGGCTACCGGAACCCGCACCCGTGGAAATAGCCAGTGGTACCACACCGAGAACGAAGGCGAGCGAGGTCATGATGATCGGTCGCAGACGCATGCGGCAGGCTTCGATCGCCGCATCGCGCAGGCTGCGTCCCTGTTCGTGGAGTTCCTTGGCGAATTCGACGATCAGAATGGCGTTTTTCGCCGCCAGACCGATGGTCGTCAGCAGACCCACCTGGAAGTACACGTCGTTGGACAGACCGCGCAGGCTGGTGGCCATCAGCGCACCGATGATCCCCAGCGGCACCACCAACATCACCGCGATCGGAATCGACCAGCTTTCATACAACGCGGCCAGACACAGGAACACCATCAGCAGCGACAACGCGTACAGCGCTGGCGCTTGCGAACCGGACAAACGTTCCTCGTAGGACAGGCCGGTCCAGGAGATACCGACACCCGCCGGTAGTTTCTGGGCTATGGCTTCGACTTCGGCCATGGCTTCACCGGTGGAATAACCCGGCGCCGGGGCACCGAGGATCTCCATCGCTTCAACGCCGTTGTAACGGGCCAGTTTCGGCGAGCCGTAGATCCACTCGCCCTTGGCGAACGCCGAGAAAGGAACCATGGTGCCGGCGCTGTTACGCACGTACCACTTCTTCAGGTCCTCCGGGCTCATGCGCGACCCCGGCTGGCCTTGCACGTACACCTTCTTCACCCGACCGCGGTCGATGAAGTCGTTGACGTAGCTACTGCCCAGGGCAATCGACAGGGTGTTGTTGATGTCGGCGATGGTGATGCCCAGGGCACTGGCCTTCTCGTCATCGATTTCCAATTGATATTGCGGTTCGTCGTTCAGGCCGTTCGGACGCACTTGCGACAACACTTTGCTTTGCGCGGCCATGCCGAGGAACTGGTTGCGGGCTTGCATCAGCTTTTCGTGACCGATACCGGCGCGATCTTGCAGGAACACGTCGAAACCGGTGGCGTTACCCAGTTCCAGTACGGCCGGTGGCGCGAAGGCGAACACCATGGCATCGCGGAACGTGAAGAAGTGCTGCTGGGCGCGGGCCGCGACCTTGAACACGTTGTTGTCGGCGTTACGTTCATGCCAGGGTCTGAGCATGATGAACGCCATGCCCGAACTCTGGCCGCGACCGGCGAAGTTGAAACCGGTCACGGTAAACACCGAGTTCACCGCATCGCCTTCACCGCCATCCTTGCCCGGACGCAGCAGGAATTCACGCATCTCGTCCACCACCACCTGGGTGCGCTGGGCGGTCGAGCCGGCAGGCGTTTGCACCTGGGCGAACAACACGCCCTGGTCTTCTTCCGGCAGGAACGCCGTTGGAATACGGGTGAACAGCCAGATCATGCCGACGACGATCAGCAGGTAAGCCAGCAGGTATGGGGCCTTGTTCGCGAGCATGCTGCCCACGCCACGCTCGTAACGGCGTACGCCACGGTCGAAGTTGCGGTTGAACCAGCCGAAGAAGCCGCGTTTTGGGGTGCCGTGCTCGCCTTTGGGAATCGCCTTGAGCATGGTGGCGCAGAGCGCCGGGGTGAAGATCAGGGCAACCAGTACCGACAGGGCCATGGCCGAGACGATGGTGATCGAAAACTGCTTGTAGATCACACCGGTGGAGCCGCTGAAGAACGCCATCGGCAGCAGTACCGCCGAGAGCACCAGGGCAATACCGACCAGTGCGCCCTGGATCTGCCCCATGGATTTCTTGGTGGCTTCCTTGGGTGACAGGCCTTCCTCGCTCATGACCCGTTCGACGTTCTCCACCACGACGATGGCATCGTCCACCAGCAAGCCAATGGCCAGGACCATACCGAACATGGTCAGGGTGTTGATGCTGAAACCGGCCGCCGCAAGGATGCCGAACGTACCGAGCAACACCACCGGCACGGTCATCGTGGTGATGACGGTGGCGCGGAAGTTTTGCAGGAACAGGAACATCACCAGGAACACCAGCACGATCGCTTCGACCAGGGTTTCAACCACACCCTTGATCGATTCGGTCACCACCGGGGTGGTGTCGTACGGGAACACCACTTCCATCCCTTGCGGGAAGAACGGCTTGAGGTTGTCGATGGTCTTGCGCAGGGCTTTGGCCGTATCGAGGGCGTTGGCACCGTTGGCCAGTTTCACCGCCAGGCCGGAAGCCGGAGCGCCGTTGAACTGGGCGTTGATGCTGTAGTTCTCGCCACCCAGACCGACTTCGGCGACATCCTTGAGGCGAACCTGGGAACCGTCCTTGTTGACCTTGAGCAGGATTTTATTGAACTGCTCGGCGGTCTGCAGGCGGGTCTTGCCGATGATCGTGGCGTTCAGCTGTGTGTCGGGCAGGGCAGGCAGGCCGCCGAGCTGGCCGGACGAAATCTGCACGTTTTGCGCGGCAATCGCCGTTTTGACGTCGATCGGGGTCAGGTTGTAGTTGTTCAACTTGGCCGGGTCGAGCCAGATACGCATGGCGTACTGCGAACCGAATACCTGGAAGTCACCGACACCGGCGGTCCGGGAGATCGGGTCCTGCATGTTCGACACGATGTAGTTCGACAGGTCGTCCTTGGTCATGCTGCCGTCGCGCGAGACCACGCCAATCACCAGCAGGAAGTTTTTCACGGCCTTGGTCACGCGGATCCCTTGCTGCTGCACTTCTTGCGGCAGCAGCGGGGTGGCCAGGTTCAGTTTGTTCTGGACCTGAACCTGCGCGGTATCGGAGTTGGTGCCTTGCTCGAAGGTCGCGGTAATGGTCATGGTGCCGTCGGAGTTACTTTCCGAAGACACATAACGCAGGTTGTCGATACCGTTGAGCTGTTGCTCGATCACTTGCACCACGGTGTCCTGCACGGTCTGCGCGGAAGCGCCCGGGTAGGCCACGGAAATGGCGATCGCCGGAGGCGCGATGCTTGGGTACTGGTTGATCGGCAGTTTGAGGATCGAGAGTGCCCCGACCAACATGATCACCAGGGCAATCACCCAGGCGAAAATCGGACGGTCGATGAAAAATTTTGACATGAGTTACTCCCCTTTGCCGCCAGCGGCTTTGTCAGCTGCCTGAGCGGGGGCCGGGTTCTTTGCGGCAACGTTGGTCGCTTCGCTGGCTTTGACTACCACGCCAGGTTTGACGTATTGCAGACCTTCGGTGATCAACCGATCGCCGGCCTTCAGACCGTCTTCGACCAGCCATTGATTGCCGACGGTGCGGCTGGCCTTGAGTTGGCGCAGTTCGACCTTGTTGTCGGGGCCGACGACCAGCGCGGTCGGGCTGCCTTTGAGGTCGCGAGTCACGCCCTGTTGCGGCGCCAGAATCGCCGCACTGTTTACGCCGGCCTGTAATTGGGCGTGCACGAACATGCCCGGCAGCAGCGTATGCTCAGGGTTGGGGAACACGGCGCGAAGGGTCACGGAACCGGTGGTCTGGTCAACCGAGACTTCGGAGAATTCCAGCTTGCCGTCCAGCTTGTACTGGCTGCCGTCCTCAAGGGTCAGCTTGACCTTGGCGGCATTGTCGCCAGCCTTTTGCAGGCGACCGCTTTCCAGTTCGCGGCGCAGTTCAAGCAGTTCGACCGAGGATTGCGTCACGTCGACGTAGATCGGGTCCAGTTGCTGAATCACGGCCATGGCTTCGAGTTGACCGTTGCTGACCAGCGCGCCCTCGGTCACCGACGAACGACCGATACGGCCGGTCAACGGCGCGTAAACCTTGGTGTAGCGAACATTGATCTGGGCGCTTTGCAGCGCGGCTTCCGATTGCAGGCGGTTGGCCACGGCGGTGTCGTATTCCTGACGGCTTACGGCCTGCTCATCAACCAGTTGCCTGTAGCGGTCGGAGATCGATTTGGTCGAACGCAGGTTGGCTTCTGCGCTTTTGAGCGTCGCTTCATAGATCGACGGATCGATCTGATACAGCTGCTGGCCGGCTTTGACATCGCTGCCTTCCTTGAACAGACGCTTGAGAATGATGCCGTTGACCTGTGGACGGACTTCAGCGATGCGGAACGCACTGGTGCGCCCTGGCAAGTCCGAGGTGAGCGTAAACGTTTGCGTTTGCAGGGTAACGACGCCGACCTGAGGCGGTGGTGCAGCCGGGGGTGCCTCTTCCTTTTTACATCCGCTGAGCAATGATGCCAGGGCGATGGCGGCGACCAGAGCGGTAACAGCTGGCTTGAATTGCATGAAAATCCTCGGGTCAGGCGCGCAAGACACGCACAAGAAAAGATGGAAGGTTAAAAATGGATGCCGGGTGGATAAGTAGCTTGCTAAGGAATATACTTACGTTCATGGTTGTTTGTAAACACCTTGGCACTGTATCCGCACCGTTACAGACGCCGTTTAAAGGTTCGAATTGTTGGCCCGGGGACGATACCCAAGAGCGCTCGCTCCACTTTTATTCAGCTGATCGTCAAACATCGCTGAAGCATCCTGATTGAGGTTGTACTGCCATGGTCCGTCGTACCAAAGAGGAAGCTCAAGAAACGCGCAGCCAGATACTCGAGGCGGCCGAGAAAGCCTTCTATGAAAGGGGCGTGGCGCGCACGACGCTGGCAGACATCGCGGCCTTGGCCGGCGTCACTCGCGGCGCCATCTATTGGCATTTCAGCAACAAGGCGGACCTGGTTCAGGCCATGCTGGATACCTTGCATGAGCCACTGGATGAAATGGCCAAGGCCAGCGAGAACGAGGCCGAACCTGATCCACTGGGCTGCATGCGCAATTTGTTGATTCATTTGTTTCATCAGATTGCCCTGGACCCGAAAACCCGACGCATCAATGAGATTCTTTTTCATAAGTGCGAATTCACCGATGAAATGTGCGACCTGCGTCAGCAACGCGTGTCCGCCAGCCTCGACTGCAATGTGCGGATCGGCGTGGCGCTGAGAAATGCAGTGAATCGTGGGCAGTTGCCGGAAAACCTCGACACCGCCCGGGCGGCCATCAGTTTGCACGCCTATATCGATGGCATCCTGTACCAGTGGCTATTGGCCCCCGACAGCTTCGAACTGCACACCGAAGCCGAACGCTGGGTCGATACAGGGTTGGACATGCTGCGCCTGAGCCCCAGCCTGCGTAATTGAAACAAAATGCTTAATCGGTTCCGCGTGTGTCAACCATTGAAGCTGCAGATGAACAGTTCTTCACCCGCTTTGCGCTAATGGGGTGCTTTTATATACGTACGTTCAGCCGGATGACAGGTCGTCAGCTACGTAATTTGTAGGAATTTTGTGTCGATTCTGTGGGCAGTGGGTGCACTTGGCATAAAACCGCAGCAAAACACCGCACTCTGCAGGAGCGAGCTTGCTCGCGATGGTGGTGGGTTAATCGACCGAAAATTGAATGTCATCGCCGACCTCAGACTTTCGTTCGGCTAATGGCTAATTGCACGGACTTGCCCGCCCATTTGCATCGGATTTGACCAGCACGATGCGTGGATATGAGCGGCAGAGATCGACTGTGGATTCATCCGGTCGATGCAACAGATTGGCCAAATCGTTCAGCGGGTTGCTCGACCTTGTCTGCGGGGTTTCGAGGGCGCTCCCCCCCAACCTATGGCCTAACAATAAAGATTCAACGATATCTGAAATTCAGGAAAACATAACAGATCATGGTTGCTGTCAGGCCGACCAATATGTACTCGACGCGGGGTAGGAATATAACCAGCCCACCTAAAGAAAACACGATCAAGGTGTTTTGTAGTATGTATTTTCTTATTTTAGGTACGGCTATGAAGTAGCCATATTGCTTACCTAGGAAAAATAAGGCCATGCCGATGATTGACACAATCTGGAAATCGCGTATCGCAATGTCATTCAGGATCGCATGTTTGATCAAGTTTGCGAGGAGTGCTAGCCCCAGAAATAGAAAAAGGTGCGAGTAAATTAAGGAGTGCCCACTCATACTGCTTTCATTTTTGCTCAGCAGGTAAAAGCTATCAAAATAGATCCACCAGATACTGCAAATCATGATAAATCCGGTGATTGCCGCCGTTACATTGTAACGATCCCATTGAATGTCAGATAACCCTCCAGAAAGGCTAATCACTGACTCGCCCAATAAGATGAGGGTGAGCAAGCCTAGTCGTTCAACCAAGTGTTCTGTATGGGCTGGCAATGGCTTTAGTTTACTCCAAGAAAACACAGGAAGCAGAATATCAAGAAAAATCCCAATGTAAGCTACAAGATAACGCATGGGTGGGTCAAAAAGAATGGATGAAAGACTAACAACTGCGCTAACTAACAGGGCGAAGCCAAGCCTGGAGGAGAATTCGCTACGGTGATCGAGATTACGAATGGACGTAATGTACATAATGCTGATGATGGCACGTATGCCAAAATAGCAGGCAATAACAAGCGTATAGTTTACTTCCAGTTCTTCCCCAATCCGTGCGGACAGAACAATGAGCAGCAACATTATAAATAATGTTGCCAAACGGTGAAGATTACTGTCTGTATCAAACCTGTTGGAGTAAATCGTATGACTAGACCAGACCCACCATAATGGAACAAAAAGCAGTAAAAATGTCCATAATTGCCCATGTTCAAAGTGGCCTTGATGAACATGTCCGAGCGTATGCGTAACCTTGCCAATTGCAACAACAAAAATCAGATCAAAAAACAACTCTAACCATGTGGCGTGTCGATTTTTTTCATAATACTTCAAAGACTTCATTCGCTGCTGGCTCCGTGTGCACCTCCTTTATGTAGAAGGAAACTAACGCTGGTTCGTCCTCGGCTCCGGTGTGGGTGATGCCAGACCGATGTCGCTGCCTAGTGATTTCACCCGCGCATTAACGAAAGCTCAATCATCTGACTCATCTCGGTGAACTCTGGAACCCCGTCATAGCGAAGCCCGTCAATGTAAAACGCTGGGGTGCCATTCACGCCGCTGCGTACGCCGCCATTAAAATCGGATTTTATTTTGGATACGTAGGCACCGTCTTGCATGGCAAGATAGAGTTCTTCGTCGGAGAGGCCGTGTTTTAGAGCGATGGCCCGAAACAGCGGCAGGCCCAATCGATCCTGGTTTTCATACAATTCGTCGTGAGCCTCCCAGAAGAATCCTCGACTCCCGGCAAACTCAGCGGTGACAGCTGCAGCCATCGCATGCGGGTGAGCAGTGGTCAGTGGAAAATTTCGGAATACGAACAGCAAATCATCGCGAAAATGCTGTTGCAGATTCTTGACCATCCAATACGCTTCACCGCAATAGGGACATTGATAGTCGCCAAATTCCACCAGTGTGACCTTGGCATGCGCACTTCCCTGGCGATGGTCGCTGGCACTTACCGGGACTTTGAGAGTGGCCATGGGATCACCTGTTAATTTTAGGTTGGCGTGCTTTGTGATGAATTCGCCAGAGCATCCAGCGCATCCAGAATGCCGTCCGCCCCGGGATTGATTGCCATCGGGGAGACGTAGCTCCAGGCGACCACCCCCTCCTTGTCAATCACGAACAGCGCCCGCTTACAAACCCCCAGGTGGGAGTCGTACGCTCCATACTGTCGCGCCACAGCCCCTTTGGGCTCGAAATCGGCCAGCAGGCTGAAGTGGAAATTCCGATCTTTGGCAAAGGCCTGATGACACCAGGCGCTATCAACCGAGATACCCAGAAGCGTCGCACCGTATTCTCTGAATGTGGGTAGCAACTGGTTGTACAAGGTCAGTTGGTCGCCACAAACCGCACTCCAGTCGGCAGGATAAAACGACAGTATCACCGGATTTCCCTTTAACTCGCGTAGCGACAACGGCTGATCAGGGGTTGCGTACAGAGTGAAGTCGGGCGCGACAGTGCCGGCCGGCAGCGGCCCCTGAACCAGGTCGTCATTCGTTTCTTTTGCGTGATCCAATGCTGAAGTGTTCATTGCCTGAGCCCTGATAGATGGGGGGTTGGGGTCTACTCAGGGGGATACGACTTGCCCGGCGGGATGACTCCATCCTCCGTCAAGGGATTATAAATGGCGACGATGCCTCGATCGCAGCCTGAGCCTGAGTGTTTTCGGCAGCGAGACGTTCACGTTCCGCATCACGAAGCACGAGGAATTGCGCCGTGTCTTCGCGGTATTGGATTGAGGACCAGGTCTGCAGCAGAACGGCAGGATTTGCTCTGGCCCACCAATGACTATAGTCGTTGGTGGCGCTTGCCGTAGTCGCTGAACGCATTTTCGGTTTCCTCCAGTGCCAGCAACACCTCGCGCGCTTATCTTGCTGCCATTTTTGGCGGCTTTTTTACCCGATGGTTTTGGCAGCTGTTTCGCCACTTCAGACAAAATGTACTTCTGCTTTCTAAGCTGAACGGTTGTCACGGTAGCCTTTACAAATATTGTCACTGACCGCTTTTGGCCGTTCTCTGCCGATCATGGTTACAACGCGTGCTGGTCAATCCGATGCAATCGCTGGTCAGAACCAATGCAAGTGACTGCTCAGGTCGAATGCAAACGGGTAGTCAAGGGGCGCGCAATTTCGCAGCTGAAAAAGCCGCGTTCGTACGCGGCTTTTTACGCTCATGAGCCGTCCCTATGGCGTTACGCCCGTGCGCTCACGATCAGCCTCTCGATCCAGCACCTTCGCCACATCATCGATCACCGCTTTGCTCATCGCTGTCAGGTAATGCGCGGCCCAGGCGTGGCGGTCGGTGTCCTTGGCGTAGGCGGCGTCGACGGCGAGCTCCTTGACCAGGAAGAGCAGATTGGAGGCCTGGGCTAACGCGTCGGCGAGGGGCACGCCGCGGCTGACATGAAACAGCGCCTGGTTTGAGCAGTAAATGAAAGGGGTTAAGCCGATGGTTTTGAGTTCTGAGGGGGAGGGCGGGGTGGTGTTGCTCATGGTGTAACTCCTTAATCCAGTCGCTGCCACCTTCGTTTCCAAGCGAAGGGTGGCAGCTGTACGCAGGTTGGAAAACCGGGGATCAAGGAAACCGGCACGCCCGAAAGCGTCCCACGCACAGCTGCCATAACACATATTTCTCAGTCGTCAAAAACGTCTGGAATCGTGGTAGAGGTACTGTTGCGCTGTGATCCGACGGGTTTCCAAGCCCGATCGCTGAATGGGTCAGCGACGTCCGGAGCCTATCCCGTCAAACAAAAACGCAACAAGGCATCAAAGTGCCCAAACGCAAGATTCGGAGTTTGCCTACAAGGTCCTACGGCGTCATCCGATATTGCGGTTTCGTAATTAAACGAAACCAAACAAAAGGCGCACTGGCACAAGAGGGTGCAGCGGCAAGGTGTCCGCTGTCCTGGGACTGAGGACACCTTGAGCATCCGGGGTGTGTCGCTGTCAAGGGCAACAAAAAGCCCCGGCTCTTACAAGTCGGGGCTTTTGCGTTTCAGGCGCTCAGGCTTACAGCGTCGGGTAGTCGATGTAGCCGACCGGGCCCTTGGCGTAGAACAGTTCCGGACGCGCTTCGTTGAGCGGCGCGTCGGCCTTCAGGCGTGCTGGCAGGTCCGGGTTGGCAATGAACGGTACGCCGAAAGCGACGGCGTCAGCCTTGCCGGCGGCCAGCCAGGCGTTGGCGCTGTCCTTGGTGAAGCGTTCGTTGATGATGTACGGGCCGCCGAAGGCTTCCTTGATTTGTGGGCCGAGGCTGTCGGCGCCTTCTTTCTCGCGCGAGCAGATAAAGGCGATGCCGCGCTTGCCCAGTTCACGGGCCACGTAGGTGAAGGTCTCGGCCAGGTTGTCGTCGCCCATGTCATGGGAGTCGGCACGTGGCGACAGGTGTACACCGACGCGGCCAGGACCCCAGACTTCGATCGCGGCGTCGGTCACTTCCAGCAACAGGCGTGCACGGTTTTCCAGGGAGCCGCCGTAGTGGTCGGTGCGCTGGTTGGTGCTGCTTTGCAGGAACTGGTCGAGCAGGTAGCCGTTGGCGCCGTGGATTTCCACGCCGTCGAAACCGGCGGCCTTGGCGTTCTCGGCACCGACGCGGTAGGCGTCGACGATGTCGGCGATTTCAGCGGTTTCCAGGGCGCGCGGGGTCGGGTAGTCGGACAATGGGCGAACCAGGCTGACGTGACCCTTTGGCTGGATGGCGCTTGGCGCGACCGGTTTTTCGCCGTTCAGGTACGACTCATGGGAGATCCGGCCAACGTGCCACAGTTGCAGGAAGATCTTGCCGCCGGCGCCATGGATCGCTTTGGTGACGTTGGTCCAGCCGCGTACCTGATCGTTGGACCAGATGCCCGGGGTGTCCGGGTAGCCGACGCCCATCGGCGTGACCGAAGTGGCCTCGCTGAGGATCAGGCCGGCAGAGGCGCGTTGTACGTAGTACTCGGCCATCAGCGCGTTCGGCACTCGGCCTTCGTCGGCGCGGCAGCGGGTCAACGGGGCCATGATGATGCGGTTGGACAGTTCCAGGTCGCCCAGTTTGATCGGATCGAAAATAGTCGTCATTCGTTAAAACCCTCGTGAGGTAATGGTCAATCAGTTAGTCGCAGGAGCCAGTTCGGGATTGCCGCTCTGGCGGAAAGTGATCAGGGTGGCCAGCAGGGCGAGCACCGCCAGTGCCGCGGCGGCGAGTGGCACGCTGGTCAGGCCGAAGCCGTGGGCAATCACGCTGCCGCCGATCCAGGCGCCGAGTGCGTTGCCGACGTTGAATGCGCCGATGTTCAGGGTCGACACCAGGTTCGGCGCGGCCTTGCCGTAGGTCACCACGTTGACTTGCAGGGCCGGCACGGCGGCGAAACACGCGGTGGCCCAGAGGAACAGGGTGATTTCGGTGGGGATCAGCGCGACGCTGGTCCAGGTCAGTACGGTGGAGACCACGGCCATGGCGATGAAGACGCCGATCAGCGTCGCGGCCAGGCCTTTGTCCGCCAGCTTGCCGCCGATGATGTTGCCGACGGTCAGGCCCAGGCCGATCAGCATCAGGCTCCAGGTCACGCCTCGGGGCGAGACGCCGGTGACTTCGCCCAGCAGCGGCGCGACGTAGGTAAAGAGGGTGAACACCGAGGCGGCGAACAGCACGGTCATGCTCAGGGACAACCAGATGCCGGCGCCTTTGAGAGCGCGTAGTTCGGCACGCATGTCGAGTGTTTCTTCATCGCGCTTGGCCGGCAGAAAACGAATCAGGCCGATCAGCGCGATCACACCGATGACCGTCACCGCCCAGAAGGTCGAGCGCCAGCCGGCTTCCTGACCGAGCGCGGTGCCCAGCGGCACGCCGAGGACGTTGGCCAGGGTCAGGCCGGTGAACATCAGGGCCACGGCCGATGCACGTTTGTTCGCTGGCACCAGGCCCGCCGCCACCACCGAGCCAATCCCGAAGAAGGCACCATGACACAGCGCTGTCACCACACGGGCGAGCATCAGCACGTTGTAGTCACTGGCCACCGCGCACAGCAGGTTGCCGATAATGAATATGCCCATCAACGCCACCAGCGCAGCCTTGCGCGGCAGTTTGGCGGTGGCCAGCGCCATGAACGGCGCACCGATGGCCACGCCCAGGGCGTACCCGGTCACCAGCCAGCCGGCACCGGGGATCGACACACCGAGGTCGGCCGCCACGTTGGGCAGCAAGCCCATGATGACGAACTCCGTGGTGCCGATGGCGAAGGCGCTCAAGGCCAGGATGAGTAGCGAGAGAGGCATGGGTGAATTCCCTTTTGGCTGACTTTAAGGGTCAGAGCTCTTTGCTGAAGGTCTTGAGGAATTCCTGAATGGTTTCCTCGTTGCGTTTGAAGAAATGCCACTGGCCGACTTTGCGGCTGCTGATCAGGCCGGCGCGTTGCAGGGTCGCCAGGTGCGCGGACACCGTGGACTGCGACAAGCCGCAACGTTGATCGATCTGCCCGGCGCAAACGCCGTGCTCGTTGCTGTGGGTCTGGTCTGGAAATTCGACGTCCGGGTCTTTGAGCCAGTGCAGGATTTCTCGCCGTACCGGGTGCGCCAGGGCTTTTATTATTTCGTCGAGATTGAGGGTCATGGGTGTGGGCTCGTGATGATTAAAACGCTATATCGCGATGGGGCGAACTTTAAATCGGTATTTCGCGATATACAAATATGATTTGGATCTGACCCGCTCACATTTCGGTATATCGAGTTATAACGATACGTTGGTGTGTCGATACAAGGGGCAGTGCTAAGCTGCGACCATGAACTATCTCGCACATCTTCACCTCGGTGGCCAGCGTCCCGGTCAACTGCTCGGCAGTCTGTATGGCGATTTCGTCAAGGGACGGCTGCAAGGGCAGTTCGATCCGGAGATCGAAACGGCCATCCAGCTGCATCGCAGCATCGACGTATTCACCGATCGCCACCCGTTGGTGGATGCTTCGTTGTCGCGGTTTTCCCTGACGCGCAGGCGCTATGCCGGGATCGTCCTCGACGTGTTCTTCGACCACTGCCTGGCGCGGGACTGGGTGCTGTACGCGGATCGGCCGCTGGAGCATTTCACCTCGGACGTATACCGGGTGTTGTCCAGTGAACGGCAGTTGCCCGAACGGCTGGCGAAAATCGCACCGCACATGGTGGCCAATGACTGGTTGGGGTCTTACCGGGAGTTTGAGGTGCTGGAGCAGGTGCTGAGGGGGATTTCCCGGCGCTTGACCCGGCCTGAGGAACTGGCCGCCGCGATGCAGGAGTTGCGGATGTTGTACGAGCCGTTGAGCGAGGACTTCCGGTTGTTCTATCCGCAGCTTCAGGCGTTTGCGCAGAAGCATCCGACAACATAGATCACTGTGGGAGCTGGCTTGCCAGCGATAAGTCCGGATCATCCAACATCCCCATTGGCTGACCCGCCGCTATCGCTGGCAAGCCAGCTCCCACAGGGGGGGATGTGTTCAGGCCGCGATGGCGGGGCGCATCGGGGCCGGTTGTGTTTCCGGAATCGCCCCGAACAATGCCTTCTGCACCGCCTGCTGTGCCTCGAACGCCAGCGCCGCGCGTTCGCGACCGTCGCAAGCGATCGGCTTGAGCAGATGGATTTCCACTTGCCCCCGGTCGTTGGCAAACAAACGCATCAGGTGCGACAGCAAATCATCTTCGCCAATGAACGGTGCCAGCAGGCAAGGCTCACCGTCACGCACATAACGAATCGCCACCGGTTGCAGCTTCACTTCGGAATCAATCGCCGCCGACAACAAGCGACCGTGAAAGGTGCGCAGCGAACGGCCATCGGTGGTGGTGCCTTCCGGGAACATCAGCAGCGGGTGTGCCTGCTCCAGGTGGCGAGTCATCTGTTTGCGGATCAACTGGCTGTCGCCCGAACCGCGACGGATGAACAGACTGCCGGCCTTGGCCGCCAGCCAGCCCGCCACCGGCCAGGTCCGCACTTCGGCCTTGGACAGGAACGACAACGGCGTGAGCATCCCCAGCAACGGGATGTCGGTCCAGGACACATGGTTGCTGACCCAGAGCATCGACGTCTTCGGCAGTTCCCCTTGCACCGTCACGTCGAAGGGCAGGGCGTTGCTCAGGCGCGCCATGAAAAAACGCGACCAGCGCTGACGGCGCTCCATCGAGTGCGCCATGCCCAGGCGCTCGAACACCCCGAACACGGTGGCCATGCTCAGGCCGAGCCCGACCACCAGCAGCACCCGCGCGATTCGCGCGTACACGCGCAACCGACGCATCACACAGCCGCCTTGAAGTGTTTGGCGTAACGCGGGCAGAGCTCATCGCGCTTGAGCAGGATGAACACATCGGCAACCTGGAAGTCTTCGTCCCAGCATGGCTCGCCGCAGATTTTTGCGCCCAGGCGCATGTAGGCCTTGAGCAGCGGCGGCATTTCGGCGATCACGTTCGATGGAATATCGAGGGTCGGCAGTGGCTTCTTCGGTTCGGCCCGCAGGTGCTCGGTGCACAGGTAGCGTTCGCGCAGGCGCTGCATGATCGCGTGGGCCTGAATCCCGCCGTCCTGCATCGGAATGCTCGCGCATCCCATCAAGTAGCTGTAGCCACCCTGGTTCAGCACTTCGGCCAGTTCGCTCCAGAGCACGGCGATGGTGCCGCCGTTGCGGTAGGCCGGATCGACGCAGGTGCGGCCGATTTCCAGGATCGGGCCTTGCAGATGGATCAGGCCGTGCAGGCTGAATTCTTCTTCGCTGTAAAACCTGCCCAGGCTGCTGGCGGCGGTGTGATCGAGCAAACGAGTGGTGGCCACCAGGCGCCCGGTGTTGAGGTCACGTACGCCGATGTGGGCGCAGTGAACATCGTAGTCATCCATGTCCAGACCCAGTTCCGCGCCCTTGAGGGTGGCGTTGAATTCGCCGCTGAACACGTTGAAGCGCAGGGCCTGGGCTTCCTGCAGAGCCTCGATGCCGACCAGGCGTTCGGCTTGCAGGCGGCGTTCGTTGCCGGTGTCGCTGATGCGGGCGATCTGAGTCATGGCGAATCTCCGTGCGGGCTGTTCACTCGTCTTTGGGTGCAGCCGGTCGACTTTCTTTATGCAGCCGTGTTGTGCAAAGTCAGGCTATGTAGCGCCGGTGTCATCGCCGTTAAGCTTTGGTGATGCTTATATGACAGCCCACAAGGAGCCTCTTATGCCCTGGCAAACCCTGTTGATTCGCCGCGATCGCTTGCCCGCCAACCCGGACCTGGGTGAGGGCTTCGCGACCTTGTTGCACCTCTTGGGCACGGTCACGCCCTTTGATTTGGCGGTGGCGGGGGGGCGGATGATGGCGACCCCGGGGCTGGCATTTCTGGTGGGGTATCAAGCCGCCTTGCGCATGTTGTGGCCGAGCGCGCCATTGAGCCTCGGCGCGTTATGCGCCACTGAGCAGCGCAGCCTGCGAGTGGCGGACATGCAAACCCGTCTGCACGATTTGCGCTTGAGCGGGCGCAAGGACTTTGTCACCGCTGGCGATGCCGCCGACTGGCTGTTGATCGCTGCGCGCAGTGAGGCCCCCGGCGACGATCCGTGTCTGAGCCTGGCGGTGGTTTATCCCGGTGAACCGGGCGTACGAGTGGAAAAACTGGCGGCGATCCCGTTGATGCCGGACGTCAGCCATGGCCGGGTGTTTCTGGACAACGCTTTGTGCGAGTTGCTGGCCGGGGACGGTTGGGACGCCTACGTCAAACCGTTCCGAACCCTGGAAGACATCTATGTGTTGAGCGCCATGACGGCGTGGCTGTACGGCGTCGGCCAGGACAGTGATTGGCCGCAAGCCTTGCAACTGCGCTTGCTGGCGCTGCTGGCCGGGTGCGCGGAAGTCAGCCGCCAGGCACCGAACAATCCGTGCGGGCATGTGTTGCTCGGCGGCTTGTTTGCGCAGTTCGAGGGGCTCAAGGCTGAAATCAATCAAGCGCTGGCCGAAGGCCCGCCACAGTGGGCGGCGATGTGGCAGCGTGATCAGGCAGTGATGGATCTGGCGGCGGGGGCACGTGGCAAGCGTCTTGCCAAAGCATTGGCGGCGATCTGACTGGCCCCATCGCGAGCAAGCTCGCTCCCACAGGTTTTGTGCCATGAACAATATTTCATTCACCCAAAAAACGTGTGGGAGCGAGCTCGCTCGCGATGGCCATCTTTCCGGCAATGCAATTTTCAAAACTGTCATCAACCTCGACTAGGCTCAGAAGGTTAATCCCCACGAGCACCCGCCATGCCCAAAGGCCTGTCGCTGTTTTTTGTGCTGCTGTTCAGTCTCGCGGTCCACGCGGAAAACTGGCCAGGCGAACAGTGGTCACCCGGCCCGAGCGTCGCCGGGCCGGCGCTTCGGACGTTTGAGAATTACGCCTTCCCACCGCGCAACGACACCACTCGCCAGGGTGTCCGCACCGATGCCTTGCTGGTGATTCGCGATGGCCAGTTGGTCTTCGAGCGTTACGCTGGCCCGACCACCGCCGCAACGCCGCACCTGACCTGGTCCATCAGCAAGAGCCTGATGGCCACGGTGCTGGGCGTGGCCTACGGCGAAGGCCGGTTCAATCTGCAGGACCCGGTGGCGAAGTTCTACCCGCCACTGAAAAAACACCCTGACATGACCATGGCCGACCTGCTGCACTGGGCCTCGGGCCTGGACTGGCAGGAAGACTACGAATACGCGCCATTGAAATCCTCAGTGGTAGCGATGCTCTACACCCGTGGGCACCGCGACATGGCGGCGTTTACCGTCGATCAGGACGCGTACGCCGCACCGGGGCAGGTGTTTCGTTACTCCAGCGGTGACAGCAGTCTGTTGTCCGCTGCGCTGAAGGGCATCGTCGGTCCGGCCCGCTATGCAGACTATCCGTGGACCGCGCTGTTTGAACCCCTGGGCATTCGCCATGCCGTCTGGGAAACCGACGCCACAGGTGTCTTCGTCGCCTCGTCTTACGCCTACCTCACCGCGCGGGATCTGGCGCGGGTCGGTCTGTTGATGGCCCGCGACGGGCGCTGGGGCGAGCGCCAGTTGCTGCCCAAGGATTGGGTGGCCTTCAACCGCGAACCCTTCGCCCGCTATCACGCCAGGCAGGACGACGCCGTGCCCGGCGGCCACTGGTGGCTCAACCGCGACGTGGAGGGCGCGCCCCGGCCCTGGCCCGACGCACCCGCGGACACCTTCGCCGCGCTAGGACACTGGGGGCAGGCGATGTACGTGATCCCCAGCGAAAACCTGGTGATCGTGCGCTACGGCGATGACCGCGACGACAGTTACCAACACAACCAATTACTCAAACTCGCGCTCAAGGCCTTTGGCGGCAAGGTGCAGCCATGAACCGACGCAGCTTCGTTCGTCGCCGGCCGTTCAGCACCTTGCTGTTGATTGTGCTGATCGTATTGTCCGGCTGGATCTGGCGGGAGCGGGTGGCGCTGTCGGCGTTCCCGGACATCATCAGCGCCTACACCGCCAAGGAATATTGCTCGTGCCGCTACGTGATGAACAACGGCGCCGAGTACTGCCGTGGCTACGTGAAACAGTGGCTGCCCATCAGCGGCTTTACCGATGACGCCGCCAGCAAGCGCGTTACCGTCAGCGGTTTGGGACGCAGCAACAGTTCCGTGTGGATCGGTGAGCGTCAGGGCTGTCGCCTTGACTGAATCGACGCTTTTTTTGGGCGAGGGGGCTTGCCACAGACGCGTGCCTTTAATTCAGGCTCTTTGGCATTAATGTTTGCAACCTGTGTCAGGGCAGTTAAGGTTCAGCACAGGTTTATCTGCCCCACGAGTCACTATGTTCAAGCGTTCCATCATCAAAAGCTTCTCCATCCTGCTGTTGGCCGGCGCTTCGTTGTCGGCCCAGGCCAACTGGTACCTGGACGGCGAGTCTTCGCGGCTGTCGTTCGTCAGCACCAAAAACGCCAATGTTTCCGAAGTGCAGCGCTTTCTGGTGTTGCACGGCAAGGTCGATCCCAAAGGGGTGGCCGAGGTGGAGGTCGAGCTTGAATCGATCAACAGCGGCATTCCGTTGCGCGACGAGCGCATGCGCAAAGAGCTGTTCGAGATCGACAAGTTTCCCGAAGCGCTGATCACCACGCAGATCGATCTGCGCCCGATCAACGATCTCGCCCCCGGTGCGCAGCTGGAACTGCGCTTGCCGCTCACCGTCAACCTGCATGGCCAGCAACACACCTACAACACCGAGTTGCTGGCGACCCGTCTCGATGACCGGCGCTTTCAGGTGGTGACGCTGGAGCCGGTGGTGATCAATGCCGAAGACTTCGACCTGGCCCCCGGCCTGGAAGCGTTGCGCAAGCTCGCCGGGCTGTCGGCGATCAGCCTGTCGGTGCCGGTGGGTGCCGTCCTGATCTTCACGGCGCGCTGACATGGCCGGCCCCGTCTTTCCCTGGCGTGAAGGCAACCACTTCGAACTGCTGATCGACGGCCCGCAGTTTTTTCCGCGCATGCTGGTGGCGATTGCCCGTGCCGAGGAGCAAGTCGAACTGGAGTTGTACCTGGTGGAGGCGGGTGCCTGCGCCGAGGCGATGGTTCAGGCGTTGGTCCAGGCCGCCGGGCGCGGTGTGCGGGTGCGTTGCCTGTTCGATGATTACGGCAGCCTGGCCTTCACGTTGAACCTGCGTCAGCGCCTGATGGCCGCCGGGGTCGAGCTGCGTTTCTACAATCGCCTGAGCTGGCGGCGTTGGGTCGGTAATTTCTACCGCGATCACCGCAAGCTGTTGCTGGTGGACCAGAGCCTGGCGGTGGTCGGCGGCACCGGTGTCACCGATGAATTCTGGACGCCGGGCGAGGATGTCAGTGAGTGGCACGAGGTGATGGTGGAAATCACGGGGCCGCTGGTCCTTGACTGGCAGTTGCTGTTCGATCGGCAATGGATCGCCAACCGCCATCGCCGCGCCTGGAAACCCGCCTCGCACTTCGGCCTGCCGCGCTTGCCGCGGGTGCCCTCCACGGGCGAGGGCATGGGCCGGGTCGCCTATGCCGACGCCCGTCAGCATCGGGACATCCTGCATTCGCTGGTTCGTGCCTTGAACAGCGGGCACAAGCGAGTCTGGCTCGCCACCCCTTATTTTCTGCCGACCTGGAGAGTCCGGCGTTCATTGCGTCGCGCGGCCAGCCGCGGTGTCGATGTGCGGCTGCTGCTGACCGGGCCGCGCACCGATCACCCTTCCGTGCGCTATGCCGGGCATCGCTACTACCCGCGACTGCTCAAGTCCGGGGTGAGGATTTTTGAGTACCAGCCCTGCTTCCTGCATTTGAAAATGGTTCTGATCGATGACTGGGTGAGCATCGGCTCGTGCAATTTCGATCACTGGAATTTGCGTTTCAACCTCGAAGCCAACCTTGAATCACTGGACGCCGGACTGACCCGGGCGGTGAAGGCGAGTTTCGAAAACGACTTCGCCTTGAGCCAGGAAGTGAGCCTGGAGTCGTGGAAGCGCCGACCGCTGTGGCGGCGGGTGAAGCAGAGGGTATGGGGATGGGTGGATCGGGTCGTGGTGAATCTGCTGGATCGGCGGGGATAGGCGCAACACCAAAAAACACTGTGGGAGCGGTCTGGCAGTCACATCCAAGGTGTCTGTCAGGCCGCCATCGCTGGCAAGCCAGCTCCCACAAGTCCGAAGGTGTTACTTGATTTTGTGAACGATCCAAAAACCTGTGGGAGCGAACTCGCTCCCACAGGTACTTCCTGCAGCTCTAAGGATTACAGCAGTTCAAAGCTCTGCTGCGTCACGTCCTCGGAATCCAGGCCGATCTGCACGTTGAACTTGCCCGGTTCCGCCGCGTACTTGAGCTGGGCGTTGAAGAACTTCAGGTCGTCCTCGGTGATGGTGAAGTGCACGACCTTCTGTTCGCCGGCCTTGAGCATCACTTTCTGGAAGTTCTTCAGTTCCTTGATCGGCCGGATCATTGAGCCGGTCACGTCCTGGATGTACAGCTGTACCACGGTTTCGCCATCACGCTGGCCAGTGTTTTTCACCGTGACGCTGGCGTCGAGCTTGCCGGTCTTGTTCAGCGTGGTCGATGACAGGGCCATCTCGCTCAGGCTGAAGTCGGTGTAGCTCAGGCCATAGCCGAACGGGTACAGGGGGCCGGTGGTGTCATCGAAATACTGCGAGGTGTAGTTGCCCGGTTTGCCCGGCGTGAACGGCCGGCCAATGGTCAGGTGGTTGTAGTAGGTCGGAATCTGCCCCACCGAACGCGGGAAGGTGATCGGCAGTTTGCCGGACGGGTTGTAGTCGCCGAACAGCACGTCGGCGATGGCGTTGCCGCCTTCGGTGCCGCTGAACCAGGTTTCCAGGATCGCGTCAGCCTGTTCCTTCTCTTCGAGAATCGACAGCGGACGGCCGTTCATCAGTACCAGCACCAGCGGTTTGCCGGTGGCTTTCAAGGCGCGGATCAGCTCACGCTGGTTTTCCGGGATATTGATGTCGGTGCGGCTCGAGGATTCGTGGGACATGCCACGGGATTCACCCACGGCGGCCACCACGACATCGGCATCCTTGGCGGCCTTGACCGCTTCGTCGATCAGCTCATGGGCCGGGCGCGGGTCATCCACCACTTCCGGTGCATCGAAGTTGAGGAAGTTCAGGTAATCGAGGACTTTCTTGTCGTTGGTGATGTTGGCGCCACGGGCGTAGATCAGCGTTGCCTTGTCGGCGACGGCGGCGTTCATGCCGTCGAACAGGGTCACCGATTGCGCGGGTTTCCCGGCGGCGGCCCAACTGCCCATCATGTCGATCGGCGCCTTGGCCAGCGGACCGACCAGCGCGATTTTCGCGGTTTTCTTCAGCGGCAGGGTCTCGTTCCGGTTCTTCAGCAGCACCAGGCTGCGACGCGCCACATCGCGGGCTTCGGCGCGGTGCAGGCGGCTGTCGGCGTAGGTGTCGGCCGGGTCATCCTCGGCCTTGCCGATGCGCAGGTACGGGTCCTTGAACAGGCCCATGTCGTACTTGGCGCCCAGTACGGCACGCACGGCGTTGTCGATATCGCTTTGCTTGATCTCGCCAGACTTCAACAGCCCCGGCAGCTCTTTGCCATAGAGCGTGTCGTTCATGCTCATGTGGATGCCGGCCTTGATCGCCAGCTTCGCCGCTTCGCGACCGTCAGCGGCCACGCCGTGCTTGATCAGTTCGAAAATCGCGCCGTGGTCACTGACCGCCAGCCCCTTGAAGCCCCACTCCTTGCGCAGCAGGTCGTTCATCAGCCAGGTGTTGGCGGTGGCCGGCACGCCGTTGATCGAGTTCAGCGCGACCATCACCCCGCCAGCGCCGGCGTCAATGGCGGCGCGGTAGGGCGGCAGGTAATCCTGGTACATCTTGACCGGGCTCATGTCGACCACGTTGTAGTCGCGACCGCCCTCGACGGCGCCGTACAAGGCGAAGTGCTTGACGCTGGCCATGATGCTGTCGGCGGCATTCGCGCCGGCGCCCTGGAACGCCTTGACCATCACGCCGGCAATCCGCGAGACGAGATAAGTGTCTTCGCCGAAGCCTTCGGACGTGCGACCCCAGCGCGGGTCGCGGGAGATGTCGACCATCGGCGCGAAGGTGATGTCGAGGCTGTCAGCCGCGGCTTCCTTGGCGGCGATGCGCCCGGACAGGCCGATGGCATCCATGTCCCAGCTCGAGGCCAGGGCCAGCGGGATCGGGAAAATGGTGCGGTGGCCGTGGATCACGTCATAGGCGAAGAACATCGGGATCTTCAGCCGGCTGCGCATCGCCGCGTCCTGCATCGGGCGGTTTTCCGGGCGGGTGATCGAGTTGAACGTACCACCGATCTTGCCGGCCGCGATTTCCTTGCGGATCAGCTCCCGGGGCATTTCCGGGCCGATGCTGATCAGGCGTAACTGGCCGATTTTTTCATCGAGGGTCATTTGCTTCATCAGTTTGCTGATGAAGGCGTCCTTGTTCTCCAGGGGTGCGGGTGTCGTGGCGGCCAATACGTTATGACTGGCCAGGCTGACGAGCAGGCCCAGCAAACACAGCTTCTTCATGAATAGTTTTCTCAAGGGCCCAAACGGCGAGTACACACGCCGGCCAGCCAAAATTTAGGGAGCGACTATTGTTGTTCGGGTGCAGACTCGATAAACGACAGCCAAAATACGGCAGCCGAATCGGATGTGTCTTTGCGCAGGGGCTCTTTTTAGCCCATCGGCCCGTTGCAATCCAGAGGCGCGGGCGATTATGCCCCAAGAGCCGACTCAGAAGGTTTCACGGTCGGTTTTTTCAATAAATGTACAACGGAGCATCATCCTGATGAATGTCAGTCCAACCTACCGTTCTCGCTTGCAGGTCGCCACGCTGCTGGTGCTGGCCACATTGCTGACTGCCTGCGGCATCAACAATATTCCGACCCTCGATGAACAGGCCAAGGCTGCCTGGGGCCAGGTGCAAAACCAGTATCAGCGCCGTGCCGACCTGATTCCCAATCTGGTGGAGACCGTCAAGGGCTACGCCAAGCACGAAGAGGCAACCCTGACCGCCGTGATCGAGGCCCGGGCCAAGGCCACGTCGATCCAGGTCGATGCTTCGACCCTGGACGACCCGGCAAAACTCAAGCAATACCAACAGGCCCAGGATCAGCTCAGTGGTGCGTTGAGCCGGTTGATGGTGGTCTCCGAGCGCTACCCGGACCTCAAGGCCAACCAGAACTTCCTGGCCCTGCAATCGCAACTTGAAGGTACCGAGAACCGCATCGCCGTCGCCCGCCGCGATTTCATTCTCGCGGTGCAGAAGTACAACACCGAAATCCGCACGTTCCCCGGACGCCTGTGGCACAGCGTGATGTACAGCAATCTGCCGATTCGCGAGACCTTCGAAGCCACGCCGGGTTCGGAGAAGGCGCCCGAGGTCAAATTCTGAATTGCCGTCGGTGCTGTCGAGGTTGCCAATGCGAGCGTTGAAGATAGGCCTGATGCTGTTGGTCTGGTGGGTTGCCCTGGCGGCCCAGGCCGAATTGAAGTTTCCGCAGCTGACCGGCCGGGTGGTGGATAACGCCCAGATGATTGAGCCAGCGGTGCGCGAGCAACTGACGCAGCAGCTTCAGGCTCATGAAAAAGCCACCGGCGAGCAGGTGGTCGTGGTCACGGTGCCGGACTTGCAGGGCACCGACATCGCCGATTTCGGCTATCAACTGGGGCGCTACTGGGGGATCGGGCAGAAGGACAAGAACAACGGAGCCTTGCTGATCGTGGCCCGTGACGAGCGCAAACTGCGCATCGAAGTCGGTTATGGCCTGGAAGATCGCCTGACCGATGCGCAGAGCTCGGTGATCATCCATCAGGTCATCACCCCGTCCTTCAAGGCCGGTCACTTCAGCAAAGGTATCAGCGACGGGGTGGCGGCGATGTTGGTGGTGCTGGGTGGCAACGCCCTGGACGAGCCATCGACCGCCTATGAATCCAGAGGCGATCCGGGTGACGATTTCGTCTCGCGGCATCCGGGTATCTTCGTGTTTTTGGTGCTGCTGTTCATCCTGACTGTGTTTGTCTGCCAGATGCTCGGTATCCTTCCCGCCGGCCGTGGGGGGGCGGGCGGCTCCGGAGGCGGTTTCGGCGGTGGAGGTTTCGGCGGCGGTGGCGGCGGTGGCTTCAGCGGCGGCGGGGGCAGTTTCGGGGGCGGTGGTTCGTCGGGCGGCTGGTGATAAAAACAATAGCGAACAGGCATCTTCAAGACATGGCATTACTCACTGAACATGAACAACGCAAAGTGGCCGAGGCCATTGCCCGGGTCGAGCGCGACACCGACGCGGAGCTGGTGACCGTGCTCGCGGCCCGCGCCGACGACTATGCGTACATCCCGCTGCTCTGGGCCAGTCTGCTGGCGCTGGTGGTGCCGGGTATCGTGCATTACCTGACGGGGTGGTTGACCCTGCACAGCCTGCTGCTGGTGCAATGGATCAGTTTCATCGTCCTGTGCCTGGTGTTCCGCCTGCCGAAAATCACCACCCACCTCATCCCGCGCGCGGTGCGGCACTGGCGTGCTTCCAACCTGGCGCGGCGACAGTTCCTGGAGCAAAACCTGCACCACACGGTTGGCCGCACTGGTATGTTGATATTCGTCTGTGAGGCCGAGCGCTATGTAGAAATTCTGGTAGATGAAGGGATCTCCAGTCGCCTGGACGACAAGAACTGGGACGCGATTGTCGCGACGTTCACCCAACAAGTGCGGCAAGGACAGACGTTGCAGGGGTTCGTCAACTGCGTCGAGGCGTGCGGCGAGTTACTCAAGGTTCATGTGCCGGTGACCCATGTGCGCAACGAGTTGCCCAATCGCCTGGTAGTGCTTGGCTAGGCATTTTGACCACGATCTTTTGTAGCGCTTCCAGGGACAATGACCGTCGGTTGTCCGGGTTCAGGCCAGTCTTCAACATCTCTCCTAACAGTGAACGCCGCACGACGGGCGTTCTGATAAGAGAGAGTTCCTATGTCAATGCATCAAATGCTCGACTCTTTGGCTGGCGCCCGCGGCGGCGCGCAGGCTCTGCCGGTGCAACTGACGGCCAAAGAAACACAAACCCTGATGTGGTGCTTCAAAGGTAAAACCTCGTGGGAAATCGCCAGGATTCAGAATTGTTCGGAATCCACGGTCAACTTCCACTTCTCCAATATTCGCCGCAAGTTTGCGGTCAGGTCTCGTAGCGCTGCCTTGCTCAAAGCCATTGAGGCGGGCGCCATCAGCGTGGGCGAGGTTGAATGGCGAGGCCCCCATGAGCCTGACTGACTCGACCTACAACAGTGTCGGTGGACTGCTGTTGGGCTTGGGTGTCGCGACTCTGCCCGCGATTGATGGCGAGGTGCTGTTCGGTGCATCGCTCGGGGCGTGGCTGGTGACCACGACGCGCTCCAATTTCAAGGCGTGGCAGCGTATCGGCTCCTGGTTGCTGTCGGCGGGCGTCGGTTATCTCTTCACGCCGGTGGCACTGCCGTT
Source organism: Pseudomonas mohnii (assembly GCF_900105115.1). Taxonomy (NCBI): domain Bacteria; kingdom Pseudomonadati; phylum Pseudomonadota; class Gammaproteobacteria; order Pseudomonadales; family Pseudomonadaceae; genus Pseudomonas; species Pseudomonas mohnii. The sequence continues at coordinate 4,908,234 of NZ_FNRV01000001.1, forward strand.
GACCCCATTCCTGACAGCGGGTGTGACGGCGTTTCTTTGTGCGCTGGTCGTCATTCCCATCAGCATCAAGCTCATGCTGTGGATTGACGGTGCCGCCCTGGGGGAAATCGTTCGGCATTTGAGAGGGCGAGGATGATGGGTGATGACGCCGTTGCACTTGCCCTCATAACCGGCATTGCTCATTTGTTGAGTGCATTCAGGCTGGCCTGTTATCAGCGTGATGAAATGCGACACCGTTGGCGCGACGGACTGTTGACCAGCCTGTGTGGGGGGCTGTTTTGCGTGGCCGGGATGGATGTACTTATAACCTCTGTACCTGTGAGTCCATGGCATTCAGTGGTGAGCGTGTTGTTATGCGTACTGATCATACGAAATGAAGGAAATATCATTGTGCTATGGCGCGCCTTGAAGTAACCGCACTTCTGTTTAGATATGACTTTATGTTTCTTTCGATGGTTGAAGTGTCTTAAGGATGGCGGTCATTTCCGCTAGTTGAAGTTCCATATCACGCAGGCGTCGCTTTTCCTCCAGTGCATATTGAATGGCGTGGCGATCCTCTTCATTGAGCAATCGCCATAACGCGAGAATTGTATTTTCCCGGTTCGAATTGTCTTGATTTTCCTCGGATGACTGCCCGGGAACAGGCCGTAATACCGGCCCTTCACCGAGCAGTAACCAATCAAGAGAGATGCCACGGGTTTGTGCGATATCTACGCATAATGAGTATGGTGTGCTATCGCGACCTTTCCAGCTACTGAGGGTTTGCGGGCTGATCTTTAGTGCGGAGGATAATGATGCATCGCTTTTAGTACCGGTAATTTGCTTCAGGCGCGTCAGAACAGCCTGTGATTTTTTGCTACGCAATTTGAGCCTCTTCCTTTTGACATATGCTTTTTGAGTGCCTAACTTATGCGTAATGAGTACTTTTTTTCTTGTGAGTAATCAATCGTCAACTATGAATCAGAAGAATACGATGTCGAAACTTCCTAATGGTAGCAAGGTGATTTCCTACGGGTTTAGTTCTTACCCAATACGCTTCTGCCCATTGCACTTCCCTTTGTCCGGCAGGCGCCATTCGCAAGAACGGATCCTGGCGAGCAACGCTTCCAGCAGTATTGCGTTTGACAATCTCGATTACCACCAGATGACCACCGGGAAGCAGGCATGAGTACTTACAAGATGGTGTGTCCGCACTGCTTGAGCCGAATGCGTATTCGAACCAGCGAGGGCCGTCATATTTTTCTGCGGGTCGCCTATTTGCAATGTACGTCGGAAGCGTGCGGCTGGTCGGTTCGCGCCGAGTTCGAAATGACCCATGAACTTTCCCCCAGTGGAATGCCCAACCCGGCGGTTCGGTTACCTTGCGCCGGGCCGGACTTGCGCCGTGCCGCCCGGCCTGTTGCAGTCAGTGAAACATCGACGGACACGCAACAGGAGCCGTGAGCATGAACGAAGTCGATGAAAACCCGGAATTGAATGAGGATCTGCTGGCCATGGCCCAGGCCTTTCTGGTTCGACATGAAAGCGACGGATTGCTCGATGACCAGGTGTTGTTCTGTCGTGCCGTCAAGCATTTGCAAAGTGTCGATGTGCCCATGCATGTGGCGGAAAGACTGGTCAGTCATGCTTATGGGGAGCTCAAATCGAGCCATGATCGTCGGCGCCTGGACATCGCCGCGAGTTCTGAAACCGTCGCGGTGGTGACTGACCCGCTCAACGGTCTTACCTGGGCGGTACCGGTCGGGCTGATCGTCAAATACGTGATCAATTCGCCGAGTAACCGTAAGCTTCGCCTGGTTGAGCCGTGACGCTTTAAAGGCATTTATTCAGGTCTTGGGTGGCGTGACCAAGACCTGCCACAAAATAACCCCGTGCCCAAAACCCCCGGCCCCCCTAAAATACCCGGCATTCCCCCCGATTCGTATCGCCCGAGGCCGTTTTTCATGTCTGTCACCGCCACTCCCGCCAGCCTCGTGCCGGATCATCACGCTCAATTCATCGATTTGCTGCAATCGAGCCTCGATCAGAATGCCTTCATCAAACTGGTGCTGGCCAAATACGTCGGCGAAGAGGCGGAGCTGCAGCGGATCATCATCAAGCCGGTCACCGTCAAGTCGCAGCCTTGCCTGTCCTTCGTCTATCGCTACAAAACCCGCGACATCACCAAGAACCTGCCGCTGGCCGAAGGGGTGGCAAGCATTGCCGAACTGCTTCCCGCGTCGTTCAAGAATGCGCATTTACTGTCGTTGACCGATGAAGCCCAGCTCGAATACAGCAAAAAGGGCAAGCCTTCACTGTTTAAGAGCAAACCCCAGCAATTGCGTGAAGTGCCGTCCGCCGAGCACAACCGCGAGAAAAACCGCTTCCTCGACCTGAGCCGACCGTTTCTCGCCGACCTTGGCGTGACCAACAAGCAGCATGAGCTGATCCCGGCGATGTCGCGCAAGTGGAAGCAGATCAACAAATTCATCGAAGTGTTCAGCCACGCCCTGACCTCGTCACCCTTGGCGCTGGACAAGCCCGTGCGCGTGGCGGACTTCGGTTCGGGCAAGGGTTACCTGACCTTTGCCATTCACGATTACCTGCGCAATACCTTGAACGCCGAGGGCGAAGTGACGGGTGTCGAGTTGCGTGAGGACATGGTCACCCTCTGCAATGCCGCCGCGGCCAAGCTTGAGCATCCGGGGCTGGTCTTCAAGTGTGGTGACGTGCGCAGCGTGGCGCCGAGCGAGCTGGACGTCATGATCGCGCTGCACGCCTGTGATATCGCCACCGACTACGCGATTCACACCGGTATCCGTTCCGGCGCGTCGATCATCATGTGCTCGCCGTGCTGCCATAAACAGATTCGCCTGCAAATCCAGAGCCCGGCATTGCTCAAACCGATGCTGCAGTACGGTTTGCACCTGGGCCAGCAGGCTGAGATGGTGACCGACAGTCTGCGTGCGCTGTTCCTCGAAGCCTGCGGTTACGAGACCAAGGTGTTCGAGTTCATCTCACTGGACCATACCAACAAGAACAAGATGATCCTGGCGGTCAAACGCGCCGAGCCGGTGGACCCGGCCCAGCTGTTGGTGAAGATCCAGGAGCTGAAGGATTTCTACCACATCAGCGAGCATTGCCTGGAAACGCTGCTGCGGGCTGACGGCTACCTGTGAACCCATGTAGGAGCCAGCTTGCTGGCTCCCACAGGATTTATGCGGTGGCAATGCGCGCGGGTTTGATGGCGGTCTTGCGTCCCAACATCACCGTCACGATCACTCCGGCGGCAAACAGCCAGGTGATCGGCTCGACGTGTTCGCCGAAGAACAGCGCCGAGAAGGCGATGGTGAAGAAGATCTGCAGCAACTGGATCTGACTGACCCGCGCAATTCCGCCCATGGCCAGCCCGGCGTACCAGGCAAAGAACCCGATGAACTGCGAAAACAGCGAGACATAGCCGAAAGCCCACCAGGTTTTCGCCGAGATATCGCCTTGATGTTGCAGCGCCAGGTACACCACCGGCCCGATCAACACGGGCGTCGACAGCACCAGCGCCCAGCAGATCACCTGCCAGCCGCCCATTTCCTTGGCCAGGCGTCCCCCTTCGGCATACCCCAGGCCGCCCACGGCAATCGCTCCGAGCATCAGCAAATCGCCGGCCTGAATGCTCCCGGCACCGCTGATCAGCGCATACCCCAACACCAACGCACTGCCCAGTGCGGCGCAGGCCCAGAACGCCTTCGACGGTCGTTCATGGGACAGCCATGCCGCGTACAACGCCACGCACAGGGGCTGCAGGCCATTGACCAGGGCGCCATGGGACGCCGGCAAGGTTTGCATGGCCCAGGCCGACAACACCGGGAAGCCCAGGATCACCCCGGCAATCACCAGGGTCAGGCCTTTGACCTGCTTCCAGGTCGGCCATTTCTCACGACGCCAGAGCAACAGCAGTGCCGCGGGAATCGCCGCGAACAGGGCCCGGCCCAAGCCGTTGAGCAGTGGGTGGAGCTCTTGCACGACGATTCGCGTGAAGGGCAGGGTGAGGCTGAAGATCACAACGCCGAGCAGGCCAAGGGCCATGCCGGTGTTTTCGCGGGAGGACATGATGGCAACCAGAATCGAGGTGGGTGGGGGTGCCTTCATCTAGCCATAATTGGCGGGGAGCGCGCTGTTACAGCTAGGTGCAGAGTTATCCGTACAGTTTGAGGACGCCTTCGCGGGCAAGCCCGCGAAGAACGGTAACGCGGTCCATCAGGTAGTAGCAGGTTATTACCCGACCCGCCGGATAAGGACTACCTTGAATACTCCTGCAAGCCCACGTTTTCCAGAGGAGTCCTCCCCATGGCGGCTAAAAAAATTCTGATGCTGGTTGGCGATTACGTCGAAGACTACGAAGTGATGGTGCCTTTCCAGGCGTTGTTGATGGTGGGTCATACGGTACATGCGGTGTGCCCGGACAAAACCGCCGGCCAGACCGTGCGCACGGCGATCCATGACTTCGAAGGCGACCAGACCTACAGCGAAAAGCCCGGTCACCTGTTTGCCCTGAACTTCGACTTCGCCAAGGTCGCGGCAGCGGACTACGACGCGCTGCTGGTGCCCGGTGGTCGTGCGCCGGAGTACCTGCGGCTGAACGAAAAAGTCCTGGAGCTGGTACGGGATTTCGACAAGGCCGGCAAACCGATTGCCGCCGTGTGCCACGGCGCGCAGTTGCTGGCGGCGGCAGGGATTCTCGAAGGCCGTGAGTGCAGTGCTTACCCGGCCTGCGCGCCGGAAGTGCGCCTGGCCGGCGGTACGTATATCGATATTCCGGTGACGGACGGCCACGTTCAAGGCAATCTGGCCACCGCGCCGGCCTGGCCTGCCCACCCGAACTGGCTGGCGGGTTTCCTTGGGTTGCTGGGCACCAAAATCACGCTGTAACGAGGGACCTTTCCATGTGCGAGCTCTACGTCAAAGCTGACCCGATTCTCTACGAATCGCGCTCCCGCTCGCTGCGCATCTGCGGAGTGGTCACCACCCTGCGGCTGGAGAATCAGTTCTGGGACATCCTCAGCGAAATCGCCGAGGTCGACGGCATGACCACCAACCAGTTGATCGCCAAGCTGTATGAAGAGGTGATGGACTACCGCGGCGAGGTGGTGAATTTCGCCTCGTTCTTGCGCGTGAGTTGTACGCGGTATCTGAGTCAGCGGCGGGTGGCGACGCCTGAATTGTCGGTGGTGAAACGCTCAGTGTTATAGGTTTTTCGGCGTACTTGCCGGCCCCATCGTCGGAACGCCGCCCGGAGCAGGCTCGCTCCCGGGCGGCGTTCCGACGATGGCGGCGGCTCAGGCGACAGATTTGCCGGGCTGGTCTTTACTCTGAAGCGCGCAACCTCTCAATCGCCAAAGGAGAAAGAGCATGTCCGGATGGTACGAAGTGAGCAAAAGCATCAGCGGTCAATTCAGGTTTGTACTGAAGGCGGCCAATGCCGAGACCATTCTGACCAGCGAGCACTACAGCACGCGCGCCGCAGCCGATAAAGGCATCGCGGCGGTGCAGGCCAACAGCCCGATGGATGAGCGTTACGAGAAAAAAACCACCAGGGATGGCCACCCTTATTTCAACCTCAAGGCCGCTAACCACGAGATCATCGGCACCAGCGAGGCCTTTTCTTCTGCGACCGCTCTGGAAAAAGGCATCGCCAGTGTGAAGGCCAACGGGCCAACCAAGGTGATCAAGGACAAGACATTGCCGGTGCTTTGAGGCACTTGTCGGAGCGGGCAAGCTCGCTCCCACAGTGGTTTTATGAGGTTGGAAGTCAGCGCAGAGTGTTCAACAGCCCCTGGAGCTGATCGCGTCCAGCCTCACTCAACGGAAAAACCGGTAACCGCGGATCGCCCGATTCCAGCCCGGTGGCACGCAACCCAGCCTTGATGGTCGCCGGCAGGCCACCCTTGAGAATGAAGTCCAGCAAGGGCAACTGGCGATAGAACAGCTCGCGCGCCTTGCTCAAGTCGTTTTCCAGCACCGCCTGATACAAGTCGAGGTTGAGCTGCGGGATCAGGTTTGTTGCCGCCGTGCACCAGCCCTTGGCCCCGGCGGCAAACGCTTCCAGCGCCAACGGGTTGCAACCGTTGTAAAACGGCACCTGACCTTCGCCCAGGCGTTGCAGTTGATGCATGCGCTGGATGTCGCCGGTGCTCTCCTTGACCATGGTCACGTTTTCCACGCCTTTGACGATGCGCAAAATCAGGTCCACCGACATGTCGGTGCCGCTGGTGGCCGGGTTGTTGTAGAGCATGATCGGCACACCGATGCTGTCGCCGATGGCGCGGTAGTGGGCGAGGATTTCCGCTTCGCTGAGTTTCCAGTAGGCGGTTGGCAACACCATCACCGCATCGGCACCCTGGGCTTCGGCGAAACGTGCGCGGCGCACTGCTTTGGCAGTGGTCAGATCGGACACGCTGACAATGGTCGGCACGCGTTTGGCCACGTGTCTGATACTGAATTCGGCGACTTGATCCCACTCTGCGTCGCTCAGGTAAGCGCCTTCCCCGGTGCTGCCCAGCGGGGCGATGGCATGCACGCCGCTGTCGATCAAACGGTCGATGGAGCGCCCGAGCGCGTCGAGGTCGACACTTTCACCCTGGGCGGTGAAAGGCGTGATGGTGTAGCCGATGATGCCGTGAATGGTTGTGCTCGACATGGTGTCTCTCCGTGGTAAAAGGTCGGGGTTCAGTTCAGGCAATCGGCGTGTTGACGCAGGTTCTGCCGGGCGTAGTAGTTGAAAGCGGCGGCGTGTCGTTTGGGCCGGGCGATCCAGTCATGGGCTTCACGGCCCAGCTCGGGGATGATCGGCTTGATGGTCCCGGCGCTCATCGCCAGCAGTTGCAGCCTGGCGGCGCGTTCGATCAGTTGGGCAATCACACAGGCTTCCTCGATGGTGCCACCGGTGGACAACTGGCCGTGATGGGAAAGCAGGATCGCCCGTTTGTCGCCCAGGGCCCCGGCAATCAACCCGCCTTCTTCATTGCCGACCGGCACACCAGGCCAGCCTTCGAGAAACGCGCAGTCGTCGTAGAGCGGGCAGAGGTCCATGTGGGAAATCTGCAGCGGCACTTCCAGCATCGACAAGGCCGCAACGTGGGTCGGGTGGGTGTGAATGATGCAGTTCACATCCGGCCGGGCGCGGTACACCCAACTGTGGAAACGGTTGGCCGGATTGGGCATGCCATGGCCGGCAAGCACGTCCAGGTCTTCATTGACCAGCAACAGGTTGCTCGCGGTGATTTCGTCAAAACCCAGGCCCAGTTGTTGAGTGTAATAGGTGCCTGGCTGCGGGCCGCGGGCGGTGATTTGCCCGGCCAGTCCGGAATCATGGCCGTTCTCGAACAGAATGCGGCACGTCAGGGCCAGCTTTTGCCGGTCGGTCCACGTATTATCCGCGAGGGTGTTTTGCATCTGGGTCAGCGCTTGCTTGACCAGTTGCTCTTTGGGCAGTGCTAAGGTCTTGGCCATATCGGTGTCCTTTGGGGTGATTCATGCAGATGACACTAAAGAGGCTATATGACACTTTGTGTCATTGGCAAGGACAAATCGTCGGCTCCTTGATGGATTAATCGCTCCACATGTCTATCCGTTTGAAATTACTCAGAAAAAAACTTGGCGTGACACTTGAAGCCTTGGCCGAAAAATCCGGCATGACCAAGAGCTATCTGTCGAAAGTCGAGCGCGGGCTGAACACGCCGTCGATCGCGGCTGCCCTGAAACTGGCCAAGGCGCTGAACGTGAAGGTCGAGGAGTTGTTTTCCGAGGACAAGGTCAGTCTCGACGGCTACAGCCTGGTGCGCAGCCATGAGCGCCAGTCCCTGGCGGCCAACGATCAAAGTCCCGGCTACGCGGTGCTGGCCCATCAGGTCAGTGAACGCAGCCTGCTGCCATTCATCATTTATCCGCCCGCCGAATTCACCGACAAAGCCTTCAAGGAACACACCGGGGAGGAGTTTCTGTTCGTCCACGAGGGGCAGGTGGAAGTGGACTTTATGAACGAGCGAGTGCTGCTCGATCGCGGTGACGCGCTGCACTTCAACGCGCAAAAACCGCACCGGATACGGTCAGTGGGAGAGGTTCAGGCGCAGTTGCTGGTGGTGGTGCACAGCAACGAGGAATGAGCCTGGCGCTGTTGTGGCGAGGGCGCTTGCTCCCTCGCCACCGATCAAGTGCCGGCCTCAGACTTCGACCGGAACGGTCAGCTTCGGGCTACCCAATGCATGGGTCTTCGAGTCAAAAAAGCGCAACTCAATACCCGTCCCCTCAAACACCTTCGCGTAATAGCGCTTCTGATGCTGGATAAACGCCTTGCTGCGCGGATAGATCGAGATCGCCACCCGCTGCGGTTTCGCCTGACGCAAGGCGTGCACAATGTGGCTGTCCTGCTCACCCAAGGCATGGCCGAAAATGCACAAGCCCTCGCCATGACTCAGTAACTGGTCGTAGCAGAACGACAGATAATCCGAGCTGCGAATGGTCTTGAGCTTGTCCGTGCTCGGCCCTTCGTTGATGAACAGCGGCACGTCGTCGAGGGTCTTGATCGTATTGTTGATCGCGAAATTACCCAGCAATGTGCCCTCGGTCGACATCAGCTTGCGCGCCGTGCCGTCCTGATTGCGCACCAGGTGCAGGCCACCGTGCAGGTACAGCAAGCGGGTTTTGTCGGTGGCGGTGGCGCTGAGGTCGAAGCCGGGCTCGTCACCCTGGAACAGATCGGTGATCGCCTGCGGCGAGTGCTGGATCGCCCAGTAATTGAGCAGATCGTAGTTGGTGGTGAATACCGTGCGGTAGCGGGCCAGTTCCTGATTGATCGAGCCCAGGGTCGACGCCTGGACCAACCGCCACGGGATATGCACCGCGTGCACGGTGTTGATCAAGGCTTCCTTGATCGCATAGTAACGATTGCGCGGGGCGGCGGAGCTGACGGCCAGGGCCTTGTTGACCCGGCTGGTGGTTTTCAGCGCGCTGAGCACTTGTTCGAAACTGCGGGTTTGCAGCGCATCGAACACACTCAATTCCGATTGGCTCAGGGGCTTTTCTTCGACGGTGCGGGCGTTCTCGAACAGCGAGTCGTAGCCGAAATCGTCCCACACGGCGCGGCTGGCGCCGTTGCCCACCAGCAAGCCGGCGAACGCAGCGCTTGAGCGCAAGGCGTTCCAGTCTTCAAGTTGGGCGTCGACATCCTGTAAATCGGTCATTGCGTTTGTCGTCTCGAAGCAAAAGGTCTGATGGGCGGCGACTTTATCACGACCGGACGTTGAGCCAGATCAACATGCCGTCGTGGCGACGGGTCGATCCTGAGCGCATTCAGAGGATCGGTGCTGCCGGTCTGCCCCTCGTCAGGAGACTCGCACATGATTAGTACGTTTTTTATCCCCGCCGTGAACATCATGGGCATCGGTTGCCTGGACGAAGCCATGGACGCCATCCGCCAATACGGTTTTCGCAAAGCGTTCATCGTCACCGACGCCGGGCTGGCCAAGGCCGGCGTGGCGAGCATGATTGCCGGGAAACTGGCGCTGCAGGACATCGATTCGGTGATCTTCGACGGGGCCAAACCCAACCCGAGCATCGCCAACGTCGAGCACGGCCTGGGTCTGCTCAAGGAGACCCGGTGTGACTTCGTGGTGTCCCTGGGTGGGGGCTCGCCCCACGACTGTGCCAAGGGGATCGCCCTGTGCGCGACCAACGGCGGGCAGATTCGCGACTACGAGGGCGTCGATCGGTCCACTAAACCGCAACTGCCGTTGATTGCCATCAACACCACGGCCGGCACGGCCAGCGAAATGACCCGGTTCTGCATCATCACCGACGAATCGCGGCACGTGAAAATGGCCATTGTCGATCGCAACGTCACGCCGCTGCTGTCGGTCAACGATCCGGACCTGATGATCGCCATGCCCAAGGGCCTGACGGCCGCCACCGGCATGGATGCCCTGACCCACGCCATCGAAGCCTACGTGTCCACCGCTGCCACTCCGATCACCGATGCCTGCGCCCTGAAGGCCATCACCCTGATCAGCCATAACCTGCGCCTGGTGGTGGAGGACGGTGAAAACCTGGGGGCGCGGGAAGGCATGGCGTACGCGCAGTTTTTGGCCGGCATGGCGTTCAACAATGCGTCCCTTGGCTTCGTGCATGCCATGGCTCACCAGTTGGGTGGCTTCTACGACTTGCCCCATGGCGTGTGCAACGCAGTGCTGTTACCCCACGTGCAAAGCTTCAATGCCCAGGTCTGCGCCGTTCGCCTGACCGACGTGGCCCACGCCATGGGCGCCGACATTCGCGGATTCAGCCCGGAAGAGGGCGCCCAGGCGGCTATCGAGGCCATCCGCCGCCTTGCACTCGATGTGGACATCCCCGCCGGTTTGCGTGAGCTCGGCGTCCGGCTCAACGACATCCCGACCCTGGCCAGCAACGCCCTGAAAGATGCATGCGGCGTGACCAACCCCCGGGCGGCGGATCAGCGGCAGATCGAAGAGATATTCCGCAGCGCGTTCTAGACGTTTTGGCGGCCGGGCGCGAGCACCACGCAAAGCAGCGCGCCCAAGGCCAGCAATGTGCATGACAATGACAGCGGCCAGGGCTGCGGGCTGGCGGTCAGGCTGACAATCCCGCCGATGATGGCGGCCATCAGTTGATGAATGAAACCGCTCAGCGCCATTGCATAGGCACCACCAATGGGTGAACCGTCGTTGGCCAGCGACAGACTGATCGGGTAATTCAACGACTGTCCGAACACTGCAATGCAATACGGCAACCAAAATAGCAACGCAATTGGAGTGCCTGCGATGCTGCCCAGCAACATCAGCGTGCTACCGGCCAACACCAGCCCTACACCCGCCGTCATCAAGCGCCGTTGACCGATGCGCAGCACCAAACGGTTGACTGCCACCGCCCCCAGAAAATAGGCCGCGCTGATAGGCCAGCCCAGCAATCCATATTCCACGACAGACCAGTTGAAAGGGCCTTGTAGAATCAGTGGCGCAGCGGTGTTAAAGGCGATAATCACCCCGTACCCCAATCCGCCGGTCAGTGCCGGAAGCAGAAAAGATCGATGGCGCAGAATTCGCCAGTAACTGGGCCAGGCGGATCGCTGAGCGCTTTCCTCAGACAGCGTCGGGAATGTAATACGCGACACAATCAGCGCCATCGCCAGACTCACGCCACCCAACAAGTAAAAGATCGCCGGCCAGCCTAGTACGATCTGGATAATCGACCCCAGGTACTGGCCGATTCCCAGCGCCACCACAAAGGAAATCGAGAGCCAGGACAGCGCTTTGGCCAACAGGTCACCCCGGAAACTGTCGCGAATCAACACCCTGGCCATCACCGAAATCCCGCTGGCGCCAACGCCTTGGAGCATGCGCAGGATCAGAAACGACTCCAGTGTCGAACTCACGGGCAAGGCGAGATTCCCGGCACCATAAATGCCCAGTGCAGCGAGCAACACCGGTTTGCGCCCGACACGCTGGGCCATGCTGCCCCAGAACAACATGGGCATTGCCATGCCGATCAGATACGCGGCCAATCCCCACGACACTTGCGAAGCATCAGCGGACAGACCCCGGGCAATTTCCGGAAGAGCGGGTAGATAAATGCTCATGCCCAATTGCGCGAGAAAAACCGTGCTGCAGGTGACGAGGAGGGTGGTGCTGCTCTTCATGGAGGGCTCGTAGTATTTTTTTGTTGGCCGGGGAAATTGCGGCATGAATATACTGAGGCAACAGGTCCAGGACGAATGGAGCGCGACTGATTGCCCTGTAATAGTTTGTTGCCATTCATGTATAGGGAGCCCCGGGCCGTGCGGCTGAGCATCAAGCGCTTGGGGATTGCCCCCTCAACTCGCGGCTGCTAAAGCTTTGCTCGGCGCTGCGCTTAATTGAATCAACACCACACCGCCAATCAATAGCAAGGCGCCCAATACCCTTGGCAAGCTCACCTGCCGCTGCACCAACCCAAACCACCCGAAGTGATCCAGCACCAATGACGCGACCACTTGCCCGGCCAGCGCCAACGCCATGAACCCAGAGGCGCCGAGTTTGGGCAGCAGCACCAGGGCCAGGGAAATGAAACACACCCCGAACGCACCGCCAGCCCACATCCAAAGGGGCGCCTTGCTGATGAACGCCACTGATGGCAACGGCACGCGCATCGCCAGCATGATCGGCAGCAACACCAGGATACTCACCAGCAACGAGGCCAAGGTGGCCCATAACGGATGCCCCAGGCCCCGTCCAAGGTTCGCGTTGATCGCACTCTGAAAAGGCACCACCGCCCCGGCAATCACGGCCAGCAATAACAGGCCGATCCCATGCAACGTACTCATGATCATTCTCCAGCAGGTTTTGCTGGACTCTAGGGTATTCGTCGCGCAGATTTAAATTCCGTTTTGCTATCCAGAACATGCATCAAATGAATGATCTGCGCCGCATCGATCTCAATTTACTGGTGATTCTCGACGCCTTGCTCAGCGAGCAACACGTCACCCGGGCGGCTGAACGTCTGCACCTGAGTCAGCCGGCCGTCAGCCATGCCCTGGCGCGTTTGCGCGATCTGCTGGGCGATCCGCTGCTGGTGCGGGCAGGCGCCGGCCTGGTGCCGACCTCGCGCGCGCTGGAGCTGATGGCGCCCTTGACCGAAGCCCTGGCCCAGGTGCAATCGCTGCTGGCGCCCAATGCCTTTGATCCGGCGACCACCCGGCGCACCTTTCGCCTGGCCATGTCCGATTACGGTGCCGCCATCGTCCTGCCCGGCTTGATCCGCACGTTGCGCAGTGAAGCTCCGGGCATCGATCTGCAAATCAGTCACGCCAGCCGCGAAGGCATGCTCGACGGGATACTCAACGGTGATATCGATATCGCCATTGGTGTGTTTCCGGAGATGCCCAACGAGCTACGCAGCACTGCGCTGTTCGAAGAGCACTACGCCTGCCTGGTGGATCGTGACAGTTTGTCGGCCGACGCAACGCTCGACCTGCCAACCTATCTGGCGCGCCCCCACGTTTTGCTGGAAATGCGCGGCAGTGGCACGCCGGAGATCGAGCGTGCCCTGACCGCTCTGCATGAACGGCGGCGCGTGGCGGTCAGCCTGCCGCACTGGAATGTCGCCCCGCAGTTGATCAGTGGCACGGATTTGATTTTGACCGTTGCCTCCCTTGGCTTGCGCGACCTCGACGAGGCGTCGCTGATCGTCGTGCCTCCACCGTTTCATATTCCGTCGTTTACCTTTGTGTTGGCGTGGCACCAGCGGCGCGGCGGGGATCAGGCGTTGAACTGGTTGAATCAACGAATCGCAGAGGGGATAAAACGCTGATGAAGTTCTTCGACGATCAGTCAATCAATGCCCAATGAGCTGATATAGACTGGCGCCCATTCACCAAACAGTTCAAAAGGACTTCCCATGACCCCGTCGCTGTTAATGGCTGTTCTTGCCTCGGGTTTTATTTACGGGATTACGCCAGGCCCCGGCGTGCTGGCCGTATTCGGCATTGGAGCGGCCCATGGGCGACGGGCCGGGGCGGGGTTCCTCTGCGGGCATTTGCTGGGGGACGTGGTCTGGTGCGGCACTGCGCTGGTGGCGATTGTCGGGGCGCGGGAGATCGGCAGCACGGCGTTCGATGTGCTGGGCGTGCTCAGCGGTCTCTATCTGTTCTGGCTCGGCTGGCGTGCGGTGCGGGCGCGTCGCAGCAGTGCCCAGGCACCGCAAGGGCCGGCGCGGCAGCCGTTCTGGCATGGCATCCTGTTTGGCCTGACCAATCCGAAGGCTTACCCGGTGGCCGTGGCCACGTTTACCGCCTTGTTGTCGAGCCGAGCCGAGTTGCTGACCTGGTCGATGTTGCCGTGGCTGATCCTGCTGAGTTTCGTGGGGGGGCTTATCGCCTACGCTATTCTCATTGGCGTCGTCGGTGCGCGGCGGGTGCGCACCTTGTATCAGCGCCATGAACTGGCCATCACCCGGCTTTGCGGGTTAATGTTCATCGGTTTCGCCATCAACGCCCTGGTGCACGCCGTGCCGGGCCTGGTGACGAACAAGGCTTGAAGCCGCGTACAGGGAGGCCTCGGTGACACAGGTTCTAACAGTCAGGGATGTTCTTTTTTTGCCGCATTGTCCGGACATGCATTAAGCGCCATGACCACCAGAAATTCCGCGCCGCTGGCGAGCTACATCGACCTCTTGCTGGACGCCGTTTGCGCGGTCGACAAACAAGGTCGCTTCGTTTTTGTCAGTGCGGCCTGCGAGCACATTTTCGGCTACAGCCCTGAAGAATTGATTGGCCAGCCGATGATCGACCTGGTTCACCCGGCCGATCGTCAGCGCACCCTCGATGCCGCGCGGGAGATCATGGGTGGTGAGTCCAAGCTCAATTTCGAAAACCGCTATATGCGCAAGGACGGCCGGGTGGTGCACATCCTCTGGTCGGCACGCTGGTCGGAGGTCGATCAACTGCGCATCGCCGTGGCGCGTGACATCACCGAGCGCAAGCAAGCCGAGTCCCGGCAAGCAGCGCTGTACGCGATTTCCGAGGCGGCGCATGCAGCGGAAGATCTATTGGCGTTGTTCAAGCGTATTCATCTGATCATTGGCGAATGGCTGCCAGCGCTGAATTTTTCCGTGGCGTTGTATGACGATCACGGTGCCGAGCTGAGTTTCCCCTATCACGTTGATGCCCACGAACCCGAGCAGCCCTGCACGATGACCGGCCGCCTGTGTGCCGAGGTGGTCCGCAGCGGCCAGCCGATCCTGCTGACCCCGGATCAGGACGATCGACCTGCGGGGTTCGAGAGGCAAGAGAGCGCACAGAACACGCCGTGCTGGCTCGGCGTGCCGCTCAACTCGCAAAACGGCACCATTGGCGCACTGATCGTCAAAAGCATGCCGGGCAGTGAGCACTACACCGAGCAGGATAAAGAGTTGTTGCAGTACGTCTGCGCGCAGGTCGCGACTGCGATCGAGCGCAAGCAATTGCACGCGCGCCTGCAGCGCATGGCCCAGTACGACCAACTGACGCAACTGCCTAACCGCGAATTGCTGCGCGACCGGCTCAAGGCTGCATTGGAAGCGGCGCGTGAGGACTGCGGACGCTTGGCTTTGCTGTATGTCGATCTTGACCGCTTCAAGGAGGTCAACGACACCCACGGGCATGCGGTTGGCGACATGTTGCTGCAAACCGTGGCCAATCGGCTCAAGGGCTGTGTGCGTGAAACCGACACGGTGGCGCGTATTGGCGGCGATGAGTTTGTGGTGTTGTTACACAGCATTCACGCTTCGGGAGATGCCGACGGCGTGGCCGTGAAAATCCGTCAGGTCCTGGCTCAACCCCTGCGCCTGGACGGCCATAGCTTCAACATTCAACCAAGCATCGGCGTTGCCCAATACCCCGAGCACGGCACGGAAGAGAAGCAGTTGTTCAGGCACGCCGATGAGGCGATGTACACCGCCAAGCGCGAGCATCACCTGCGGCTCGTCTGAATCGCGCTCACCGTTCGTCGTGGCGTCGACGTTTTTTTCTAAACCTTTTGCATCGCGCCCATTCAGATTTTATGCGGGCGTCAGCTCGCCGCGATCATCACCAAGAGGTAGAGAATCATGCCTAACTCAAAAAACTCGAACTCGGGAAATTTCGCCAACGATCGAACCAAGGCGTCTGAAGCCGGTCGCAAGGGTGGGAAAACCACCACCACGACTGTCGATAAAGAGCCAGCGAAACCCGACATGGGCCGCAAGCCCGGACAAAAATCCAAGTAGTGGATGAAGGTGGTTTTGATTGAGAAGCGGGGGCGAAAGCTCCCGTTTGAATGTTTACTGAGGAGGGCGCGACCATGAAGCGGATGGCCACCCAAATACGCAACACCGGTTTCGCCACGTTACTGGGCCTGTGTGCCAGCAGTGCCTTCGCCCAGTCCCCCGCCGAGTTCATCAACGATGCGTCGGCCCAGGGTATCGCCGATATCGAAACCAGTCGTCTGGCGCATCAGAAGTCGGAATCCAAAGAGGTCAAGGACTACACCATCGTCGTGATCAACGACCGCACCACCGCCAACCAGCACCTGGCGAAAATCGCCAAACAGCTGGATTTGCCGGTGGCCCCGCGTGAGCAGGTGGCCGATAAGGCCAAGGCCTTGATGCCGCAAGTCATGGACGGCGCGAACTTCGATGAGGCCTATGCGGCCAGTCAGGTGAAGTCCACCGAAGAAGCCATCGCACAGCTTCAGCAGGAAGCGCAAACCACGGATGTGCCTGAGATCAAGGCGTTCGCTGAAGAGACATTGCCCAAGCTGCAACATCACCTGCAGATGGCCAGGGCATTGCAAGCCAGTCGTTAGATCGTTCGATCACGCGGGTGACCCAGTGCTGCCCGCTCAGCCCCCACAGGAAAATCAGAATGTTCGCCCCGATGAACGTCTAGGGACTGCTGGTCCACAGGGCAAGTTTCTGGGCGATTTTTTGCGAATTTCATGGCCGTGTTCCTTATCTGAGGGCGCGTGAATTTCAGGCAGTGGGGGCGGGAAGAAAATTCGTCGGGAATGACGGTACGGCGCAAAAGGCTGTGTTCTGAAACCTTTGGTCTCGCCTGTCGCGGTATCGTAGCGGTCCAAGGACAACGCACCGACAGGAGAACGCAATGAGTTGGTCCGCCAAACAGTACGTCGCTTTTGAAGATGAACGCACCCGTCCCGCCCGTGACCTGCTGGCGGCCATTCCCGCCGGTGATGTGCGCTCGGCAATCGATATCGGATGTGGGCCCGGCAACTCGACCGAGT
This sequence comes from Pseudomonas mohnii, assembly GCF_900105115.1. NCBI lineage: Bacteria > Pseudomonadati > Pseudomonadota > Gammaproteobacteria > Pseudomonadales > Pseudomonadaceae > Pseudomonas > Pseudomonas mohnii. The sequence continues at coordinate 4,925,015 of NZ_FNRV01000001.1, forward strand.
TGCTGGTGGAGCGCTTTGCCAACGCTACGTTGCGCGGTCTGGACAGTTCAACTGATATGATCGAGGCCGCCCGCAAGCGTTTACCGCAGGTGCGGTTCGATATCGCGGACATTGATCGCTGGAACGAAACTGGCCCATTCGATGTGATTTTCGCCAATGCGGTGTTGCAGTGGCTGCCTGATCACGCCACGTTGCTGCCTTCATTGGTGAGCAAACTTGCACCGGGTGGCAGCCTGGCGATCCAGATGCCGGACAATCTCAATGAACCCTCGCATCGCTTGATGCGCGAGGTGGCGGCGAGTGGTCCTTGGGCTACCAAGCTGACTGGCGCGGCCGGGCAGCGCACGCAGATGGCCGATGCCAGCGGCTACTACACAATGCTCAAACCACACTGCACTCGGGTCGATGTGTGGCGCACCACTTATCATCATCCACTCGCAGGCGGCGCCTCGGGGGTGGTCGAGTGGTTCAAGGGCAGTGGTTTGCGGCCGTTTCTCGATCCACTGGATGAGGCGGAACGGGCTGAATATCTGGCGCTGTATCTGGCCGCCGTCGAGCAGGCTTATCCGGCGCAGGCGGATGGTTGGGTGCTGCTGCCGTTTCCGCGGTTGTTTCTGGTGGCGACGCGCTGATGAAAGAAAGGGGGTAGATGATGCATCTGCCCCCTTTTTTTGATCGTCTGGAAACATCACTGCGGTTTACTTCTCTTCGAGCGTCTGGCGCTCAAGTACTCAAAAACAAACGAAGCAAAGCCGAACAACCCGATCAATGAAATGATCATGATTCCCAACTCTGAATTTTGCATGTTGATCTCGGGGGGCGGAAGGTGAGCCCGGAGCATAAGGTATCTGCCAGCGGGCTCAACGCAGCACGATGGCTTCTTTACGGGCGTGCGCGGATCTATACGCAAACAATACGAGTGCCGGGGCCGGCAAGGTCAGTTCAACGCTAAACACCAACCAGCAACATCATCGGCCATTCGCGTTCTTCGGCCAGTCAGTGGGTCACGCGTTCGCCTGCCATTCAGTGCTGAAGCACCTGAACCCGATCATGAGCGGGCTTTCAAGGTGACTATTCTGGTCGGCCCGCTCGGCTGCGGGTCATATGGATGAGCGCTAATCTGCGACCATCCAGAGAGGTTCTCTCTTCGACAGCAAAGGGCAAGAAGCCGAGTTTTGGATAAAGCAACAAGCCAGCGGTATTTTCATTGAAACACGAGATCTGCACCTCTGTGGCGTCATAGCGCTCGAACGCCAGAGCCGTCATCGTCTCCACGATGAAGGTCGCCACACCTTGACCTCGTGCCTGCTGGGCAACGATGACATTGCCGATACAGCAAACCCCACCCGTCTCAGCCCGATAAAAGTTAGCAAAGCCAACGACGCTGTTTCCGGCCTCGACAATCGTCGAGTCGAATCGTTGAGTAATTGCGTTAGACAGCTGGGCTTCCGTCAGAGGGTATTGAGCTTTCGGGAACATATAAAACAGTTCCTGAGCGTTAAGGGGAAAGCTGCAGATGGTTTTGATGTCAGCCGCCGTCACTGGCCTGTGTTGAAATATCATCGCGCGTCCTTGAGGTCTATGCATTCGGCCAAGGTAGTTTGAATGTAAAAGGGCTTGTTCAAAGGCCCCTTTCATTTGTGGACTACGCGTGTAACGCCGGCATCGAGTTTTTAATTATTTCAGAAATGATAGGAACAGGTGTCATCAGATGTTCCCTCATCAGGGCGCTCGCCTTTACCGCATCGCGAGCAAGGATTGCGTCAACGAGGGTTGCATGCTCGACCCTTTTTTGACGAAGCGCCTCTTCGGAAAATACAGTGCTTTTGAGCCACAGGTGCCTGTACCTCTCAGCCTGGTCCAGCAGTTGCGATCTTAGTTGCAGCAGATGCTTGGATCCGCACCCGGAGGCTATCGCACTATGAAACGCCTTATGTCGAGAGTCCCATATCTCGAGCATTTGCTCCTGCGTTCTGAGCTCCATGACTTTCGATAGCGTGTGAGTTCGCGCCAGGATCGAGGCTTCCCACGAGTCATCGCCTCGTTCGATCGCGAGCGTGAGGATCATGGCCTCCAGGTTGGCGCGCGCGTCGTAGATGTCGCGCATTTCCTCCAACGACATGGGGGCTACCCGATAGCCTTTCTGGTTAATCGCAATGACCAGGTGTTCCGCGACGAGCTGAGACAAAGCCTCTCTGAGTGGGCCAACCCCAAGACCATATCGATCTTTCAGGGCGCTCATCAGCAGCTTCTGTCCAGCCGGAAATACGCCACGAATAATGTCCTTCTTGAGCCTTTCGTAACCATCGAAAGTAGATTTCTGCTTTGGCTCAAGCTCTTCCATAGCGACCACTCATCGTCAAATTTTCCTAATGATACCCACTTTTCAAAAGGCCCGCCGAATGGCTACTAAATCATTTTCTATCTACGTATTTTAAAAATGTAGACATTTTTATTTAGTGGCGATATTTTTTGACCGTCGCTTCACCAGACGCCCTGGAAAGCGCCCACACTCACTACGCCAGGACATAGCAATGAACGCCTTCTCTCAGATCAACGCTCCGGTAATGCAACAGCCCGCTGAGTGCGTGGGTTTCTCTCTCAAGCCTTCTGCTCAGTCCAAGCGTTTCCTGGAGCTCACATTCCCCAAGGTCACCGTCGACGCGTTTCTCTCTGCCGTGTCCCAATGGCCAGTTCAGGCACTTGAGTACAAGTCGTTTTTGCGCTTTCAGATTGGCAAAGTCCTGGACGGAATTTGCGGCGAGACGCTGCGTCCGGTTTTGGTCAACACGCTGATGGATCGGGAAACGGGTGGTCTGTTGGTGAAGCCGGAAGGGCTGAACGATGTCTCCCAGGCAGAAGACATGGTTAAGTTTTCAACCGCCGTGGCGCACCTGCTCGGGCGTTCTAATTTCGATGCGATGAGCGGGCAGTTTTATGCACGCTTCGTCGTAGAGAACGTTGATAACTCGGACAGCTACCTGCGTGCGCCACATCGTGTGATGGAGCTGCACAACGACGGTACGTTCGTGAATCAGATCACTGACTACGTCCTGATGATGAAGATCGACGAGCAAAATATGGAAGGTGGCAACTCCTTGCTGTTGCACCTCGACGATTGGGCTGATTTGAATAAGTTCTACAAGCATCCATTGGCTCGCCGCTCCCTGCGCTGGACGGCTCCACCGAGCAAGAACGTCAAAGAGGACGTGTTCCATTCCATCTTTGATACGGATGGTGAGGGGCGTCCGACCATGCGCTACATCGATCAATTTGTTCAGCCTGAAAACTTCGAAGAGGGTACCTGGCTTTTCGAACTCGGTGAGTCGCTGGAAACCAGTCAGGCGAAGTTGTCCATTCCCGTTGCGGTGGGTTCGTTCGTGTTGATCAACAACTTGTTCTGGCTTCACGGACGCGACCGCTTCGCAGCGCATCCAGGCCTTCGTCGCGAACTGATGCGTCAACGCGGCTACTTCAGCTATCCGAAGGTGGGTCACCACCACGGCCAGACATCCAACTAATTGACGGATGGGTCGCAGGCGACTGCGGCCTGTTCCCTGTCCGCCATCCTTGTGAGGTGATAGCTGTGTACGACTTTGTAATCATTGGTGGCGGCATTGTGGGAATGTCTACAGCCATGCAAATGGCATCTGAATACCCGGATGCAAAAATTCTGTTGCTGGAAAAAGAATCGGGTCCCGCCCAGCATCAGACCGGTCATAACAGTGGGGTGATCCATGCGGGTGTTTACTACACGCCTGGCAGTCTGAAAGCCAAGTTTTGCCTGGAAGGAAACCGGGCAACGAAAGCCTTCTGTGATCAGCACGGAATTCGTTATGACGCCTGCGGCAAAATGCTTGTGGCGACGAATGAAATTGAGAAGGAACGAATGAAAGCCCTTTGGGAGCGCACTGAGGCCAATGGCCTTGAGCGTGAATGGCTTTCAGCTGCCGAGCTTCGGGAAAGAGAACCGAATATTGTCGGGTTGGCGGGAATCTTCGTCCCTTCCAGTGGCATCGTGAATTACGCCGAAGTCACTCGACAGATGGCTGCAGAGTTTACGAAAGCGGGCGGTGTCATTCGCTACAACTCTGAAGTGACGGCTCTCGATGAGCGAGCGGACGAGGTCGTGGTCACGACGTCGACAGGCATTTACCAGGCCCGTTTTCTGATTTCATGCTCAGGCCTGATGGCTGATCGGGTCGTCAGGATGCTGGGGCTCGAACCCGAGTTCCAGATTTGTCCTTTCAGGGGCGAATACTACCTGTTGCCCAAGCAACACAATCAGATCGTCAATCACTTGATCTACCCCATCCCTGATCCGTCCATGCCATTTTTGGGTGTGCACCTGACTCGTATGATTGACGGCACTGTCACCGTCGGGCCGAACGCTGTATTGGCGCTCAAGCGCGAGGGCTACAAGAAAACTGATTTCTCCCTGGGGGACATGTTTGAAATCTTCACCTCGCTCGGGGTCTTGAAGGTTTTGAAGGCAAACTTCAAACCTGGCCTGATAGAGATGAGGAATTCTCTGTTCAAGAGCGGCTATCTCAAGCAAGTGCAGAAATACTGCCCGTCGATCAATAAAGAGGATCTGACACCGTACCCCGCTGGGGTTCGTGCCCAGGCTGTTTCGAACAGCGGTAAGCTGATTGATGACTTCTTGTTCGTCAATACGAAGAGGAGCGTGAATGTGTGTAACGCACCTTCACCAGCCGCCACCTCGGCCATTCCTATCGGCGCCTACATCGTAAGCAAGGTAAAAGAGCAAATCGGTGAGCGGGCGTTCTTCGCCGCGCCGAAGGTCGATCCAGCGGAGGCCAGGGCGTTCGTATAAATAATAAAGCCGCTAGCGATAGCGGCTTTTTTTGAGCCAGGAAAGCGCTTGGCGAGCCCGGATCCTTAACGAGCCAGACTCAGACAGGCAAAAACCTGAACGAACAATGCGGCGAGCAGTGGCCAAACGTTTCGTTGATCTGTTTTGGATTCACTGATCGGCTCCTCCGTCTCTGGGGCCGGCATCACTCCGATCTCGAATGCACCGATTATTTCACGCATGAGAAGCCTCCTGATGGGTCAAGGCCGGCTGCATGCCTGGCGCTGCATCCTATAAAATTCTAATCCATATGTATTGTCAACGATATCTGCCGTTTTTTTGATCATATCTGGCCGATTTTTTCGTGTGTTGGTTGATTGATTGTTAGGTATATCGGGTTTGTGGCCAGCGTTTACAGGGATTTTTGCCAGTCGGTCATGGATAAAACATTTTCCTTTGACTTCAAATGTATTTGGAGGTATTTCTAGTCCTGCGATGAGCGTTCGCGTTTACAAGAGCAAAAAAATGCTAGATGGCCCCCCCTTCTACGTCGCTGCCGAGAACACAAAAATACGAGGTTGCACCATGACGAATCATCCCGTGAATTCCCCGGTTGACGCAGACGCCGAGCGTCTTGCATCCCTGGGATACCAGTCAGAATTCAAACGCGATATGAGCCTTTGGGCGAACTTTGCGTTGGGCTTCACTTATCTCTCGCCGGTCGTCGGCATTTACACCCTGTTCGCCTCATCTCTGATGCTGGGCGGCCCTCCGATGATTTGGGCATTGCTCATCGCCGGTGTTGGCCAGCTTCTGGTGGCGCTCGTGTTTGGTGAGATCGTCTCCCAATTCCCGCTCGCAGGAGGTGTATACCCCTGGGCGCGTCGCCTTTGGGGTCGCAAGTGGGCATGGATGACAGGGTGGGTTTACGTGATGGCGATGTTCTCGACCATTGCAGGGGTGGCATATGGCGCAGCGCCATACACCGCGTCAGTTGTCGGGTTCGAGCCTACAGTGGGTGCAAACGTAATCTGTGCATTGGTGATCCTGGCCATTGCGACAGTCATCAACATGATGGGCACCAAGGTCTTGGCGCAGGCAGCGCTGATCGGGTTCTTCGCCGAAATAATGGGGGCGTTGGTGGTAGGCGTGTACCTGTTGGTGTTTGAGCGTCACCACGATATGAGTATTTTCTTCAATACGTTCGGTTCGGAGAGTACGGGCTCATACACCGCGGCATTCCTGGCCGCTAGCCTTATCGGTGTGTTCCAATACTACGGATTCGAGGCCTGTGGCGATGTCGCCGAGGAAGTCCCGGAGCCCGGTCTGCGTATCCCCAAATCGATGCGTCGCACGATTTACATTGGCGGTGTTGCAGCCACCTTCGTCTGCTTTGCCCTGATTATGTCGGTGGTCGATATTGGCGCGGTTATCAATGGCACTCTTGCTGATCCGGTGTCCGCCATTCTGGCCAATGCGTTTGGCCCAGTGGGATCCTCTGCAGTGCTGTGCGTCGTGCTGATCTCCTTCCTCTCTTGCGTGATGAGCTTGCAAGCTGCGGCCAGTCGACTGATCTATGCGTACGCTCGCGACAAGATGATTTTTGCCTGCGGCCTGCTTTCCAGATTTTCTCATGAGCGTCATGTCCCGCCTTATGCCTTGTTGTTGTCGGCGCTTTTGCCTGGTGTGATTGTCGTCGGCTCGATGATTTCCGCTGATGCGCTGTTGAAGATTATTTCCTTCTCGGCGGTCGGCATCTATATCGCGTTCCAGATGGTTGTTCTTGCTGCTCTGCGAGCTCGCTTGAAAGGCTGGAAACCAAGCGGCGAGTACCAGCTTGGATCGCTTGGTTTGATCACCAACGTTGGCGCGCTCGTCTATGGGGTTGCCGCTATGGTGAACATCGGCTGGCCACGCACACCCAATGCACTTTGGTATGACAACTGGATTGTTGTGTTGTCGTCCTTCGCTGTCATCGCGGTCGGCTTCCTCTACATGTGGATTGCCCGCCCTCATTTACGCAGCGCGGCCATTTACGGAGACGCAATTCCATCGAGGGGGGCTGTTGTAACCGGCGCGGTTCGAAGAACCACCGCATAGTTTCCGACGTAATCAAAACGCTCTTTAAGAAGGGCGTTTTTTTTGTTTCTGAGGGCATTCCAATTGTTGGCTGTCTCTAGCGTGCCGATGTCAGCTTGAAGGTCGGAGGCACCAGAAAACTATGGCTGAGTTGCGCAGCAAAGGAGCAACGTGATGTGGTTCAAAGGTTCATTGAGTGCAGAATTTAATGAGGTGGATCGCGCCCTGCATGCACTGCTGGGGCAAGAGCCTCTGACGCCGGACAGTTTGCAGTTGTTGAAAAATGGTCATGCTACGACGCATTCAAATTTGTTCGCTCTGGCCGAGCGGATAAAAGCGCTGGAGGACCAGGTTGAGAGCCTGAAGCAGGTGCAGGAGAACGGGGCGCGGAACGCAACCGCCAGCGCGGATAAAATCAGCGCCCTGACAAGTGAGGTCGCTTGCCTGAATCAATATTCAGCTGAGAAAAACCTGGCCTTCGAGTCGATCAATAGAGAATTGACTGCACTGAGTGGCGAGGCGCAAGTGTGGGAGCTTGTCAAACAGACGCTCACGGAAGGCTGTTGGGATCTCAAGATCGTTGACGGAGACCTGGAACATCCCTCCAATGAGCTTCGTTGGTCTCGTCAGTTCAAGGAGCTGGTTGGCTATTCAGATTCGGAGTTTCTCGATGGCTGGGAAACGTATAACCAGATCGTTGATCCCGACGATCTCCCCAGGATGCTGAAGATTATCGAAGAATACGTACGGGCTCCGCAAAGCGCCGACCATTACGTCGTTGAGTATCAAATGAGGCATAAGCAGCGGGGTATGGTTTGGTATCGAGAGCGGGGGCGGGCCATGACGGGGGCGGACGGCAAGGTCTGCAGGCTGATAGGCGCCGTTCGAGACATTTCTTCCGAGCGGCATGCCATCGAGTCACGTCAGCGGGAGCAGGCGGCCATGCAGGCAACCTATGCTCAGATTTCCACTGCTCTTGGAGTGATAAAGGCCATTGCAGATCAAACAACCATGCTTGCGCTCAATGCCGCCATTGAAGCGGCGAGGGCAGGGGATTCGGGGCGTGGGTTTTCTGTTGTGGCTGATGAAGTAAAAAAGCTCGCTTCAAGAACGCAGGAGGCCACTCAGCAGATCCAGTCAATGCTGTCGAATGTCTCAGTGAGTGGTGAGTGAGCCTGTATGAGCAGGTCGCTTGCGCCGGTGTTTCGCGATGATAAAGCGCATTGGTAAAACCATAATCCAGCCGACCCATACTGCATCCTGCCATTGCGGTGCGGTGTTGTTTGAGCTGGATCTTCCTGATGGGGTGGTCGACCCCAAGCGATGCAACTGTTCGCTCTGCAGGCGCAAAGGCGCAGTGATGGGGACTGTAGCGCTATCCGGTATACGCATCACCCAGGGTGCGGATTTTCTGACGGTCTATCGTTTCCATACGGGCGTCGCGTGCCATTACTTCTGTTCTCGATGCGGTATTTACACGCATAACGTGAGGCGTTCCGCCCCGACCCAATGTGGCTACAACATCGGTTGTCTGGATGGCGTGGATCCGGCGGCGCTGGAGCATGTCTCGATGAGCGATGGGGCCAACCATGCGCTTGATCGAGGCGTTGAATGATTTGGAAGAGGTGGGGTGTGAGCGGGCGAAAAGGGTTTCGGGCTGCGTAGAGAGGCATAAGCCTCTCTACGACGAAATGCGTCGGGCTTATGCCGCGCCTCGGTGTTTGCGCTTGCAGGGGCGCTGCACCAGCGACCAGTGCGCCGCGGCTTCGCCGAGTTCAATAACCCGACAACCTGTTTCCTGGCGATTCATTGCGTGATGAGCCATATCGCCAACCGTCCAATTGGCCGTGTTGGCGGCGATGACACGACCTTCCTCGGATACGATCAGGGCTTCGTTTTCCATTTTGATCAGGCTGGAAAGCAGAATTCGTTCGAACTTGTGCAAGGCGATGTCCGCACCGGCGATACCCACGAAACGACCATCAACGTGGATAGGCAGGGAGAAGGTCAATATGTACGTATCGGCCCCGTAAAGATCGACGTAAGGGCCTATGACAACATTGCTTCCTGTATTTTTCGGGCGAGCAAACCACTGCATGCTCTGGTAGTTGTAGAAGCTTTCGCTGCGTCGATTGAAGTTGAGGGTCATGGGTACGACCTTGCCCGCAGCCCCCATTCTCCACCACTCAAGGTACATCTCGCAGTCTTCCAGCTCTCCCGGCTCAAGCACAACGCCAGTGCCGTGAATGCATGATTTGGAGCCTTGGAGCTGTGCATCAATTTTTGGTTTGAGCACGGCCAGGTCTTTGGATGAGGGCTTCTTGCCCAGCGCAGCCTCACGTCGCCAAATCTCCACGACTTCGTTTGCCAAGATCGTCAACTGGTCGAAAACGTTACCGATCGAAGCATTGATGCTAGCGGCGCAGTCGTCTGCGTCGGTGCGAAAAAGTGGTACTGGCATGATGTTGGGCCCCTGTTGCATTCTCGTAACGCAGTTTCAGCTTGATGCCGTGAGTAGCTTCCACCCACTTCGCATCAAAAAGCCGCTTACGGGAGAAGGAGCAAGGCGCATGCCATTTTCTAGGCTATTTCGGATAAAAGATCTAATCTCAGATCTATGAGCCTTTTGATGCCGCGCGTGACATGCGCTTCTGCCAATGCGCCTGCAAGATTGGGATCATTTGCCATGATCGCATCGGTAATCGCTCGGTGTTCTGATTGGGCCGCTTCGGGGGTTATGGAGCCTTCTCCGGGGATCCACATCAGCTCGCCGATTTCTGCCTGAAGGCTCATTTCTGCGTGGGTCAGTCTGACTGACTGCGCGGCAACGGCAATCTCTATATGGAATCGCGCATCGGCACGACGCCGTTCTGTTCGGGTTGTCGCATCGCCTAGCGCATCAATGTAGTGCTGTAACTTGGCATGATGCTCCGATGAGGAGCGCTTGGCGGCGAGTCGAGCCGCGGCCCCCGAGATGGCAACATGTTCGTCGCAGAGATCGCGTAGTTCCAGCGCGCTCATATCAGCAAGGCGGGTACGCAAATGAACTTCCGGGAGTTCAACGGCGGGGCATACGAAACTTCCGCCGTTACGACCTCTCCTTGTCTCGATGACACGGCGTTCGCGAAGATAGGCCAAGGCTTCACGCAGTGTGACGGTCGCTACCCCGAACTGCATGGCCAGCTCGTTTTCGCTGGGCAATTGCTCGCCTTCGGCGAAAAGGCCCAGGTCGATCACTTCAATTAATCTGCGAACGACTTCTTCTGTCCGGCCTTCTTGTCGCAACCTCATGAACGAGGCTGTTCTTGCACTGGAGTTGTTGTTCATCATCCATCGGCAGTGAATGTTGCTCGAGCGAGCTCAATTGACTTGCCAATCCTCCCAAATGGTTGTGTCTCATGGCCTCAATTTACCAGACTCAGCCGGCACTTCGCGCTAAAACCTCTCAAATTAAATTTTTAAAAAAAAGGCCGCCCCCTCGACAGGTGCGGCCAAAAACTCGGGTGGTAACGCCGAGTAGACAAGCTGAGAGGCAGGGTGAGTGCTGTTTCTCAACGGGTCCCGAAGGGGTAGCTCAGCGAAGGCATCCATTTGCGCCAAAGCTGTTCCAGTTGGCCGTTCGATTTGATCATCGCAAGGGCCTCATTGACGTGTGCGAGCCAAGCCTCATTTTCCTTTTTGACCGCAATGCCCCATTTGTTTTGAGTGGGAACACTGAACCCGATTTCCAGATCCGCTTCCTCGGCAAGCGGAACCAGCGCGACGTCGTCATCCACGAATGCATCGATAATTCCGTCGCGTAGCGCGCTGACCATGTCACCCAAAACATCGTCGCTATCCCCGCCGAAAGGCACGCAGATGCAGCCGGTGAACGTTTCGGCCAGTGCCATGTTCAAGCTTTGGGCAATCGCACCGACTTTCTTGTCCTTCAGATCGGACGGGGATCGCAGATTTGAGCCACGTCGAATCATCACGGCTTCATCGAATACCGCGTACGGCTCAGTGAAGTCGGCCAATGTTTTGCGATGAGCGGAAATGCCCTGACCGCACAAAATGACGTCGCCTTCCCCAGCCTGTAACGCGGGATAAAAATCGGCCCAGTTCTGATAGGCGAACTGAAAAGGCAGGCCCAGTGTTTGGGCCAGCAGCCTGCCCAGATCGGATTCGTAGCCGTGTCGGAAACCTTTGTCGTCTCTCCAGAAAAGCGGTGGAGCAGGGAGGTCTGCACAAATCATTCGAAATTCTGGTGCTTGGTGGGCTTTGTCGATCATGGCAGGTAGTCCAGGTACATTTTGCGTTCCCAGTCGGTCACTACGCCGCAAGAGCGAGCCCATTCATCGGCCTTCAGTTCGCGATAGAGACTGGATAATTCTGCAGGGAATGCGTTGCGTACGACTTCATCGCGATCAAATGCTGCAACGGCGTCACCCAAGGTGAGAGGAATCCCCACCGACTCGCCGCCGTCGACATAGCTGTCTTTGGACTCGGACGGGCCTGGGCTTGTCTTGTTACGAAGACCGTCCAGCATGCCGGCCAGAAGCACGGTGTGCGAGAGGTAGGGGTTCACGCTGGCATCGGGAAGCTTGTACTCCAGACGACCGTTGGCGGACAGGCGCACGGTGCAGGTTTTGTTGTCCATGCCCCAGTTGATTCGAGTTGGAGCGAATTGGCCGATATCCCAGAAGCGTTTATAGGAGTTCACGGTCGACGCCATGATCATCATGGAGCCAGGAGCGTGAGCGAGCATGCCACCCAAGGCATGCATGCCTGTTTCAGTCAGGTGCAGTTCACGTCGACCGGGTTCAGCCAGAACGTTACGGTCGCCTTTCCACAAGCTGACGTTGTGGTGGCAGCCGTTACCCATGCTGCCGGTGCTCGGCTTCGGCATGAAGCTCGCCTTGACACCGAACTCGCTCGCGACCTGGCGACAGATCAAGCGATAGGTCATCAGTCGGTCTGCAGTCAGTTCACAGGAGTCAAACATCCAGTTGAGTTCGAGCTGACCTGGGTCCTCGTAATCGCCTTCGATCATGTCCAGGCCCATGGAGATCGCATATTCCATGACGCGTTTGTAGATAGGGCGCATCAGCTCGAGGTTGCCCATGTGGTAGGCCGGGCTTGCACCTGGGCGCACTTGAACTTCCAGCTTGTCACCGAACCAGGTCATCTCTGGCTCGCAGCCCGATTTCATACGGAAACCGGTTTCCTTGATGAAAGCTTCATGCGAACGGATCAAGTGTCCACGAGCATCGGTACCCAGTGGGGCGCCGCCGTTTTCGAGGCGGTGATCCGGCTCGTACATACGGCAGAAGAACGAACCAATGGATTTGTCCCAAGGAAGAATGTTGAAGCTATCAATGTCCGGGATGGCGGTGAACTCAGCCGCTTGTGCGCCCCCGCCGAGCAGTTCGCCAGTACGGGTCGTTTGAAGATCCGAGACGGCAGTGCGATGGAATTGCACGCCTTTCTCAAGGTTGCGCAGCAGATGTTTCGCCGGCACGACCTTGGCAATGACGCGACCAGAGAGGGTGACAACTTGGTAGTAGAGGTATTCGACGCCGGCATCTTTGATGCGTTTAGCCAGTTCCTGGGACGCTTGGGAGCTGGTGTTGAATTCTCTGTGCAGGTCTAACGCAGTCATTCGAGTTCTCCTGGCGCTGCATGGGCAAGGCATGGCAGCAGCACATTCTTTTTGTATTCCTGCTCTGACGGCTGGCACATGGCACCTGGCAGGGACGCATTTAATTTAAGATATGGTTTTATATCTTTCAAGCGTTAAATTTTGAAATCGCCGATTTGTAAGGCTGTTTCGTGCGGTTTTTTTGGTTTTTTATAAGGTAAAACGCATAAATTGCGACCTTTACGGCGTGAGATCAGGCGCTTATAAAGGGGGATGGCAAAAAAAAGGGCCTATACATACAGGCCCAGAGGTTAATCGGTTGGGTGATGCTTACGGCGTACGATGGGTGCGAAAGAAGTCAGCGACCCATTTCGCTACAGGAGACGCATCGACGGGTAAATGGGCAATGGAGTCCAGGGCGTTGGCCGACACAGAGTCGCTTAGAAGGTCGCCGCGAAATTTTTTTGCCAGTGCCTGGATGTATTCCGCTGAAAACTCAGGATGGTACTGAACGGAGATCGCCGGAAAGGAATAGGCGAAGACACCATTTTCACAGTGAGCTGATCCACCTATGCGAGTGGCTTCTGGCGGAACCTTCTGAACCTGATCTTGATGGAAGACAAATGAGGCAATGCTTCCTGGAAGGTCGGGCGTCTCATAGTTGTATTGATGAGCGCCGACGCCCCATCCCTTGCTTGATTTTGCGTTCAGGCCGCCGTACGCATCCGCCATGATTTGGTGGCCAAAGCAAATCCCGAAAACCGGAATTCGCTTCTGTCTCAACTGTTGAAGGAGTGCGATCAGGCCAACCATCCAGGGACTTCGCTCGTAGGTGCTGTGTTTCGACCCGGTGAGGATAAAACCATCGAAGTCACCCGGGGCCGGAAGCTTTTCTCCACGCACTGGCGACAGGTAGGTGAACGTGGCTTGCGGAAGATAAGGGGATAGCCACTTGTCGATCATTTTCGGGTACGACCCAAACTCATCGATCAAGTCGTCGGGTGTTCGTCCGTTTTCCAGAATACAAATCCGCAATGGCTGCTGAGACATATTTCACCTCATGAATCGTAGGGCTGCACATGACGAAGGTGATTCAGGCAGCGCCGTGAAGGCGCTGGTTCACGAAGTCGCCATTGTGCCGGTCGTAGCGTTCACAGTCCTGATAGAACCGCTTTAGCCCAAGGCATTGCAAGGTCACCGGGAAGTTGTCCTGCGCTGGCGTCATGCACCCCTCGTTCCCCCACCTGTTTGGCTCCCAGCCGAGTCAGCGTCTGTGCAACGATCTCGCTGCCGCGGTTGAAGGTTTCGTAGAAGCTGTCACCCAGGCCAAACAGCGCGAACTTGAGACCGCAGAGGTTGGGTTGTTCACTGTTGAGCGCTTCGAAGAAAGGCTGAGCAGAATGCGGAAGTTCACCGTCGCCATAGGTCGAGCACACGATGAAATAGAACACGTCTGGCGACAGATCGGTGACTGAGAATTTAGACATGTCGGTGCTTTCGATGCTCACGTCTGCGCTGAGTGCATCGACGATATCGTCGGCGACCATTTCAGCGTTACCGGTTTCTGTGCCGTAGAGGACTTGAATGTTCATTTATTGTTTTCTCCTGCTTGATGGGACTGGGCTGCGCCCAACATGGCAACCTTGTTGCGGAATTTTCGGCGCGCGCGGCCATAAGGGGCATTTTTGAGTTCGGCCGTATCGATGCGCTTCCAGTCTTCGTAGCAAACAGTCGTGCTTTTGATCGCCTTTGCTATCGCCGGGTAACCTGGTTTTCCAAGACCCAGGGCGCCCGACTTCACGGCCTGAACGATGTTGTCGGCCACGTGTTTGGCATCCGCTCGATTGTCCGGGATCGTGCCCGTGGGGCCTCGGCGGAACCAGCCGGTGCAATACAGGCCGTCATCCAGAAAGCCGTTAGACAAATCGGAGCCCGGACGTGATAAATCCGTGCGGCAGAGATCGAGTTTCGGACGTTCTTCAAATCCAATCGCAGTGATGATGCTTGTCGCGGGAATGCTTTGCTGGTGGTCAGGGTTTTGCGTGCCTTTAAGCACTAGGCCTGCAACATGGTCGACACCGGCCACGCGAACGGGCGCCCAGCCAAAATGGAATGTCACCGATTTTTTGCTGGTGTCCGGTTCGGCTTCTGATCTGGCCAGCGCGAGCAGTGTTTCTATCTTGGCCTTGGCAAGCCCGAGCAGTGCCTCAATTTTGGCCTTGGCAAGCGGGTCATCAATCGATTCGAGATCGAGCTCGTCGTTAAACTCGAATTGCACATTGGCAAGTTTGGCGAGTTCTTTGATCATCACCGTGTCGAATTTTGCCAATGCAGCTGGAGATCGACCTACGACATCGATGTGTTCTATCGGGCTGCTCGCCAGGTGTGTCAGTGCTTCGTGGGACAAGTCAGAGCCATGAAACTCTTCGCCCTTTTTGACCAGCAGTCGCAGCACGTCGATGGCAACGTTGCCGTTGCCCACGATGATTGGGCGGGCGCCAAAGCGTGGCAAAAACGCTTCTTCGTCCGGGTGGTCGTTCAGGAATCGAGTGACCTGTCCGGCGCCGTAGATGTGATTCAACGCATCCCCCGGTACGTCCAGTTTCCGATCGCCATACAGGCCCGTCGCAACCACCACGATGTCGTAAGCGGCGCGTAGATCTGCCAGTGGTAGTTCGGTGCCAACATGAACGTTACCCAGAAACCGGATTTTCTCGCGTTCAAACATTCTTTCGAATTGCCGGGTCACTGCCTTCGTGCCGGGGTGGTCGGGCGCAACACCGTAGCGGACCAAGCCATATGGAACGGGCAGTCGTTCAATCAGCGTGATCTCTGCGTCCGGCCATTCACGTCGAAGTGCTTGAGCCATGAAGCAGCCCGAGGGACCCGACCCGATGATCGCAATGGTTGGAGTGCTCATGATCAGACCTCTGGATCGAACGCCATAGGCATCGCAATAGGGCCCGTGTTTCCGCTATCCGGCAGCCATTGCACTTCGCCATTGAAGCGAGGGTTTTTGATGCGTTGTGCAAGCAGCGCCAAGGCTTCTGTCATGTCGCCGCGAGCAATGAAGTGACCGATGCAGTGGTGAGCGCCTGCGCCAAAACCGAAGTGCGCCTGGCGTTTGGCCGTGATATCGAACCCGGGATTTTCGAAGACGGTTGGATCGGTACCGGCCGCCTGGCTGAACAGGTGAACCGTCGTGCCCTTTTTGATATCCAGTCCTTGATAGTTGAAATCCTCCAGCGCTTCGCGGGTCACCCATGTCACGGTCGGGCGCACGCGCATGACTTCTTCGACAGCAGCCCTTGCCAGCTCAGGATCTTCACCCAGCAGTTTCCACTGGTCCGGGTGCTGGACGAACATGTCCATGGCCAAAGCGATCTGGTTACGCGTGGTGTCGATACCGCCGAAAATGGCGAGAACGATCATGTCGTACAGTTCTTGATCGCTCAGCGCGGTTTTGTCTTCTTCGTTGGCTTTAACCAGCATGCTGAGAAAGTCATCGCCCAGGCCGTTCTTCTTCAGGGCTTCAACCGCCATGGCGGCATAACCGAACAGTTTGTCGGTTGCGGCGTTGATCTTTGCTTCGTCCTGCTTGAACGTCACGCCCAGCGCCAGGCCCATGTCCACCGCCAACTGAGCCAGGCCTCGCCACTCACTGCGCGGTAAGCCGAGGAGGGCGCAGATAACTTGAGTGGCGTATGGCTCAGAAAAGTCGGCGACGAATTCGCAGGTGCCTTTCTTCGAGAATCCATCAATGATTTCGTTGGCCATGTCCTGAAATACAGGCGTGAGCTTGCGTACGAGCTTCGGTGCAAAAGCAGGGTTCGCAAGGCGGCGAAGGCGGGAGTGATCGGCGCCTTCGCGACTCAGCAGCATCCGAATCCACCAGTCGGCAAAACTTCCTGTTGCCTTATTGTGCGCAGGCCATGCGTAGCTTCCCTGGCGAAGACGCTGGTCTCGAATCAGCGCGTTGACTTCGTCGTAGCGAAGCACTGCGATGCCATAAGGCGTCCGTGCAAACCAGCTTTTTTCTCGCGCATCAATCACTTCCTTCGAGCGCATTGAAAAGGAAGGGTTGGCCACATCCAGGTAGGGCGCAGCTTCGAGCGTAGTAGGGAGACTGGAAGACATTTGGACACCTTCGATCGTTATTAGAAGAGGCGAGCTGCTCGCGATTCGCACGGGTCAACTGTGACGGTTGACGGGCGGTGCGGCCCATTACCTGCGTGGGTCTGGTATCTCGCCGGAGTCGCATTACGAATTCAATTTAAAATATGGTTTCATATCTTTCAAGAGGAATTTTCGTTTTCCGGGGTGCTATTGGGCTCGTTTTTGCCATTGCATGGCACGAATCGCATAAGAATTTGGCTGTTTAGAGTGGAAAACCACCTGGAGAGGGCGTAAAAAAGCTGCTTGGCATCTAATTTACTTTAAGATATGGTTTCATAAGTATTAAGATTCGATCAGGATTTGCTCATGAAGTCGCCGCGCGCCATTGCAATTGTTCATTCCGATACTGATGTCCCTGGCAGCCTGCCCGAGCTCTTTAGCGAGCAGGGTATGGATCTGGAAATTGTATCCATCAGCCAGGCCCTGCCAGCGCCTGAAGCGCTCGACATCGTTGTTGTGATGGGCAGCCCTGAATCGGCCTATGACCATCGATTGCCCTGGTTGGACGCCGAGCTCAAATGGCTGAAGTCTGTTCAGGAGCGAGGCGTGCCGACGCTTGGAATCTGCTTTGGCAGCCAGTTGCTCGCCCGCGCGCTGGGCGGTCAGGTCTATCGAAACTCCACCGCAGAGATCGGTTGGACTGAAGTTCAAACGCTTCAGGCGCAGTGGGCGCACAAGGGCCCCTGGCTCAATTTCCACTTTGACGCCTTCACGCCGCCCCCCGGCTCAACCTTGTTGGCGAAAACCGATCTGGCTCCCCAGGCCTACCGCAAAGGCAAGTCCATGGGGGTGCAGTTCCATCCGGAAATTGACGCACAGATGTTCGATACATGGACGCACTACTGGCGCAATACCGAGGAAGGGAAGCGGTTTCTAGCCTCCGCCGGAGATCTGCCAGAGCGCATGCGCGCGGAGATTCAGGAGAAGGAGGCCGGTAATCGAGCCAACTGTCGCCTGCTGCTTCAGGATTTTTTAACCGCTATCTGAAACACCCTTTCAACCCTGACCCAGTCTACGAATTCAGCGAGCTCGACCTGGGCCATCAATCGTGAAACCTGAGGACAACCATGCAACCGTTAACTTTGAGCGATTGGGAAACCAAATCTGCACAGCTGAAGATTGAAGGGCGCGCGTTCGTGAATGGCGCGTATGTGAGCGCTGCGGCAGAAGCTGTTTTTGAGTGCGTCAGTCCGGTCGACGGGCGCTTTCTCGCCAACGTTGCCAGCTGCGATGCCGCCGATGCGGATCACGCAGTAAAAGTCGCCCGCGCCACATTTGACGCCGGTGTCTGGTCTCGTTTGTCGCCCGTTTCCAGGAAGCAGGCGATGCTCCGTTTTGCTGATCTGCTGGATCAGAACGCCGAGGAGCTGGCGCTCCTGGAAACACTCGACATGGGCAAGCCCATTTCGGATGCACTGAATGTCGATCTTCCTTGCTCAGCTGATGCCATCCGTTGGAGTGGTGAGGCGATTGACAAGATTTACGACGAAGTCGCCGCGACACCCCACGACCAGTTAGGCCTGGTCACTCGCGAGCCGATCGGCGTTGTCGCCGCGATCGTGCCGTGGAACTTCCCGTTGATGATGGCGTGCTGGAAGTTGGGCCCTGCACTTGCAGCGGGCAACTCGGTGATTCTCAAACCATCGGAGAAGTCGCCTCTCAGCGCCATTCGTATTGCCCAACTGGCAATCGATGCCGGCATTCCTGCGGGCGTCCTGAACGTACTGCCGGGCTATGGCCACACGGTAGGCAAGGCGCTCGCCCTGCATATGGACGTCGATACCATCGTCTTCACGGGCTCGACCAGAGTGGCCAAGCAACTCTTGATCTACTCCGGCGAATCCAACATGAAGCGCGTATGGCTGGAGGCCGGCGGCAAGAGTCCCAACATCGTTTTCGCCGACGCTGCCGATCTTCAAACCGCAGCGGAATCCGCAGCAGGTGCGATCGCCTTCAATCAGGGAGAGGTTTGTACCGCCGGTTCCCGTCTTCTCGTCGAGCGTTCGATAAAAGACACGTTCCTACCGATGGTCATCGAAGCACTGAAAGGTTGGACGCCCGGCAATCCGCTTGATCCTGAAACAAACGTGGGAGCCCTGGTCGACACGCAGCAGATGAACAACGTGTTGGCCTACATCGAGGCCGGTCACAAGGACGGTGCCAAATTGGTCGTCGGTGGCGAGCGCGTGCTTCAGGAAACGGGTGGGACTTACGTACAGCCCACCATTTTCGATGGTGTCAGCAACGCGATGAGAATCGCCCGGGAAGAAATCTTTGGGCCGGTTCTGTCGGTCATCACGTTCGATTCGGTCGAGGAAGCGATCTCGATCGCCAACGACTCCCCATACGGTTTGGCCGCTGCGATCTGGACCGCGGATATTTCCAAGGCACACCTCACGGCCAAAGCCTTGCGGGCGGGCAGTGTATGGATCAATCAATACGATGGCGGCGACATGACCGCCCCCTTTGGTGGATTCAAGCAGTCGGGGAACGGTCGCGACAAATCGCTCCACGCGTTTGACAAGTACACCGAGCTGAAAGCCACCTGGATCAAGCTGTAATGGGGAGCGAGATGTCCGTTCAAAACGCGGTTCTTTTCCGTCAGCAAGCCTGATTGGGATTGAAGCGGCGGCTCTGCGGCAGAGAGCCGCCCCGCACATTTATCGATGCACGGCCCCCTGGGCCGATGCTCAGTCGCAGCAAGGCCTGAACATCATCGGCGAATGCTTCGACGAGTTGGCATAACGCTCTCTTCCAGACTGTGGGCTCATACCATGAACAAGACAAACCTCACGCTTGAACAGAAAGACGTTAAATACCACATGCATCCTTACACGGATGCCCGCCTTCATGAGTCGGCTGGCCCATTGATCATCGAGCGTGGCGAAGGTGTTCACGTTTTCGATAACCAGGGCAAGCAGTACATCGAGGCCATGTCGGGGTTGTGGAGTGTCGCGCTGGGCTTCAGCAATCAGCGTTTGATAGAGGCTGCACAAAAGCAGCTGCGAACACTGCCGTTCTATCACTTGTTCACCAGCAAGGCGCATGCGCCGAGCATCGAGCTGGCAGAAAAGCTGGTTGAACTATCGCCAGTGCCAATGAGTAAGGTGTTTTTCACCAACTCCGGCTCTGAAGCCAATGACACGGTTGTGAAGCTTCTGTGGTACCGCAACAACGCTTTGGGCAAACCGGCCAAAAAGAAATTCATCAGTCGGATGAATGCATACCATGGCATCACCGCCGTCAGCGCAAGCCTTACCGGGATACCTGCGAACCAGCGAGGTTTTGACGTGCCTCTTCCTGGTTTTCTCCACGTCAGCTGTCCTCACTTCTACCGGTTCGCAAAGCCGGGTGAAACCGAGGAGCAATTTGCCGATCGTCTCGCTCAGGAGCTGGATGATCTGATTCAAAAAGAGGGCCCCGAAACCATCGCGGCCTTCTACGGGGAACCGTTGATGGGCGCGGGTGGTGTGATTGTGCCGCCTGAAACCTATTGGGAAAAAATCCAGAAAGTGTGCCGCAAGCACGACATCCTCATTGTGGCTGATGAGGTGATCTGCGGTTTTGGTCGTACCGGCAACCTGTTCGGGAGCGAGACGTTCGGGATCAAACCAGACGTTATGGTGTTGTCCAAGCAACTGTCTTCGTCCTACCAGCCGATTGCAGCCATTTTGATCAACGACCTGGTGTATCAAGGCATCGCTGATCAGAGCCACGCACTGGGCACCCTGGGTCATGGGTTCACCGGAGGCGGACACCCCGTCGCAACGGCGGTCGCGCTTGAAAACCTGAAGATCATTCAGGAAGACAATCTGGTTGAGCATGCAGCCAATATGGGAGAGGTGCTTCGCCATGGGCTTCGGCGCTTTATCGGACATCCGCTGGTAGGGGAGGTCCGTGGTGTGGGGCTTAT
This sequence comes from Pseudomonas mohnii, assembly GCF_900105115.1. NCBI lineage: Bacteria > Pseudomonadati > Pseudomonadota > Gammaproteobacteria > Pseudomonadales > Pseudomonadaceae > Pseudomonas > Pseudomonas mohnii. The sequence continues at coordinate 4,945,619 of NZ_FNRV01000001.1, forward strand.
AGCGGCAGTTGAGCTGGTCGCCGACAGGGATACCAAAGCGCCGTTTGAGACTGTGGGTCGGCTGGGTCGCTACTTGGCGTCACGTGCGCAGGATCTCGGGATGATCGTTCGCAGCATGGGCGACTCGATTGCTTTTTGCCCCCCGCTCATTTCAACCGAGAAGGACATCCAGGCCATTCTGGATTGCTTTGAACAATCTCTCGAAGATACCTGGCAGTGGTTTGAGCGCAGTCGAGGCCAATAAATAACGCGGCTCACAACACCGGCTGTAGCTGCTCACAAAAGGGGGTGATCGGCCGACAGGATGCGGCGCTGATTCGCAGTCCTGTTGCAAGCCTTGTTCGAACGCCATCACCGCCTTCATTGTTGTCATCACAAGTACTCGAACAACCGGCGTTCATCGGCCCTTTTGCTATGGTGCTTTAAATTGTGTGATCAAAAAGAGATGAGAGATGACGATTCCCATGTGGCAAGGTCAAGTCGCGCTGGTCAGCGGTGCGGGCAGTGAAAGTGGTATTGGTCTGGCGATCGCCAGACGTTTGGGCCGCGAAGGCGTGCGTGTATTGATCACTGCCAGCAGTGCGCGGATCCAGCAACGTGTCGCCGAGTTGCAGGCTGAGGGTATAGACGCTCGGGCGATGACAGCCGACCTGACTGACGAATTGCAGGTCAAGGAGCTTGCCGATTGGGCTCATGAGCAGTTCGGCCATATCGACATTTTGGTCAATAACGCCGGTATGGCTATGGTTGGCAGCCCGGAACCCTTCGTCGAAGTGGCGGACATGGATTTGGCGACCTGGAATCTGTCTCTGGCGCGCAACCTGACCAGCGCTTTTCTGCTGACTCGTGCGGTTTTGCCTGGGATGAAGACACGCGGTTACGGACGCATCGTCCACATCAGCTCGACGACCGGTACACGCGGCAGCAATCCAGGTGAGTCGGCTTACAGTGCGGCCAAGGCAGCGATGCTGGGGATGAATATGGGCCTGGCGCTGGAAGTCGGTAAACAGGGCATCACCGTCAACAGCGTTGCCCCAGGCTGGATTGATACGGGGGCATTGACCGAGGAAGAAAGCCGCGCCGGTACCTACACTCCGATCGGCCGCGCCGGTCGTCCAGAAGAGGTTGCCGCTGCTGTGGCGTTTCTGGCGTCTCCGGAAGCCAGCTATATCACCGGTGAAGTGCTGGTGGTGGATGGCGGTAATTGTCTGATCGAAAACAAGGCGCCCTGACGCTAGCCTCGAACTGCTGTCGTGTAGTGGGCCTGCTATCAATGTCGTTGAGCCACTGTTGTGTTGCGCGCAGCGTTTATAGCGATGGGGTGCGCGACGCAGCCATTGCGTAGTTGATTTTCAGGCTTTGCTCTGCACCACGATATTCAGCATTGGGTACTGCTCAGGCCTCTCATCACCGAGCGTGTCTGGACGTCCAGAGGCTACCCATCTACGCGCTGAGCCACTCTTCAACCTTGTCACGGCTCGGGATGCCCCCCGAGTGAACAACCTTTCCATCAATCACGACACTCGGGGTGGACATGACCCCGTAGCTGACGATCTGTTGCATGTCTTCGATTTTTTCCAGTTTTACGGGGACGCCTTTCGCACTCGCCACCTGTTCGATGATGGCTACTGTCGATTTACATTTTGCGCAACCGGTGCCCAGAACCTTGATGTCTTTCATAAAAACCTCGGTAGGTGGATTACAACGCGAAGTTGAAGACGTAACCAACGATGAGAATGCCGACGGCGACAACGCCAATGAAGGTGGCTATCAGGCGAACTTTCAACACCTTGCGCAAGATCACCATTTCCGGAAGGGATAGAGCGATGACACTCATCATAAAGGCCAGCACAGTGCCCAGCGCTGCGCCCTTTGCGAGCAGTGCCTGCACAATGGGGATGATGCCTGCCGCATTGGTATACATGGGGATGCCGATAAGAACCGCGAGCGGAACCGACCACCAGGCTTCCTTGCCCATGAAGCTGGCCATGAAATCCTCAGGCACATACCCATGAATGCCTGCGCCAATGGCAATACCGGCAAGGATGTAAGGCCACACTTTTCCGACGATTTCACGCACGCTGCTGAACCCGGCATTTATCCGCTCATACAGCGGCATACTCGTGTCCCCGGCGGTTGCCTGGATCTTGGGCATATCACGGACCCAGTCTTCCAGATAGGCCTCCATTTTCAGACGCCCAATGACCCAGCCGGCAACAATCGCAATAAACAACCCCAGGCTGAGGTACAGCAATGCAACTTTCCAGCCGAACAGGCCAAGCAGCAGTGTCAGCGCTACCTCATTCACCATGGGCGCAGAGATGAGGAAAGAGAAAGTCACCCCCAGGGGCACTCCGGCTTGAACAAAACCTATAAACAGAGGAACGGCCGAGCACGAGCAAAACGGGGTAAACACACCGAGAGTGGCCGCCATGACATTGGCCGTGCCCTCGCTTCGACCCGCCAACATTGCGCGGGTGCGTTCAGGCGTGAAGTGGGAATTGATCATGCCCATCAGGAACACGATGCCGGTCAACAGCATCAGCACCTTGGGCGTGTCGTAGAAAAAAAACTGTAAGGCACCTCCCAAGTGGCTGTTGCGATCAACCGGAAGCGCTGCGACCAAAGCCTCTGAAACAGGTATCAGGGCTTCATACAATCCGAACCAGATAAGCGCTGCTACCGCTAAAAACAGGCGGGGATTGCGCTCCGGCCAGCGCACGATCATTTCATTCATGTCCTCTACTACTCCTGGGATGTAGGCGCACTAGGCCACGGACGGATCGCCAAGATAGGTCGCGATCTCATTGACTGTGCTGCGTGCTGTGCGTGTTACACCGATCAGTGTGGCGGAAGCCGAACCTGTCCACTCGCCATAGCCCACTAGCCATAGTCTTGGTTCCTGGATCGAGTGAGTGCCGTCGACCTCAACGCGACCTTCAGTGTCGATCACCCCCAACGAATCAAGATGCTGAAGTGCGGGCCTGAACCCGGTACACCAGATCACCACATCCACTGCGGATTCAGATCCATCGGCCCACATCACACCGTCGCGAGTGAAGTGTTCAAAGGGGCGTACAGACTTGAGAGCATCACGCTCACGGGCTTCCAGCACCGGCGGCACCATGACAATGTCCCCCAACCCGCCGACGGGCTGGTCAATCACACGCCCCTCCTGTTGGGCCTTCAAGCGCTGGGTGGCGCGCTCGAACAGTACCCGTCCATCCACGTCGTCAGGCAAAAACACCGGCTCGGCAGGGGTTACCCAAGTGGTCTCGGCGACCTTGGATACTTCTGCCAAAATCTGCGCTCCTGAATTGCCACCACCCACCACCAAAACCTTCTTGCCAGCAAAGGCTTGTGCATCAACATAGTTCGCGGAGTGCAATTGCCGACCGGCGAATAACTCGGCATCAGGGTAGTGAGGGATATACGGACTGCTCCAGGTGCCGGTGGCGCTGATGACAACCCTGGCATCCCAATACCTGTCGTCGGAACGTACTCGTAAGCCAATTTCAGTACGCTCCACAGCGGTGACCCGAACCGGACGCTCAACAGGAAACTGGTAGCGCTGCTCATATTGGTTGAGGTAGTCGATTACATGATTTCGCGTTGGATACCCCTCCTGCACAGGAGGCATCATCCAGCCTGGGATCGAACTCCAGGTGGACGGAGAGAATAAACGCAGCGAATTCCAACCATGCCGCCAGGCACCACCGGGCTCTTCCTCTGCGTCGAGGATAACGAACGAAAGTTGAGTTCGGCGCAGGAAATACGCTACCGCCAAGGCTGACTGACCCCCACCGATAATCACTACATCTCGTTGGTCGCTGGGCGAAGGAGTCATGGGGAAAACCTTGAGTCGATGTCGGGCGGTAGCCAGTATAGCGACCCAGGTTTGAACTCAACTGATCCAGCTCATGGGTTGAGGAGGCTGGTCGACATTGATCAATTGCTTTGAATGACTGCTTATCCGTTTCGGATTCTCGACCTCGTAGCCGTTTGAATGTCTGTCCGCCGGTGCGGCGGTTATCCGCCTCTCATGGAGCGCCGGCGCTTGCTGCCAGTAACATCTTCTCAAATCCGGCGGCTTTGACTTTGCAGCCCGGTGTGGGCACATTCTTTCGCCACATGAGGATGGATGCCTCGTTGAGGCCCAAGGAGAATGCCGTGTTTCCGATCAATATCTGGCTTGCCTATACTGCCGCCTGCTTGCTATTGGTGCTCGCACCAGGCCCGGACAATCTGCTGGCCGTAGGCCGAGGACTCAGTCAGGGCAGGATGGCCGCTATCGTATCGGGCATGGCATCTGGGGCGGGAATTCTCTTTCATGTGGCAACTGCTTCGCTAGGACTGACTTTGCTTATGCAAACCTCCGCAGTAGCCTTCTGGGTCGTCAAGCTTATCGGCGCCGGCTATTTGCTTTGGCTAGGCATCAAAGTACTACGCTCTCGCAGCCTGATTAGCTTCCGGCCAGCGACTCGACAATCTCTGCCGAGCATTTTTCTCACAGGATTACTCTCGGCAGCACTCAATCCAAAGCCTGGTTTTTTCGTACTTGCATTCATCCCGCAATTCGTCGATCCACAACGCGGCTCAGTGAGCGTGCAGATGCTGGTGTATGGCATATGGTTCGCCGTACTTACGGCAGTGGGATTCGCACTCATGGGCGTATTTGCTACTGCACTCTCCCGGTTTTTGCGTCAGAGGCCACGATTGGTGAATGGCTTGAACGTAGGGGCAGGACTCACCTTCGTCGCTTCGGGAGTATCGATAGCGGCGCTCAGCCAAAAATAGGATCAATGTATTGGCGTGCGAGGCTGAAATTTCAGCCTCGCTGAGCCTCGGTAATTATGTTGCTCAGTATCCAGCTCCATCTCGCAGCCTTGTCGAATGCCTGGCCAGTGAAACTTGCCTTGATTCAACCTGCGAGCAGCCAGACGCCAATCCCGTCATGCACCAGCACGTTCATACGAGTGGCGCGGCGGTTCGCGAACAGATAAACGCAATGCGGCTTCGCCACGCCGAACACCGCAATCTCCCTGGCCAGCGCAGTTTCAGTGCCGATACGCATACCGGGATGTCACTGACCCGGTCTGTTCCTTGCTAACAACTGACTTGGCTGAATTTGTTCCGATCTGGAGGTGGGCCAGTCTTGCGTCAGCACTCGGTCAATTCGGCGTCGACATCAACAGCCTCAACACATTGGCGGTGCTGAATGCATACCAGCATAATGGCCGCATTCCACTACACATTAACGGGGATGACGATGACGGCGGAGCCGGAACTCAGCCAAGTAAAAAGGCTGCGTCAGTTCATAACCTATGCTCGGCTGGCCGCCGTCACTGTGATGATAATCGGCTTGGTTGTGCTGGTTGGCTGGCTGCTTGATGTGCCTTCGCTAAAGGCCGTGCTTCCTGGCTGGACTGCAATGGTAGTCAATACCGCCTGTACCTTCACTGTGCTCGGTGTGGGACTGTGGTGCGCTACGTTTAGAGTGTCCCTGGCCGGAAACTGGATCAGACGGCTTGGCGCTGTCTTGACGATACTGGTTGGAGGACTGACCCTCGTTGAATATGTCATGTCGGTTGATCTCGCTATCGATTTGCTCCTTCCTTTCGAGCTTCAGCGCACTCAACCTGTTCTTTTTCCGGGGCGAATGGCGCCGGCGACAGCGCTGTGTTTTCTGCTTTCCGGCTTTGGCCTGCTGCTTGAGGGCAGACCATTACTGCCGCAAATATTCGCTTCATCAGCGCTATTTATTAGCCTGATGGCGTTTGTGGGCTATTTGTTCGATGTCAGCGCGCTTTACTCGGTGGGCCTCTATAGCTCCATGGCCATCCATACGGCTATTGCGCTGATCCTGTTCAATACCGGACTGCTGGTTATCCAGGAGCGTTCCGAATTTGTCGAGTTACTGATAAGCGACACAGCGGGTGGCGAGGTTGCCAGAAGCTTGCTCGCCAGTATCCCGGTGGTCATTCTCGGCATCGGAGGTGCTCTGCTGGTCGGAGAAAGGTTGGGCTACTACGACAAGCGGTTCAGCCTGGCCTTGATGGCGACGCTGAGCATAGCCATGCTCGTTGCGGTAATCCTGCGAACTGCGAGGCATCTTTGTCAGCTCGATAAGTCGAGAGGGAATGCTCAGGCGGAACTGGCTGCGCTGAATGCATCCCTTGAGTTGCGGGTGTTCGAACGAACTCGTGCCCTCGAAGCGGTGAACAGCAAACTCACGGACGAAATATCGCAGCGACAAAAAGTCGAAGATGATGTGCGCCGACTGTCACTGACGGATGAACTGACCGGTTTGCACAATCGCCGCAGCTTTTTTCTTTTGGCTGACCAGCTAATGCGCTCTGCTCGCCGTAATGATCAATCCTGCTTGCTGTTTTTTGTTGATCTCGACGGTCTGAAAAAACTTAATGATATCCACGGCCATGAGGCGGGCGACTTGGCGATCATGGCTGCTGCGCAGGTGCTCAAATCTGCATTTAGAGTGAGTGACATTGTCGCCAGGATCGGCGGTGATGAGTTTGTAGTCCTGGCTGTCGAGGCGGGGGATTCCTCGGATGCGCTCTCTGCTCGTGTGCAAGCACTGGTCGACGAATTCAATGGTAGTGAACGCTGTCGTTATCCTATCGGCTTAAGTATCGGTGCTGTTCGTTGTTCGCCAAATGAGCTGAAGCCTCTGGGGGAGTTGCTTGCGTCTGCAGATGCCGCGATGTACGCCAATAAGCAGCGTCGTCGTCAGCAAGCTCTGCATTGTGTTGGGTGCGCGATACATGTACCGCCCAGGCCCGTAGATCACCCACTTGAATCGCCCTCGGTCTCGTAGAAGCTTTCGCGTACTCAATTTGGGTCTTCAGATAGCCCGAGTCGCTTTCAGCGTTCAGTGGTTTTAATCTGCACTCCGTTCCGGGAGAACGTGGCGGTCCGAGGCTTGGTTCCGGCATATCCCGCAAGCAGGATGCTGAGGACACAATCCAGCGCCAGAATGAGCTGGGGCTATGGTTCGGCTTCGGTTGAGTTGGTAGGGGGAAAGCCGGGAGTGATGGAGGGGTGGATCGAGGTGGGCTTGAAGGTTCGAACGCGGAGAGAAAGTCGGCTTGAAGGCCCGGAAATACTGGAGGGAGGTGGAGCGGGTAGAGGGAATCGAACCCTCAACTAAAGCTTGGGAAGCTTTCGTTTTGCCACTAAACTATACCCGCATTACGCGCTTACTCGGTGCACCAAAGCGGGGGTGTCCAATAAGAACCCTCGTTATCAGCTTGTTAAGCTGGAGTAATGCCATTGTGCGACACCCGCTCAGAGCGGTGACTTTGTACCAGATACAGCTGGGGATTTGAAGTTTTTCTTTACGTGGGGCGGGTTTAACGCAGTTGAAGCGCATGGCGGTCTATCGCGGGCAAGCCTCGCACGTGCAGGAATGCGTTTAACGCTGCGGGGCGAAACTTGCTCGCGATGACTCTGTTTCAGATTGCCAATGCATGGTGGTCCTGGACGTAGTGGTAACGCGGTCGGCTTTCGTGCTGTGCCGGTTTCAGGAACCCAAGCAGTGCGTTGCGGCTGTCCCGGCAGGCGGCTTTGTGTTCCATGTCGAGAAAGTGGCCGGTGGCTTCAAGCGTCGTGAAGGTGGCCTGCTGCACATGGTCGGCGAACAACCGGGCGCCTTCGGCGGCGGTGTATTCGTCCCATTCGCCGTTCATGAACAGCACCGGCACGTTGATTTGCTGCGCGGCCTTGAAGAAGCACTGGCGATCGCTGTGCAGCAGGTCGCTGATGTGGAAATGCATCTGCCCGTATTCATGATCGGCCAGGCTGCTGACGTGCCGGTAGTTGAAGCGCTTGAACAGCGTCGGCAAATGTTTGCCGATGGTGCTGTTCACCAGGTTGCCGACCCGGTCGCCATCGCGGCTGCCGAGATAATCCACACCGCGCTCGAGGTAGTCGAGCATGTGCGCGTTGATCTCCGGCGAGAACGAGCTGATCACAGCTTTTTCGATGCGTCGTGGCTGGTGGGCGAGTGCGACCAGTGTCGCGGCGCCACCCCAGGAAAACGACAGCACGTGTTCGGCGGCGAAGTGGTCGATCAGCTCCAGGAGGATCTGCCCTTCAACTTCCTTGGTCAGCAATTTCTCATGCAGGTTGTGGGCTTTTGACTTGCCCGCGTAGGGCTGGTCGTAGCAGACCACATTGAACTGCGGGTGGAGGTTTTTCACGGTTTGTGCAAACGACGCAGTCGTGGCCATCGAGCCGTTGACCAGAATAATGGTCTTCTCTGCGGCGTCTGCGCGATAGAACTCCGTGTAAACCCGATACTGACCCTGTATATCCAGCACAGCGATTTCTGGCCTCATGTCATAAGACTCCTGGCAAGCGGGTATGCGCGCAAAAGAGATTGCACGAGCTTTGTGACAGGTAGGCATACGCCTGGAATTTGAGAGGCCCATGTCGATCCGGTACGGCAGGTCGACGGGTATTATTATTGGCGGGCAGTTTGCCGGGGGAAGCGGAACCTGAAGGTTCTCTACCGGCAAAAAGTTTCTTAGAAGTACGTTGTGACTCGTCAGTCACATTTCGGCTGACGACCTGATTCAAGCAGGGGAGAAGCGATCGCGCAAGTGCCGTTGGTAAATTGTTCGACAACTTCTGCTCAGCGGTAGGCGGCTTAGATCATTTCGATCTCTTTGTCGCTCAGCGGGCGATATTCGCCCGGTTTCAGCACTTCATCGAGCACCAGAGGCCCCATGCGTTCGCGATGCAGGCGCAGCACTTTGTTGTCGAAGTGTCCGAACATACGCTTCACCTGGTGATAGCGTCCCTCGACGATGCTCAGGCGCGCGGATTTCGGCCCCAGCAGCTCCAGCCCGGCCGGTTGGGTGGTGAGGTCTTCGAAGGCGAAGTACAGGCCTTCGCTGAATTTGAGCGCGTATTCGGGGCCGATGGTCTGTTCGGTTTCGACGTAATAGACCTTTGGCAGTTTGGTCTGCGGTTGGGTCAGGCGCCGCGACCAACTGCCGTCGTTGGTGATCAGCATCAGGCCGGTGGTGTTGAAATCCAATCGACCGGCGATGTGCAGGTCATCCTTGTCCGGCTCATGGATCAGGTCGAGCACGGTCGGGTGCTGCGGGTCACGGGTGGCGCTGACGCAACCGGCGGGCTTGTGCAGCATGAAGTGGCGAACCGGTTTGCCGGCCTGCAGCACTTGGTCGTCGACCTCGACGCGGCTGAATTCACGGACTTCGGCGTGGGGGTCGCGGGTGATTTCTCCGTCAATCCTCACGCGTTTTTCCACCAGCAACAGGCGCACCTGCTGACGGTTGAAGCAAGGCAGATTGCTGAGGAAGCGGTCGACGCGCATGGCTAAGGATCGGCGAAAAAGGGGCCGCGCATCTTACTCGATTGGCCGGGGCGCCGCTTGCAACTGCGCCTCGACGGCGGCGCAGCGCGGGCACAGGCAGGACGCGTTGCGCAGCTCGAGCGGCAATGCCTGGAGTATCGCCGGGTCGATGCTGACGCCATAGCACCAGCACGCCCGGTCAGCGGTTCGCGGGTCGGCCAGGGTGCAGTCATTGGGCGCACCGCAGGCCGGGCAGAGGTCTGGCTGATTCATGAGTCGTTAGCCATAGACGGATTGAGGCATTTCCGAGCACGTACGGTTGCGGCCGGATTGTTTGGCCCGATACATCGCATGATCGGCCCGCGACAGCAGGGTGTGCAAGGTGTCGTCGACCCGCAGGGTGGTCAGGCCGATGCTGACCGTCACATGCAGGCTACTGCCGTTGTAGGCATAGCGCTGGTGTGCCACATGCTGGCGGATTTTCTCAGCGATCATCAGACCGGACTCACCGTCGGTGTCCTTGAGCAGCACGATAAACTCTTCGCCGCCCCAGCGGCAGACGATGTCGGATTGGCGCAGGCAGCTCTCCAGGTCCCGTGCGAAGCCGATCAGCACCTGATCACCGGCCAGGTGGCCGTAGGTGTCGTTCAACACCTTGAAGTGGTCCAGGTCCAGCAGCAACGCGGTCAGCGGTTTGGGTTCTCGCTGGGCTTCCTGCATCGCTTGTGCGGCCAGCAGGTCGAAGCCGCGACGGTTGGGCAATTCGGTCAGGCTGTCGAGGGTGGCCTGGGCCTGGATCTTGTCCTGATAGCGTTTGAGTGCCCGGTTGAGCAGTGCGAGCACGATCAGCGTGACGATCAGGCAGATCAGCAGGTTGAGGTAGAGCGAGCGACGGATGTCACCGAGGTCGCCGTCTTCGAGTTTGTCGACGAACAAATACCAGTTCAGCTCCGGGATGAACCGCACATTGAGAAAATGCCCCTGGCCCGCGCCGGAGTACTCATAGCTGCCGCTGTGGGGCTTGGGCAACTGGCTGACCAGGTTCTTCATGCTGTCTATTTCACTCAGCGATTGTCCGACCCGGGCGCCTTGTGGGCCACCCTCTGCACCGGTCAGCACCACGCGTCCGAAGGTGTCGACGAAATACACGCTGCGCTGGTAGTGCTGCTGGTACTTGTCGATCAGCTTGATCACCGCATCGACGGTCAGGCCGACACCGGCCGCGCCGATGAACCGGTTGTTGTAGTCGTAGACCTTGTAGTTGATGAAGACGGTCAGGTTGTCTTTGTTGGCCAGGTCGGGATCGACGTTGATCTCGTAGGGATCCTTCATGTCGCGCACACGAAAGTACCAGGCATCGCGGGGCTCGGTCACCTTGACCTGTTTCAGTACGCCCTTGGCGTGGTAGTAGGTCAGGCTGGCGTCGGAGATGAAAAACGCCGTGTAGGCGCCGTAATGGGTCATGACCTCGTTGAGGTAGCGGGTCATCGGCGTGGGATCGCGTTCGCCGTTGACCACCCAGTCGCGCATGAAGGTGTCGCGGGACATCATCGAGGAAATCAGGATCGGTCGGACCAGGTCTTTCTGGATTTCCGAGTAGACCGTGTCCGAAGTCAGTGGCAATTCAGTGTTGACGATGCTGTCGCGGATTGACGTTCGCGAAGCGTGGTAACTGAGAAACGAAGTGGCCAGGAAGCCGGCGCCCAGCAACGCGATCAGCGTGAGAATCAACGAGCGTTGAGAATACAGCGGCGAGCGAAGCGGCATGACACATTCCGTTGGCAGTAATCCGATGGCACGCATTCTAATGGCACTGCCGGGAAATAACTGCTCCATGTGTGCCACGAATGGTCGTAAATCTTGCCCGAACCTTGTGGGAGCAAGCTCGCTCCCACAGGATCACTGTCAGACGAGGCTTTTCAGATAGGCCCGCCACCCGCCGAAATGACTGATGTCCACCGCACCCTCCAACCCATAGGCCTCGCAGATAAATCCGCTCTCCCAGCGACCATCCGCCAGTTGTACTTTGCCCAGGCCCAGCGGCGCCGGAATGGCGGTCAGGAACGAGCCCAATTCACTGCTCGGCAATTCCCACACTTCTACGGCAATCGCCACGCCGCCCTCGTTCACCCGAACCATGCCTGGACGAAACGGCGGGCCGCCGGCCAGTGCATACAGTTGATAATCAGGCGAACTCTGGGTGGTTTCGACCAGCCGGGCCCCACGACGCTTCAATTGCCAGTTCAGTGCCAGGCCATCGAGGTGCGCCCCGCAGACCACCAGCCGCGCGCGGTCGTTCCGGGCCGCTGTCGTCGGTGCCGGGTCGGTTGAACCTTGCTGGCGCTGCAGGCCAGCCGCCACGCTCAACAGGTACTGGTCGGTGAACGCCCGCCCGAACAGCGTCACGCCCCACGGCAGGCCATTGCTCATGAAACCGCTGGGCGCGGCGACGGCGGCGTAATCGAGCAGGTTCATGAAGTTGGTGTAGTAACCGAGTTCCGAGTTGCGCAGCACCGGTTCGGCTTCAAGCTCCGCCCGCGTGACGGGGCGGCCGATGGTCGGTGTGAGCACGCAATCAAGACCTTCCAATGCCTTGTCGCACAGGGCCTTCAACGCTTGCAGCCGATACTGGGCGAGGAAGGTTTGCACCCCGCTGACCGCAGGAGCCTTGGCCAGAACGGCGCGGATCACCGGCAGCACGGCCTCGGGATTCTGCTCCATCAGTTCGCCGGCCACGCTGTAGCGTTCGGCCACCCACGGGCCTTCGTAAAGCAGGCGCGCGGCTTCGAGGAAGGGCGACAGATCAAGCTCCACGGCTTCACCGCCCAGGGCCTCGAGTTGCTCGATGGCCTCGGCGAACAACTGCGGCCCTTGCGTACAGCCGAAAAACTCCAGGTCCCGGGATCGCGGCACACCGAAACGAAATGGACGCAGCGCGCCGAAGGCCGAGCCGTCATTCCACAACGGGTTACTGCGGCTGTACTCGTCCCGTGGGTCGAGATGCGCAGTGAGCGCCAGCAGTTGGCTGGCTTCCCGTGCGGTGGCGGTAAAAGTGGTCACGCAATCGAGGGTGCGGCAGGCGGGCACCACGCCAGCGGTAGAGATCAGCCCCTTGGTCGCTTTGAGCCCCACCAGATTGTTCAGTGCCGCCGGCACGCGCCCCGATCCCGCCGTGTCGGTGCCCAAGGCAAAGCTCGCCACACCGAGCGCCACGGCCAGCGACGATCCGGCACTGGAGCCACCCGACGGATACTCCGGCAACACGCTGTTCGGGCATGCGCCGTAAGGCGAACGACTGCCATTGAGGCCGGTGGCGAACTGGTCAAGGTTGGTCTTGCCCAGAGGCACCGCGCCCAGCGCCAGCAGTTGCTCGACGATGGTCGCCGAGCGCTGCGGCACATAAGCGAAAGCCGGGCAGGCCGCCGTGGTCGCAATGCCCGCCAGATCGATGTTGTCCTTGATCGCGAACGGCACGCCGTACAGCGGCAGGCTGTCGATGTCGCGACCGTCGAGGGCGGCGAGGTAGGGTTCCAGTTCTTCGACACTGAGCACGTGGATGAACAGGTGATAGTCCGGGTTCAGCGCCGCGGCTTTGCATCGCAGGCTCAGCAACAATTGCCGGGGCGTGGTGCTGCCGTCGCGGTAAGCGTTGCGCAGGGCGTCGAGTTGCAGATCGATGTTCATGACGTTCGTCCTTTTCAAATGGGTTCAGTCGAGTTCCAGCACCACGACGCGTTGTCCGGCACGCACCGCCGAACCCGGCTGCACGCGAATCTCCCGCACAACGCCGGCCATCGGCGCGAGCAGCGGGATTTCCATCTTCATCGACTCTAGAATCACCAGCACATCACCGGCCTCGACCCGCGTGCCGGTGTCCACCTGGACCTGCCAGAGGTTGCCGGCGATGTGGCTGTCGACGCTCTGCTGACCGCTGGCCAGCGGTGCGTCTTCGGTGGTTTGCGCGACCAGCTCTTCGCTGTCGAAATGCGCCTGGCCGCTGGCGATCCAGCGTTCGCGCTCGGCATTGAAAGCGCCCTGTTGTTGGCTGCGAAACGCGGCGATGGTTTCGGCTTCCCGGGCCAGAAACGCCTGGTAGTCGGCGAGGTTCAACTGACTGTGTTCGATGTTCAGGTCGAAACGCCCGAGGGGAAAATCCCGACGGATGCGCAGCAGTTCATCGGCGCTCACCGGGTAGAAACGGATCTGGTCGAAGAATCTCAGCAACCACGGTTTGCCGTCGAACGCGGCGACTTCGCGGTAGCGATTCCACATCTGCAGCGTGCGCCCGACGAACTGATATCCGCCGGGGCCTTCCATGCCATACACGCACATGTAGGCGCCACCGATGCCCACCGAGTTCTCGGCGGTCCAGGTACGGGCCGGGTTGTACTTGGTGGTCACCAGGCGATGGCGCGGATCGAGCGGTGTGGCGACCGGTGCGCCGAGGTACACATCGCCCAGGCCCATCACCAGATAGCTGGCATCGAACACCGTGCGCTGCACTTCATCGAGGTTCGGCAGGTCGTTGATGCGCCGGATGAACTCCAGGTTGCTCGGGCACCAGGGCGCGTCCTTGCGCACGGTGGTCATGTATTTCTCGATCGCCAACTGGCACGCCGGGTCGTCCCAGGACAGTGGCAGATGGACGATGCGCGACGGCACTTGCAGGTCTTTGGCCGCGCACACGGCGTCCCATTCGCCGGCGACGATACCGAGCAGATCGGCCAGCGGCAGTTGTTCGGGCTGGTAGTGCACTTGCAGCGAGCGGATTCCCGGTGTCAGGTCGATCACGCCGTGCAGGCGTTTGCTTTCCAGTGCCTGCATCAGGGCGTGGGCGCGGAAACGCAGGACCAGGTCCAGTTCCGGCGCGCCGATTTCCAGCAGCAGGTGAGTATCACCGGACAGGCGCGCCACCAACCGCGTATCGTCCTGCCCAATGTCCAAAACCACAGGCGACACAACCCCCTGTGGGAGCTGGCTTGCCAGCGATGGGGCCCTGTCAGGCAGGATTGATGTGTCTGATACACCGCTTTCGCTGGCAAGCCCGCTCCCACATTGATCCCATTTCAACACGAGGTGGCGGGCAGTTTTGATATCGACCGGCACAAACTGCACCTTATCCCCGGCCTTGAGCTGCCCCAGCTGCCAGAGATCCGCCTCGATCACCGTCACCGGGCAGACAAACCCGCCCAGGCTCGGGCCGTCCGGACCGAGGATCACCGGCATGTCGCCAGTGAAATCAACGGCGCCGATGGCATACGGATTGTCATGGATGTTGGAGGGATGCAGGCCGGCTTCACCGCCGTCGGCACGCACCCATTCGGGCTTCGGCCCGATCAGTCGCACGCCGGTTCGGCTTGAGTTGAAATGCACTTCCCACTGCGTCGCGAAGAAGGTGCCGATGTAGTTTTCGGTGAAGTATTCCGGTGCGCCATGGGGGCCATAAATCACCCGGATCTGCCGCACGGCAGGCAAATCGCAGGCTTGAGTTTCAGGCAGTTGCGCACCGACGCTGCGGTCATTCAACGCCGGTACATGCAACACATCACCCGCCCGCAAGGCGCGACCGCCATGGCCGCCGAACTGGCCGAGGGTGAAGGTGCTTTTGCTGCCCAGATAATCCGGTACTTGCAGGCCACCACGCAGGCACAGGTAGCTGCGCGCGCCGGCCCCGGCCATGGTGCCGAGACTCAAGGCCGCGCCGGCCGGAACCAGGAGCGCCGTATTCATTGGCACCGATTCACCGTTCAGCGTCAGGGGAATCTCTGCCCCGGTCACTGCCACCACCGCGTCGCAATTGAAGCGCAACAATGGCCCGCTCATGGTGATTTCCAGCGCTGCCGCCCCCTCATCGTTACCGAGCAGACGGTTGCCCAGGCGCAGCGCGCGACTGTCCATCGGCCCCGACGGCGGTACGCCGACTGCCCAATAGCCGAGGCGCCCCGGATAGTCCTGAACGCTGGTCTGGGTACCGGCGCTCAGCACTTCGAAGGTGTTGGCCTGATACACCAGGCCTTCCAGGCAGCGGGTCCATGGCTGGCCGCTGGCGAAGGGCGCATCGAGCAGAATCTGCCGCAGGTAATCGCGGTTGGTCTCCACGCCGTAGAGCAGGCTGTCGCCCAAGGCTTGATGCAGATCGGCGCGGGCCTGTTCGCGTGTCGGTGCCCAGCTGATGACCTTGGCGATCATCGGGTCGAAGTACGGCGGGATCTCGCAACCGGCCTCGACCCAGGTGTCGATGCGCAGTTGGATGCCGTTGGCGGCGGGAAAATTCACAGCTGTCAGCAAGCCTGGACTGGGTTGAAAATCCCGGCCCGGATCTTCCGCATACAAGCGCGCCTGAATCGCATGACCTTCCGGCCTTAATCCCTGACGCAAGGCGTGCAGTGGCGGCAAATCACCGGACGCCAGTTGCACCATCCAGCGCACCAGGTCCACACCCCACACCTGTTCGGTAACACCGTGCTCCACCTGCAGGCGGGTGTTCACTTCCAGGAAATAGAAGCGCTGGGCATCGCTGTCGAACACAAACTCGACGGTGCCGGCGCTGCGGTAATTCACCGCTTTGGCCAGTTTGATCGCCGCTGCGCAGAGCTCATCGGCCATGCCGTCGGGCAGGTTCGGCGCCGGGGTTTCTTCGAGGACTTTCTGGTTGCGCCGTTGCACCGAACAATCGCGCACACCGAGGGCAATCACCTCGCCACGGCCATCGCCGAACACCTGCACTTCCAGGTGCCGGGCGCGCTGAATGTACTTCTCGATGAACACGCCAGCATCGCTGAAGTTGTTCTGGCCGAGGCGCTTCACGGCCTCGAAGGATTCGCTCAACTCGGCCGCGCTGCGGCACACGCGCATGCCGATGCCGCCACCGCCGGCGGTGCTTTTGAGCATGACCGGGTAGCCGACCTGCTCGCCAGCGATCAGGGCCGCGTCGAGGCTGTCGAGCAACTCGGTGCCTTCGAGCATCGGCACACCGTGTTGTTTGGCCAGGGCGCGGGCGGTGTGTTTGAGGCCAAACACGCGCAGCTGCTCTGGCGTCGGGCCGATAAACGCAATGCCGGCGCTTTCGCAGGCTTCGGCGAACGCGGCGTTTTCCGACAGAAATCCGTAGCCGGGATGAATCGCCGTGGCGCCAGTGACCTTGGCGATGGCGAGGATTTTGTCGACCGCCAGATAAGTGCCGGAGGCCGCGCCTTCACCGAGGCTGTGGGCTTCATCGGCGTGCAGGATGTGCAGGCTGGCGGCATCGGCTTCGGAGTAAACGGCAACGCCCTGGACTTGCAGGTCGCGCAAGGTACGCAGGATGCGGCAGGCAATGGCGCCACGGTTGGCAATCAGGACTTTTTCGAACATGGCATAACCCCTGAAGGGGATGCGGGCCGTCCCGCAGTTTTCGATGAGCGCCGGGGTCGTCCCCGACGGAAAAATCTTTTTTTCTTCAACGCTCACCCCTGTAGGAGCGAGCCTGCTCGCGATGGACGTGAACGATGACGCGTAGCACCAGATGCCCAGCGGTGGCCTCTGGTTTTTCGCGAGCAGGCTCGCTCCTACAGTGGCTGGTGGTGTTCTTTAGGTTTGGTGCACTGCCCCGAACGGGCCTGGGACAGGGCAAACAACCAGCGGCGCAAACGGTTGAGTTTCAGTTCCATACCAGTAGCTCCGCAGGCGTCGGGTTGTAGGCGTTGCACGGGTTGTTCAGTTGCGGGCAGTTGGAGATCAGCACGATCACGTCCATCTCGGCGCGCAGGTCGACGTATTTGCCGGGCGCGGAAATCCCGTCCTCGAAGGTCAGGCCGCCGTCAGCGGTGACCGGCACGTTCATGAAGAAGTTGATGTTCGGCCCGATGTCGCCCTTGCCCAGGCGCCCGTCGTGCACGCAGGCGCGCAGGTAGTTGTCGCGGCAGCTGTGCATGTAGCGTTTTTCCAGGGCGTAACGCACGGTGTTGCTCTCTTGTGCGCAGGCGCCGCCGAGGGTGTCGTGACGGCCGCAGGTGTCGGCGACGAGGGTCAGCATCGGCTTGCCGAGGTTGGAATACAGCACGCTGCCGGTGCTCAGGTAGACGCTGTTCTGCCGACGCAAGGTGCGTTGCACGTCGTAGCGTTCTTTCGGGTTGGCGACGCTGTAGAACAGGGTGTCGACAGCCTGGTTGCCTTCCAGGTCAAGGATGCGCAGGGTCTGGCCAGCCTTGACCTCCATCAGCCAGGGTTCGCCGGCGGGGATGGTGGCGCGGTAGATCGCGGTTTCTGGCTGCCGGTTGGTGGTAGCGGCGGTGGCGATAGCGAGTGACATGGCAGCGATCCTCAGGCGAACAGACGGTCGGTGTTGATGAAGCCGCGCTCGTTTTCCGGGCGCGAGGTGCGGCAGTGTTCGGCGACGCTGGCGTCGGCGTTCATCCAGCTGAGCTTCAGCGGTTTGGGTGCATAGTCCGGCGACGGGTCCATCGGGTGTTGCAGGGCGGTGAGCACCACCAGGGTGTCCATCGGCGCGTACAGCTCGATGTAATCGCCGGCCTTCGAATGGCCTTCGACGAAGTGGAAACGCCCGGCATCGTCGACGTTCACCCGGCTGAACAGATTGAGGGTCATCAGCAAGTCCGACAGGCCCAGCCCCCACTTGCCCAGTTCCACCAGCAGGTTGTCGGTGCCGTTGCGGAAGAAGCCGTTGCGCAGTTCCTGATAGCGGCCGGCGCCATATTTTTCCGCGACTTCTTCAGCGCACAGTACGCCGCCGAGGCTGTCGCTCCAGCCGCAGGTGTCGGCGGTGATGGCGGCCAATACGCGGCCCATGTCCGAGTACAGGCAATGGCCTGTGGTGAGCTTGGCGGTGTGCTGGCATTTGAGGCTGTCGGGCAAGTTCAGGCGTTCGGTTTTTTCATTGGCGTTGAGCAATGTCAGGCTGACGTTGGCGCCGCCGCGCAGGTCGGTCAGGCGCAGCAGTTGGCCGCGTTTCAGGACGAAGGAGCGATGGCCGCCGCCGGGGAGCATTTCTTCGGCGAAGGGCGGGAACAGTTGAGTCGAATCAGTCATTTTCAGAGTTCCTCTAAGCGATACGAAGCGTGCCTGCCAGTGGCATCGGCAGGGCGTCGACGGCGGCACGTTGGGCGCGGCGGTCGCTGTTCAAAGGGATGTCGTAGGTGATGCGCGCGCCATAGGCACCGGGGGCGTGCGGGTCGACGCGGACCTTGTCGAACACCAGCAGGCGCGTGCCGAGGCTGAAGCCTTCGGACAGGTCATGGGTGACCATGAACACTGTCAGTCGGGTTTCGCGCCACAGCTCCAGCAACAAGGCGTGCATGTCTTTGCGGATACCCGGATCGAGGGCGCCGAAGGGCTCATCGAGCAGCAACACACGCGGCTTCATGACCAACGCCTGAGCGATGGCCAAGCGTTGCTGCATGCCACCGGAAAGCTGCGCCGGGTACTTGTCCAGCGAGTGCCCGAGGCCGACTTTGTGCAGCAGCACCGAAGCCTGTTCACGGGCCTCTTTTTTGGCGCTGCCGAACAAACGCCCAAACAGCGGCGAGCGCGGCAGTTCCAGGCCGAGGGCGACGTTGTCCAGTACGCTCAGGTGCGGGAACACCGAATAGCGCTGAAACACCACGCCACGACTGGCGTCCGGTTCACCGGCCAGCGGCTGGCCGTCGAGCAGGATCTCGCCGCGACTGGCGCGCTCCTGGCCCAGCAACAGGCGCAGGAAGGTTGACTTGCCGCAACCGGACGCGCCGACCAGGGTGCAGAACTCACCCTCATTGATGTTCAGGTTCAGGCCTTCGAGCACCACCTGATCGGCGTATTGCTGCCAGACGTTTTTCACTGTGATGAAGCTCATTTGGCCGCCCCCTCATACCAGGGAAACGCGCGACGGGTCAGGTATTTGAGCCCCCAATCCATCAGCCAGGCGAGCAGGGTGATCCACACCACGTAGGGCAGAATCACGTCCATGGCCAGGTAGCGGCGCACCAGGAAGATCCGGTAGCCGAGGCCGTCGGTGGAGGCGATGGCTTCGGCGGCAATCAGGAACAGCCACGCAGAACCGAGCATCAGCCGCAGCGAGATCAACAGGCGCGGCAGCAACTGCGGCAGCACCACTCGCAGCATCAGGGTCCAGGTCGAGGCGCCGAGGGTCTGGGCCTTGATCAGCAACTCCACGGGAATGTCCCGGGCGCGCTGCTCCAGGTCTCGGGCCAGGGCAGGGGTGATGCCGATCACGATCAGCATCACCTTCGACAATTCCCCTAGGCCGAAGACGATGAACAGGATCGGCAGGATCGCCAGTGGCGGCACCATCGACAGCACCGTCAGCATTGGCGACAGCGGCGCGCCGAACAGCGGCAGGGTGCCAGCGGCCATGCCCAGGCACAGCCCGGCCAGCGCGCTGATGCCCAGGCCGATGGCCAGGCGGCGCAGGCTGGAGGCGGTGTCCTGCCACAGTACGTATTCACCGGTGCGGCTGTCGGCGACGAAGGCCAGGCGTTTGACCGCATCGGTCATCTGCACGGCGCTGGGCAGCAACTTGTCGTTGGGGTTGTCCGTCAGCCGTTCGGCCGAGCCCATGAAATAGGCGAACAGCACCAGGGCGAACGGCAGGATCACCAACAACAGGCGGCTCGGGCTGTCCGGGTGACGATTGATCAGGCGCATGGCCAAGTCCTCTTCTTACAGCTTGGCGTCGGCGGCCATCTGCACGTAACTCGGATCGAAGCGCAGCTTGAGGTTGCCCTTGTCGCCGCTGGTCACGCCGTTGGCGAAGGCCATGCCGACCGCGCTGGTGTCCTTGGCGCCTTCACCCAGCAAGCCGTGCTGAAACGAAAACTCGGCGACCCTGCGCATGGTTTCCGGCAATTGCTTGCTGGTGCTGAACGCCAGGGCTTCTTGAGGCGTGGCGAACAACTTGGTGGTGTCCAGCTGAGCCTGGAAACCGGCCAGGTCAGTGCCCGAGGCTTTGGCCATGTGCTCCAGCGCGCTTTTGCTCGCGGCGTTTTTCGCGTTCATCAGTTCGACGACTTCGAACCAGGCGCCGGTCAGGGCTTTGCCCAGGGCCGGGTTGTCTTTGAGGGTCTGGGAGTTGACCACCATCATGTCCATGATTTCGCCGGGGATCTGGCTGGAGTTGAACACTTCGGTCACCGCAGGCTTGGCCTTGATGTCCGAGAGCATCGGGTTCCAGGTGGTCACGGCGTTGACCTGATCGGTGTTGAAGGCCGCCGAGATATCGGCGTCGGAGGTGTTGACCACTTTCAGGTCTTTCTCGGTGAGGTCCACCGAATCCAGGGCACGGGCCAGCAGGTAATGGGACACCGACAGTTCGACGAGGTTGACGTCCATGCCCTTGAGGTCGGCGACTTTCTTGCCTTCGCCCTTGAGCACGATGCCGTCATTGCCGTTGGAGAAGTCGCTGACGATCAGCGCGGTGCTGTCGACGCCACCGGCGGCGGGGATGGTCAGCGCATCCATGTTGGTCATGGTGCAACCGTCGAACTGGCCGGCGGTGTATTGGTTGATCGATTCGACATAGTCATTGAGCTGGACCACATCGATCTTGATGCCGTACTTCTTCGCCCATTTGTCGACGATGCCTTGGCTGCCGGCGTATTCCCAGGGCATCCAGCCGGCATAGATGGTCCAGCAGACGCTAAAGTGGTCTTTCTGCGCGGCTTGGGAAGAGAGGCTCACGAGGGCGGCGAAGGCGGCGGCGAGCAAGGCGGGTAAACGAAGCTGGGACATGGTGGTTCTCCAGTTGGTCAAGGACGGACAGGAAGGCAGCGGCACCGCGAACGGTGGCTTGTCTCCCGGGCTTTTGTCCCGCCGTGTAACCTCAACTGGAGGTCGCCAACTCTCGGACCAGTCACTCGCGATTGCGAGCCGGAACCCTAGTTAGCCATTGCAAATTGTGGTGCCGCGAACCTGTAGTGACTCCTGCACGCTGTTGTTAAAGCGAGAGCCGTGCCAAGTCGCTTGAAGCGCTCTGGAATGCGGCTCAGGCGTGAGGTGCGTGGGCCGGCAGTGGGAAGGGCTGCCTTGTGATGGTGCGTGCGCGCACCGCAATGGGACGTGCCGGCCACTGATCCGAAGGCCGGCAGGGCACTGCACTCGGACGCGGATTGCGAGTCAAAACAGGTGTCAGTCGGTTGGTCCCGACGGCGGGTCTTTCAGGAGGCCGCCATGTTTCGTCGTGTGTTGCTGGTCGTTGTGCTCGGTCTGGGGCTTTGCGGCTGTTATTACTACGCCGGCCCCTACGATGTGTATCCCGCGCCTTATTACTATCCTGGCTACGCGCCTTATTCCTACTACTACGGCCCCGGTTACTACTACGCCGGTCCACGTTTCTATGGTGGCTATCGCTATTACTATTGGGGCGGGCATGGGGCGCGTTATTACCGCGGCGGATACCACGCAGGTCACCATTAATCAGCGGCTGAATAGATGAAAAACCTTTCACCGGCGAGATGTTTCAAGTTGTTACTAGATCGCACCAGATCCGGAATTTGATGTCAGATGTTTCGACAGTCACCGAATCATCGACTGTCGCCTGCCAGCGTCGCTGGTGTGGCTCACCCGCGGTCCAGGAGGCCGCCATGCTCTATCAAAAAAAGCTGCGCCGAATTCTACTGATTGCAGTGTTGGGATTGTCCGTGGGTGGATGCGTGGCTTATCCCGATGGAGGAGCCGGTTACTACAGTTCCGAGGTCTATAGCTCGCCAGCACCGACCTATTACGCCGGCGGCAGTTCCTATTATTCCAATGGCGGTGGTTACTATTCGCCACCGGCACGGTATTACGCCCCGCCTGCGCGGTACTACCAGCCAACCCCGCGCTATTACTCGCAACCGCGGATCTATCAACCGGCTCCGCGTTACTACCAGCCGTCGCGGGCCGACTACCGGGCGTATCAGAATCGCGGCTGGGACGGCCGTAACCGCGGCAATTGGGACAATGACCACCGTGGTGGCGGCCGCAACCACAATCACGACGACCGAGGCGACCATAACGGTCGGGGCAATCACGACGGCCGGGGTGACCACCGTTAATCCGGCTTAAGCAAAAATCCCTGTAGGAGCGAGCCTGCTCGCGATGGAGGATCAGTCACCACAGCGGTAACTGACCCAGCATCGCGAGCAGGTTCGCTCCTACAGTTTTATTTAATACTCCGACAGATCCGCCAGTGGATGGCGACCCTCCCAAACCTTGTGGAAATGCGCCTCCACCACGGCCTTCGGTACGTTGTTGATATCGGGCCAGTGCCAGTGAGGCTTTTGATCCTTGTCGATCAACCGTGCACGCACGCCTTCGCTGAACTCCGGATGGCGACAGCAATTGAGGCTCAGGGTGTATTCCATCTGGAAGACTTGAGCCAGTGACATATGCCGCGCACGGATGATTTGTTCCCATACCAGGTGCGCGGTCAGCGGCGAACCTTCGCTCAGGGTCCGCGCCGCGCGGCTGAGCAGCAGATCCGAGTGATCGCGCAGCGTGCTGATGGCCTTCCAGGCGCACCCCACATCACTGACATCCAACAGCTCATCGATACGCTGGCGCCGCGGCAACCATTGGGCTTCGGGCATCTTGGCAACGGCTTGCTGCTGCAAGGCCTTGAGCAGGCTGTTGAGCTGCCTCGGCGTCTGTTCCTGCCAGTTCAATTGCAACAAGCCTTCGATCAGTGCCTCTTGCTGTTCATCGAGCAGGAAACGGTCGGCCAGGTCCAGATCGATCGCATCACGCGCGTTCATGTGGGCGCCGGTCAGGCCAAGGAACAAGCCGAGCTTGCCGGGCAGGCGTGACAGGAACCAACTGGCTCCGACATCCGGGTACAGGCCAATACTGATCTCCGGCATCGCCAGGCGACTGCTTGGCGTGACAATGCGAATGCTCGCCCCTTGCAGCAGGCCCATGCCACCGCCAAGCACATAGCCATGGCCCCAGCAGATCAAGGGTTTGGGGTAAGTGTGCAGGCTGAAGTCCAGGCGATACTCCGCGGCAAAGAACTGCGCGGCCAGGGGTGGCACTTCGCCGGGATGGGCGCGACAGGCTTCGACCAGGCTGCGCACTTCGCCGCCGGCGCAAAAAGCCTTGGCGCCGTTACCGCGCAACAATACGCAGACGATTTGCGGCTCGTTGGCCCAGGCGTCCAGTTGAACGCGCAAGGCCTTGATCATCGGCAAGGACAGGGCGTTCAGCGACTTTTCGGCATCCAGGCTGGCGATACCGATGCGCGCGCCGTCGGTGCCGGTGAGTTCTTCGAAGTGCAGATTCATCGTGACCTCGATCGGGAATTTGAGGGTTAAGTATGATCGTTGTGTGGGAAAGTGCCGGATCTGCGTCAGATCAATTGACAAGCGTGGTGGGCCTTCTTAGGGTTCGCCCCATTGTTTTTACCGGATATGACCATGACTGCTGACGACCGTATCAAACTCGAACCGAGCTGGAAGGAGGCGCTGCGTGCTGAGTTCGACCAGCCCTACATGGCGGAGTTGCGAAAATTCCTGCAAGAGGAGCGGGCGGCCGGCAAGGAAATCTATCCACCGGGCCCGATGATTTTCAACGCGCTCAACTCGACGCCGTTGGACAAGGTCAAGGTCGTCATCCTCGGCCAGGACCCCTACCACGGTCCGGGCCAGGCGCACGGTTTGTGCTTTTCGGTGCAACCGGGTGTCCCGGCGCCGCCATCGCTGGTGAACATCTATAAAGAGTTGAAGCGTGACCTGAACATCGACATTCCCAACCACGGCTATCTGCAGAGCTGGGCCGATCAGGGCGTGTTGATGCTCAACACCACCATGACGGTCGAGCGCGCCAATGCCAATGCGCACAAGGACAAGGGCTGGCAGTTTTTCACCGACCGGATCATTGAAGTCGTCAGCCAGCAGCAGCCGCATCTGGTGTTCATGCTGTGGGGCGCCCATGCCCAGAGCAAGCAGAAGCTGATCGATGCGACCAAGCATCTGGTCCTGACGTCGGTACACCCGTCACCGTTGTCGGCTTATCGTGGCTTCCTCGGGTGCGGGCACTTCAGTCGGACCAACAAGTTCCTGGAACAGAACGGCGAGACGCCGATCGAATGGCGTCTGCCGCCGGTTCAGGAAGGCTGAGGGCATTTTGGGCGAGGGAGCAAGCTTCCTCGCCACAGTGACTCGGTATCACTCGGGCTTGCGGTTCCAATACTGGAACAGCGGCTCCGCCAGAAACAGCACAAACAACAGCCGCATCACCTGCATCGCCGTCACCAGTGGCACCGACAGTTGCAGGGTTTCCGCCGTCAGGCTCATCTCGGCAATCCCGCCAGGCATCATGCCCAGGGTCAATGAACGCAGATCCAGACGGGTCAGCGCGCTCAAGCCCAATGCCGCCGCCGTGGCGATCAGCATGGTCAGCACCGTGCCGATCAGGGTGCGGCCCATGAACGATGGCGCGCGTCGGAAAAACTCCCGATTGAAGTGACAACCCAGGCCGCTGCCGATCAGCCACTGACCGATCTGACTGCCGCCCTGGGGCAGGCCGATGTGCAAATCCCAACCAATGCTCACTGCCGCACTCACCAATAATGGGCCGAATAGCCACGGGTTGGGTTGACGCAGGCGTTCCCAGAGCCACGCCGCCAACGCGCCGGCCGGGAACAGCAGGGCCAGCCAGCGCCAGTCCACGGCGGTGGCGTGGGAGACCGGTGCGCCGTCGCCCAACAAATACTTGAACGCCGCCGGCACACAAAGCACGACGACCAGTACCCGCAGGCTTTGTCCGGCGGCAACGCGGCTGAGTACCGCGCCATTGCGGGCGCCGAGGTTGACCATCTCCCCGGAGCCACCGGGCATGCTGGAGAAGAATGCGGTGGCTCGATCTTCACCGGTGCGCCGCATCAACCAGACCCCGACCACCGCGGACAGGCTGGTGACCAATGCGCCAAAGAAGATCAGCCCGAAATGACTGAGCACCTGCTCCATCACCACCGGGGTGAAGTGCAGGCCGATGCCGATACCGACGATCCACTGGCCGCACTTGCGGCCGCCAGGGATTTCCGCCAATTGCCAGGAGGTCAGGCAGCGCACCAGGATGATCGCCAGCAACGAGCCGACCATCCATGGCAGCGGCCAGCCGACCTGGCTGGCGAGGTAACCGCCCAGCAGGCCGACCAGCGGTGTACCCCACCCGTTTTTGAGGGGCAACCGATCAGACATCGGCGATGGCGCGTTGCGCGGCCGAACGTTTACGCCAGATACGGATGATCGGCATCAACAGCATGATCGCCGTCAGGACCCAGCAACCGAAAGTGATTGGGCTCGACCAGAGGATTTCCAGCGCTCCGTTGGAAATCGACAGGGCACGACGCAGGTTCTGCTCCATCAAGCCACCGAGGATGAAGCCCAGCAGCAGGGGCGACAACGGGAAATCCAGTTTGCGCAGGATGTAGCCGAAGATGCCGATGCCGATCATCAGGAACAGGTCGAAGGTGGTCGCGTGCACCGCGTAGACGCCGATCCCGGTAATGATGGCGATCACCGGTACCAGTGCCCAGTTCGGCACGGCGAGGATGCGCGTGAAAATACGGATCATCGGGATATTGAGGATGACCAGCATGACGTTGGCGATGAACAACGAGGCAATCAGGCCCCAGACGATGTCGGGTTGCTGTTGGAACAACAGCGGCCCCGGCGTGATGTTGTACAGCGAGAGTGCGCCGATCATCACTGCCGTGGTGCCCGAGCCGGGTACACCGAGGGTCAGCATCGGCACCAGCGCACCGCAGGCCGCGCCGCCAATGGCGGTTTCCGGTGCGGCCAGGCCGCGCATATCGCCTTGGCCGAACGTACCCTTGGCGCCCGCGATGCGTTTCTCGGTCATGTAGGCCACGGCACTGGCCAGGGTCGCACCGGCACCTGGCAATACACCCATGATGAAACCGAGTACGCCGCAACGAATGTTCACCACGAACACCGATGCCGCTTCCTTGAAGTTGAACATCATCCGCCCAGTGGCTTTCACCGCTTCCTGACCGTGGTGGGTCTTTTCCAGCAGCAGGAGGATTTCGCTGATGGAGAACAGGCCCAGCACCAGCACCACGAATTGAATGCCGTCGGTCAGGTGGATGTTATCGCCGGTGAAACGGTACACGCCGCTATTGGCGTCGATGCCGACGGTCGACAGGAACAGGCCGATCAGCGCCGCGATGAAGGTCTTGAGCGGACGATCACCGGCCATGCCGCCGAGACAGACAATCGCGAACACCATCAGTACGAAATATTCCGCCGGTCCGAAGGCAATTGCCCATTTCGCCAGCAGCGGGGCGAACAGCACCATGCCGCAGGTGGCGATGAAGGCACCGATGAACGAGCTCCACGCCGAGAGCGACAAGGCCACACCGGCCAGGCCTTTGCGGGCCATCGGATAGCCGTCGAGGGTGGTCATCACGGTGGAGGCTTCGCCAGGGATGTTCAGCAGGATCGAGCTGATCCGGCCGCCGTATTCGCAGCCCAGGTACACCGCCGCCAACAGGATCAGTGCCGACTCCGGTGGCAGGCCGAGGGCGAATGCGATCGGGATCAGCAGTGCCACGCCGTTGATCGGCCCCAGGCCTGGCAACAGTCCCACGACCGTGCCGATCAGGGTGCCGCAGAGGGCGGTCACCAGGTTGTACGGGCTCAGCGCAACGCCAAAACCCTGACCCAAATAGCCAAGAGTATCCATTTCAGTTCTCCAGAACGTCGAGCACGCCAAGGGGCAGCGGCACGTCCATCAACTTGTCGAACAGCAGGTAGAGGCCGACGGCCATCAGGCTGATGATCACGACACTGGGCAGCCAGCGGCCGCCATACAGGCGCGCCATCGGCACGCCGGTGAGGATGCTGGCGATGATGAAGCCGAGGGGTTCGAAGGCACCGGCGAACACCAGCAACAGCACCACGCAGAGGCCGATTTTGTTCAGGGTCGCGCGGTCCAGTGGCGGCTCGTCAGCGCTGTGCTTGATCGGTGCCGGGCGAAAAACCATGTACAGCAGCGCCGCACTCATCAGGCCAAGCATCAGCAGTGGAAAGGCCCGAGGACCCACCGGTTCGTAGGAAAAAGCCGCTTGATACGGCCACGCCATCAGCGCCAGGCCAACACAGGCCAGCAACAGCACCGATGCAAAAATGCGTTGTAAGAGCATGGGGAACTCCTGTGCCGCGGCCCCGCAAACCGGAGCCGCAGCCGCTAGCTAGACAGAGACGATCACTGAATCAGGCCGAACTCTTTGGCCAGCACCTTGTAGTCCGCCACCTGTTTCTTCACGTAGGTGTCCAGCTCGGGGCCGGTCATGGCGAACGGGAACAGTTCACGTTGATCGCGCAACTTGGCGAACTCTTCGGACGCCAGCAGCTTGTCAAAGGCCGCTTTCCACCAGGCGTAATCTTCATCGCTGACTTTCGGCCCGAGGTAGAAACCGCGAACCACCGGCCAGACGATGTCGTAGCCTTGTTCCCTGGCGGTCGGGATGTCTTTCATTTCCGGCTCGTCGAGACGCTTGTCGGCGAACACCGCCAGCAAGCGCATATCGCCGCTCTGGATGTGCGGCATGGAGTCGGAAATGTCGGTGCTGCCGACCTGGATGTGGCCGCCGAGCAGGGCGGTCGCGATTTCACCGCCTCCTTCGAGGGCGACGTAACGCAGGTCACGCGGATTGATGCCGGCGGCCTTTGCGATCAGTGCGGTCTGCATCCAGTCCTGGCTGCCAACGGTGCCGCCGGAACCGATCACGACTTTGCTCGGATCTTTCTTCAACGCCTGCACCAGATCGTCCAGGGTCTTGTAGGGCGAATCGCTTTTCACCGCGATGGCGCCATAGCTGGTACCCACGGCGGCGAGCCAGCGCACGTTGGTTTCATCGAAACGCCCGAACTTGCCTTGCGCCAGGTTCAACAGCGAACCGCTGGACCAGGCCACCAGGGTGCCGGCATCGGCCGGACGCTGGGCGACGACCGCGTTGTACGCCACTGCGCCGACGCCGCCGGGCATGTAGGTCACGCGCATCGGTTTGGTCAGCAATTTTTCGTTGACCAGCGCGCTTTGCGCCAGTTTGCAGGTCAGGTCGAAACCACCCCCTGGCGAGGCCGGGGCGATGCATTCGGGGCGTTTGGGCTCGGCGAGTGCCTGGCCGGTGAACAGCAGGACGCTGGCGGCGAGGGCGATTTTACGCATTGACAGGTTCATTCAAGTCTCCTTGGGAGTTGTTGTTATGGACTTACTGAATTACCAAAGGGCAACGCTATAGCTCACCAGCAGACGCACTTCATCGGCATCGCGAGCGGAGTAGTTGGAACGGTAGGTGGCATTGCGCAGGCGGACGGCGACATCCTTGAGTGCGCCGCTTTGTACAACATATTTAATCTCGCTGTTGCGTTCCCATTCCTTGCCTTCGTCACCGTTCTTGAGCTTGATGTTGTCACCGCTCACGTAACGGCTCATGAAGCTCAGGCCAGGGATGCCGAGGGTGACAAAGTCAAAGTCATAACGCGCCTGCCAGGAGCGCTCTTCGGCGCCGGCAAAGTCGTTGATCTGCACGAAGTTCACCAGGTACGGGTCGCTGCCATCTACATAGGGGAACGCGCTGTCGCCGGACATGTGCTGGTAGCCGGCGCTGAATTTGTGCCCGCTCAAGGCGTAGCTCACCAGTCCGTTGAGGGACTTGTTGTCGATCTTGCCGCCACGGGCCTGGCCCTGGTCGTCACTGATGGCAAACCGCAGGTCGCTGGCAAAGGTGCCGGGGCCGAACGGCTTGGAAGCGACCAGTCCGAGAAAGTGCTGGTTGTAGACGTCATCGAGTTGGGCGAAGTGGTAGCTGCCGGTGATCTTGTCGGTGAACTTGTAGTCCACGCCGCCAAAATCGAAGTGTTTGCCGGCCACCGTTCCGGCGAAGCGGCTGTTCTTGTTGTTGAGGGCAATGTCCTCGAAGTCGGTGCTGTCGCGATCCTTGGCCTTGTCCAGGCGCCCGCCGGTGAAGGTCAGGTTCTTGATTTCCCTGGAGGTCAGCATGCCGCCCTCGAAGGTCTGCGGCAGGATGCGCCCGTCGTTGGGCTTGAGGATGGGCAGTTCCGGAATCAAGGTGCCGACTTTCAGCTCGCTGGCGGAGATCTTCATTTTTCCGGTCAGGCCGAGCTTGGAGTATTCGTTGACGGCGCGCCCATCGTCGGTCGGCAACAGGCCGGTCCCCGTCCGGTCCGGGCTTGAGTCGAGCTTGACCCCCATCATGCCCAGTGCGTCGACACCGAACCCCACGGTGCCGTCGGTGTAACCGGATTTCAGATTGAGCATGAAACCCTGGGCCCACTCGTCACGCTTGGATTGTTGGGCGCTGGTACCGTCGCGAAAGTCGCGGTTGAAGTACATGTTGCGGGTTTCGAACGTGGCCGAGCTGTCTTCGATGAAGGCGGCCTGGCTCAACGGTGAAAAACCGGCCAGGGCGGCAGCGCTGGCAAGCGCAGTGTGGCTGAAACGGGAGAGGCGGGCAGGCGCGATAGCCTGGGTCTGCAAGGACTGCATGGATGAATGACTCCGTTTATTGTTTTTATTTGTCGAAAACGCTTCGAGGCGTTTTTCGTATCGCTGTGTGGCAGCAGCGACGGCAGTCGAAACTGTCCGTGGCTGGACTGTAACGGGCTAACCTTTCGTTAACCTTTCAGCTGACTTTCACGGTTTTTCAGGCTTCACAGTGGCGGACGCCGCTGTAAACTCCGCGCCAAAGAATGGCGTCGACCATCCCTGAATGAGGTAAAGATCCATGCGTGTCCTGCTCGTCGAAGACCATCTGCAGCTCGCCGAAAGTGTCGCCCAGGCGCTCAAGAGCACCGGGTTGACCGTGGATGTGCTGCACGACGGCGTGGCCGCCGACCTGGCGCTGGGCAGCGAGGAATACGCCATGGCGATCCTCGATGTCGGCTTGCCGCGCATGGATGGTTTCGAGGTGTTGGCGCGTTTGCGCGGGCGGGGCAAGAACCTGCCGGTGTTGATGTTGACCGCGCGCAGCGACGTCAAGGATCGGGTCCATGGGCTGAATCTGGGTGCCGACGACTACCTGGCCAAACCTTTCGAACTCACCGAACTCGAAGCCCGGGTCAAGGCACTGCTGCGGCGTAGCGTGCTCGGTGGCGAGCGCCTGCAACGTTGCGGCGTGCTGGCCTATGACCTGGACACGCGCCGTTTCACCCTTGGCGAAGAACTGCTGACCCTGACCTCCCGTGAACAAGCGGTGCTCGAAGCCTTGATCGCCCGTCCCGGCCGGGTGATGAGCAAGGAGCAATTGGCCTCCCAGGTATTTGGCCTCGACGAGGAAGCCAGCCCCGACGCCATCGAAATCTACGTACATCGCTTGCGCAAGAAGCTCGACGGTCAGCCGGTTGCCATCGTGACCTTCCGTGGCCTCGGTTATTTGCTGGAAAGTCGCGATGCATAAGCCCAGCAGCCTGCGCTGGCGGTTGCTGTGGAACCTGGCGCTGTTGTTGGTGGTGTTGATGCTGGCCAGTGGTTTGAGTGCCTACTGGAACGGTCGCGAAGCGGCCGACACCGCTTATGACCGGACATTGCTCGCTTCGGCCCGGACCATCGCGGCGGGCGTGACCCAGCGCGACGGCACGCTGAGCGCCGATGTGCCTTACGTGGCGCTCGATACGTTCGCTTACGACAGTGCCGGGCGGATTTTTTACCTGGTCAACGATATCAATCAGAAGCTGATTTCCGGTTACGAAAACCTTCCGCCACCTCCACCGGGGACACCGCGCACCGATGACTATCCGGCGTTGGCGCGTTTCTACAATGCGACTTATCGAGGGCAGAACGTACGCGTGGTGAGTCTGCTCAAACCGGTCAGCGAACCGAACATGAATGGCATGGCGGAAATTCGCGTGGCGGAAACCGACGAGGCGCGCGTCAGCATGGCCCGCAGCCTGGCGACCGACACGTTGCTGCGTCTTGGCATGCTGGCCATTGGTGCGCTGATGGTGGTGTGGTTTGCGGTCAGTGCCGCGCTACGCCCGCTGGAGCGCTTGCGCTCGGCGGTGGAAGAACGCCAGCCGGATGACCTGCGGCCATTGCCATTGGTGGAAGTGCAGCATGAGTTGTGGCCGCTGGTGCGTGCGCTCAATCACTTTACCGAACGCCTGCGCGGGCAGTTCGAGCGTCAGGCGCAGTTCATCGCCGATGCCGCCCACGAACTGCGTACCCCCTTGGCGGCGCTCAAGGCGCGGCTCGAACTGGGCCTGCGTTCAAGCGAACCGCAAACCTGGCGCAGTACGCTGGAAACCGCCGCCCAGGGCACCGATCGCTTGACCCATCTGGCCAATCAATTGCTCTCCCTGGCACGGGTTGAAAACGGTGCCCGGGCGATTGCCGAAGGGGGCGCGCAGTTGCTCGATCTCAGTCAACTGGCGCGTGACCTGGGTATGGCCATGGCGCCGCTGGCCCACAAGCGCGGTGTGGCGCTGGCGCTGGAAGCGGACGAACCGGTGTGGATGCGGGGTGAGCCGACCTTGCTCAACGAACTGTTGAGCAACCTGGTGGATAACGCGCTGGCCCATACACCACCGGGCGGCAACGTGATTTTGCGAGTCTCGGCCCCGGCGGTGCTGGAGGTTGAGGACGATGGACCGGGCATTCCGCTCGATGAGCGTGATCGCGTGTTCGAACGTTTTTACCGACGTAACCAGCAAGTGGCCGGGTCCGGGTTGGGCTTGGCGATTGTCGGCGAGATCTGCCGCGCGCACCTGGCGCAGATCAGCCTGCATGATGGTGAGCGCGCGGGGTTGAAAGTGCGGGTGAGTTTTATTGCCGGGGAGTGAGTCAAGCATGTGTGGCGAGGAAGCTAGCTCCCTCGCCACAGGAATTGCATTGATGCTTAATAAAACATCGAGCGTGATTCTTCCAGATCGGCGCACAGGGTCTTGTTGTCGTAATCGATCCCAAGCTTGTTGAAGGCTGGCACGCTAAAGGGGTCGATGCAGGCAAACGGGTGGTCGGTGTCTTTGCAGCAGTACAGGCTGGCCACCTGCACCAGATCAACATAATCGATCTGGTCAGACCGTCGCTTGAAGTTCAGGTAGAGCCTCGGCACCTGCACCAGCATGTCCGGAAACTCCCAGACCCTGAGCAATTTGTCGCCGAGCAGCGGATGGATATGGTCGATCACATGGTTGAGGCTGATCGGGTCGGACAACAGATCATAGTGATCTTCGGCGTAAGTCAGGATTGGCAGGACGCCGATTTGATGCACCAGCCCGCCAAGGGCTGCCTGATCGGGCTTGAGCTGGGTGCAGTGGCGACACAACGCATAGCTGACACCGGCGATTTCCAGGCTCTTGCGCCAGACTTCACGCATTTTCTGTTCCACCACCTCGGAGCGGGCATGGAAGATCTGCTCCATGACCAGGCCGATGGCCAGGTTACTGCTGTAGTTGATCCCCAGGCGAGTGACGGCCGTGTGCAACTCGGTAACTTCCTGGGTCGCGCGCAGCAGCGGGCTATTGACCACTTTGATCAGGCGCGCCGACAGCGCGGTATCGCGGCCAATGACTTTGCTCAGGGCGCTGATACTGACTTCAGGGTCCTCTGCCGCCTTGCGAATCTGCAGTGCCACTTCCGGAAGTGTTGGCAGAACCAGGTCATCGTTATCGATGGCCTCAACCAAATCCCTTTGGACCTTTTCCGCCAACTCACTCATTTCTGTTCTCTTGGTGTTGCAAAAAAGTACTGCGGTTAACGCTGGATTTCGCGGTCGCGGTCCAGTTGATAAGGCAGATCGAGCAAGTGCAAGGCAGGGCCGTCGACCGCGCCGACGTGAATGTCGCCGGCCTCCGCTGCTTCGGCTTGCAGCACCGCCAGCAGTTCGATCTGTTGTTCGCCATGGGCGGCCAGTACCACTTCGCCGATTGAACTGCCATGGCTCGGGGAAAACAGCTGGGTGCCAGGTTCAGGCCGTTCGCTGGCGTCCAGTTGCAGGCGATACAGGCGGCGCTTGAGTTTGCCCAGGTACTGCATCCGCGCGACGATTTCCTGGCCGGTGTAGCAACCTTTCTTGAAGCTCACGCCTCCGACAGCCTGCAGGTTGAGCATTTGCGGGATGAACAGCTCGCGGGTGCCCGGCATCACCTGGCCGATCCCTGCGCGGATCTGGCCCAGCAGCCATTGATTCAGGTCGCCTTCGGCAAGCAGGGCGGACAGCTTGCCCTTGATGGCCCCGGCTTGATCGGCGCTGACCCAGAGTTCGGCGCGATCGGGTGAAACACGAATGGCGATCAGCCCGTCACTGCGCACCACCCGGTCGGTTTCCGCTGGCAGTTCAAGGCCGAGGCTGCCGAGCGCGGCATCGCCATGATCGATGCCGAAGCGGACCCAGGCAGCGCTTTCGTCGGTCAGTTTGGACTTGGAAAACACGGCGTACTTTTTCAGGTCGGCCAGTTGCGGTTCCAGCAATTCGCTGGCCATGGCCATGAGCACGCCGTCACCTTCGAGCAGAATGCGGAAACTCGACTGCATCCGGCCCTTCTGCGTGCAACGCGCGCCGAGGCTGGCCTGGGTATCGCTCAGGTAATTGAGGTTGCAGGTCAATTGACCTTGCAGGAACTTGCCGGCATCCGCGCCGCGGACCGCCAGAACACCTTCATGAGACAGCGTGCAGAAAAAAGCAGAATCGGCCATGGGTCATCGCAGGGTAAAGAATCTGGCGGACATGATAAGGGGGCGCTGTTGAAATGGGTAGTTCACAAAGGATCGTCGGTGCCCGACCAAAGCCGACTGTTCTACGGGGCGTTGGGCTGTATACTTGCGGCCTATTTGAGGAGCGCTCCATGGTCGAAGATGTTGAACTGAATCGCCTCTACTGGCACAGCCGCCGCGGCATGCTTGAGCTTGACGTGTTGCTGGTGCCATTTGTTAGAGAGGTTTATCCGCACCTCAACGAGGTTGATCGCGCCTGCTACGTCAGGTTGCTCGAATGCGAAGATCAGGACATGTTCGGCTGGTTCATGGAGCGCGCCGAATCGGAAGACCCGGAGCTTCAACGCATGGTCCGCATGATTCTGGACCGTGTTCAGCCCAAGTAACGGTTTCGAATGCCGCTGGCATGCCTCACGGCAGTTGCTGGCGGTGTATCTGTTGGCCCAGCTGTTCGCGCTGGGTTCGCTTTATCTTCTCGCTATTCCGCTTTGGGCCAGTCTGCTCGGCGCCTTTTGCTGCCTGCTGCACGCCGTTTGGGCATTGCCACGCCAGATTCTGCTGACCCACGCGCAGGCCTTTCGCGGCTTGCGTCGCGATGCCGATGGCTGGCAGTTGTGGAGCCGGGCGGCGGGATGGCAAGCGGTGCAGCTTCGTCCGGACAGTATCGCGCTGCCATTAGTGGTGTTGCTGCGGGTTCGTCTGCGGGGCGAGCGGCGCATCCGGTCTGTTTGCGTGCCCCGGGATTCGCAGGCGGCGGATCTGCACCGACGCCTGCGGGTTCGACTCAAGTTCAGCCGGCGTAGGTGGACGGCACCAGAATAGTGTCCAGCGCGACCGGCAGCATCTTCGGATAGTCCAGCGTGTAGTGCAGGCCACGACTTTCCTTGCGTTCCATGGCTGAGCGAATCATCAACTCGGCCACCTGGGCCAGGTTGCGCAACTCGATCAAGTCCCGGCTGACCTTGTAGTTGCTGTAGAACTCGACGCGGTGAGGCTAAACCCAATGGATACAGGGGTTTCAGCCGATGACCATCAACCAGCGCTCCCAAACTGGGACAAACCTGTTACAAACTGCCCTCGCCAAGCCGTACCACTATCGCCGGTCTGGTCGCTATTACCTTCGCCTTCGCCCTCAAGGCACCGCTACGGGTTTCTTCACGCTATCGCTCAGGACGACTGACAAGGCCACCGCAATGACCATCTCCCAAGAAATCCTCCAGACCCTCAAGGCGTACCACTTCGACAACCCTGAGGCCACTTGGGACGAACTCCGTGAGCGTCTGATAGACATCGCTGAGTCATGCCTGACGATGGCGCATGGCGATAGCTCGCTGGTCGCCTACGAGATGATCAATGATGAGCAGCATCAGGCACTCCGTGAGGCCAGCGCCAAGCTGCCATTGAGCATTAACCAGCAACGGGCAGTGGGCAAGGCGTTAGAGATCATTGAGGCCGCTCAAGAGCGCTTGGAGGGCAGGCCGGGGAAGCTGGTCGAGATCGTTAGGGACCTCAGAGGGGAGTCTTGTAGCACGCCAGTGGCCCTATCTCCGTCCCTATCTGTATTGCCAATTCAGCCGTTGACCTTCAAGACCCTCTCAGGGCTCTACATGGAGGAGCGCAAAGACAACATTCAGGCCAGCACCATGCGGGACGTGAAGTCGTCCTGCGAGGCTATTGGGGCGATCCTCGGTGACTTGGACCTGAAGACCCACACGCGGGATGACATGAAGAACCTCAGGGCAAAGCTCCTTGAAGATCGCAAGCCATCCACCGTGAAGAAGATTCTGACCCGACTGTCTACGGTCATGGACTGGGCTGTGAATAACGATTACATCAGTAAGGCGCTGACCGATGGTCTGAAGCCAACAAAGGGCACTGATAGCGCCCGTGAGGCGTTCACTCAGGATCAGATGAAGGCTCTCATGGCCCACGCCAAGACGCTTCCTATGGACTCATGGCAACGCTGGGCATTGTCCCTTGGGGTTATCACTGGGACCCGCATTGCGGAACTCAGGCAGTTGACCAAGGCTGATGTTAAGCAGGTCGCTGGCGTATGGGTGATCGACATCAATAGGAACGATGGTAAGACAGCCAAGACCAAGAATGCGCTGCGTGTCATACCGCTTACAGATGGGGCCTATGGGTTCGACCTTCAGGCATTCCGTGAGTTTGTCGAAAAGGCAGACTCCCGACTGTTCAAGCTGGGAGCTGGTCAGTTCTCTGCAGTTCTCAATGGAGCCCTTCGGGATGTCCTGAGCTTGAATGCTGACCGGACCCAAACCTTCCACTCGCTGCGTCACTCATTGGCAGGCGCGCTTAAGGCCGTTGCGACTCAAGTGGAGATCAATGAGGCGATCTTGGGGCACGCTTCGGGGTCGATCAGTAACGACCTCTATGGTGCGGGAAGTTCCGTGGAGATTGGCCGTATGGCTGATGCGCTCAAGACCGCTTTGCTTATTTAGGGAATGAATTAGATGAATGATGAAATTGTGGCTAATGATTTGAGCTGGGCCTTGAATGACTTGGTTCTTGACCTGATTTCCGCCGTTAGCATGGGTCGGGAAGTTCTTGCAGCGGATCGGAATGGGCCCGGTGGTATCGAAAAGCTTTGTGGTCGGCTGCGGGTTTGCAACCATAGTATTGTGCTGTCCCTTTTTAAGCTAAACGAACTGAGAAACCATTATGGGGCTTTTATAAAAAAGCTCCCGGTTTCGGTTGTTGAGGATTTCTTCAGCCATATGAAAAAGGTCAAGAAATTCAATGTGGGTGATTTGCGCAATGCGCATGTAGCTCATCCGATTGATCAGAAGACGAACGCTCCGATATCGATTGAAAAGCTTGAAGGACTTATGGGATTAATGACTGGTAAAGACAATCTCGATTCGGAGAGTTTTTATCGGTGGATTTGTCCAGAAAAGCCCAGCGGTGAAAAATGTCTTGTGAACTCAATGCTCGCTATTATCGGGTTGTGCAGAGAGGTAACTAAAGATCAATTTAAACGGTCTTAATTTGAAGAGCGCATGTTTATGGGACAGGCACTGAGCCTTGGGTCTACCAGATGCTCCTTCGGGGCAACTCCCCGACCTCTGAGCCGTTCCGTAAGTGGGTCACTGAGGAAGTCCTCCCGACCATTCGCAAGACCGGCTCGTATGACGCTGAGGAGTCCACCAACCCAGCACTTGATCGCGTTCCTATGAGAAATCTAATCGACTCGCTGGGTCCCTGGCCTTGCTGCGTGAGCGTAGGAGCGTGGTAGTTCATGACCATCTAAGCCGTTCCGGTCATTCCTGATACTGATTTAATTTCCCCTCACTGTTGCGACACACCCATCCAACGCACAGGAGGACCACGACATGTCCAGCATCCCAGCTATTTCCATCACAGCCAACATCGTTAGCGAGCACCTCGGCGCCGACGCATACACTGGTGACCTCATCGAGCGACACACCAACACCGAGACGGGCAACTCTTATCTTGTCCGGTTGAGCGTTCTTGACGAACTCCCCGAGAACTTCAGTCCACTCCGTAAGGTGGTCGATGAGGAACCTTTCGAGTTCAACGGCTATGACGGTCCTCTTGACGTTCCGTCCTACTACGGTAGTGATGTGGACTGATTTCACTCATGGATTCCGCAAGGACGTCAATAGGGATTTAATAACCCCTCACTATTGCGAGGACACCACAGAAAACAAAAATTAATATTTCTGTGGATCTTCCAGATTCCTACCGTTTCCCTTCATGGGCAACGACCGAGACGACCGAGACGACCAGTGCGACCACCTTTCAAGGTGACACGCCAAGCGCTCAACTGCCCCCGGTAAGCAGACCCTTCATTGCGATCTGGCTCCAGTAGGAAGGAGCGAACATTGATATTGCTGACCATAAGTCGGTGTCCCTTAAGGGCACCGCTGGGAAGCCTTCCACGGACTTGGGGCCGCCGTGGATTGCTCAATGTTCACGGGGGCCTTAACTTAAAGATTCTAAAGATTACTCATTGAGTAACTCTATAATTATTATCTTTAAATAATCTAATAAGAAAAGAACTTAAAGATTCTAATAGATTCTCTAAGACCATCTCAAGTTAGGGATTGGTCTTGCGACCATGATTATCCCGCTCTCTTAGTTACCTCAAAGGAGGTCAATAAATGAACTTCCAATTTGTCCTCGATGATCTTAGCGCGCAGCACCAAGCGGACCTATTGACCATCGAGAAGGCCATGGGTGAGATTCCCAGATCGGCCTATGCAGTCTTTGAACTTAAAGCCTGTGGTCTCCGGTTCCACCGTGGTCTTGAAGATACCCTTGAGTTCCTGAAGACCAGACTATCAGCGTTCCACTTGGTCCCCCTTGAGATGCTCCTTGAGTCCACTGGGTTCGACTTGGAGACGCTCGTCAAGCTCGTCAAGCGTGTCCCCGTGATCCTCAAAGCTCGACCTCAGTAACACCTCTACGTCGCCTCGTAGATCAACTTAAAGATGCCCGCTCAGGATTGCCATGTCCTGACCATCAACACACAACCAAACCCAGAACCTATTAGTCAGTCTTGGATGATGCCCGCGTGGCTCCCTCCTTGGCCGTCTGGTCGCGTGCCTCAATGGCGCCAAGGCTGAACTAATGGGTCACCCAATAGGAGTCCCAATCCCATGCTAATCACCATCACCAACGTCCTGAAGAACGAAGTCACCGTGTCCGGCCAGACCCTGAGCCGTGAGTACGTCGAGAACATCATGCTGCCCATGCTGGTCGCCCAATGCGCCACCGTAGTAAGCCGAAAGTTCGAGATCGTTAAGGTCTTCGATGAGGCCGGGTTGTCGCTCGATGCGGTTCCCGATGTCGCCCGTGAGTACCGCCAAGACAAGTCAGAGAAGGCCCGTGAGCGTCTCCGTCAACAAGCTGAGGCCAATGCCCACGCTGAGCGTCTCCGTGAAGCTACGCCCCGTGAGCTGGCCCAATTGAAGGCCGACCGAGAAGCCCGAGCGGCTGCCATTCGAGAACAAGGTATTCGTATCCGTGCTGCCTCTGGTAACTCTGGCTACTAACACCACCACTTCAATCAACTAATTCAGGAGAAACATCCCCATGCGCCTGCCTAACCAATACGTGAAACCAACTACCCACTACTCGACCATCTTTGACGATCAGAACGGGTCGATCCGCTTTAACACTGCTGATGTCCGCGCTGAGAACGAAGCCGCCACCGATGTGTCCGTCTACGTGGAAGTATTGACCGATGGCCTCGACGAGTACCTCAACAGTGACAAATGGCGCGAAGAGGCGGCTGAGAGAACCCCTTGCGAGTTCCGTCCGGCTGGCTCTGATGCCACTGGTCAACAGATCACCACCACGGCTGATCGTTCGGTCACCTTCGACCCTCGCAAGAACTGGGACAATCAGACCATCTCGAAGGGCGTAGTCCTGGCTGGGTCTGTGATCTTCACCGAGCCCACCGATAAAGCCTTGGTCATCAGCCACCGCTTCACCATCCTCGACCACACACTGTTAGCAGGCTTCACCGAGGGCTCCATGAACCAGACCGCTGAGAAGCTGTTACGGGACATCGAGTTCCTTGCCGCTGGCAAAATCGCTGGCATTCTGGCTACTGCTCCAAGCACCGAGAGCGTCTCAACGACCAAACCAACCGGCAAGCCTGTGGAAATCGCAGAGGACCTCATCGACATCTTGACGATGAACATCAACCAGACTGTGGGCACCTCGTTGGGTGACTTCGTGGTCCTGCTCCCTGTGTCGCTGGTGGCCGTTCTTGAGCGTGCTGCTCAGCGAGCTGGCGTACCGGACATCGAGAGCCTCATCGGCGCCTCTGTGCAGCCATACGCTGGTACTGACTATGGTCTGTTTCTGTTACCTAAGATGTTCACCTCTCTGAGCTACCGCGAAGGTCGTAACGGTGACGTATGGAAGATCGAAGCGACCCGCAACGGTGCCCATCAGTGCTGGGACATCGAGATCATGGCTGTCGTGGACATCGTTGCTAATGGCAAGGTCCGTGTGAAGCTGACCGCTGATGGTCTCCAGACCGAGGCTGTGGCGTTCCCGATGATCACCCGCATTACCTTGAGCTGATCGTAAAGAGCCCCGTAAGGCCGACCTAATGACGGATCGGCTGGGGCACCGCTTCACCTTAAAGAGGACTCCTCAAATCTGAGGAGACCTATCGCCCGTCGCTGGGCATTCAACCATCAGAGTCTTTCTGATTGCTCCTTGTGCCACTCGCCAGAACCCTTGTTGTGGGTCTCTGAGCTGGCCTGTGGGAGCGAACTCAGGGAGCAATCAGAAAGGAGTCACAACACTATGTTGACCAACACCGTAACCATGACCACCGTTGAGATCGCTGAGCTGACTGGCAAGGCCCACAAGAACGTCCTTGCAGATGCCCGTAAGGTAATCGAGATGATCGGTGGGCTGAAATCTCAGCCGTCCTCCTTGGGCTACTCAGAGGCGACCTACACAAACAAGCAAAATAAAGAACATCCCATGCTGGTCCTCGACAAGCATCTTACCTTCACCCTCATTACTGGCTATGACACTGGTCTTCGCCACAACGTAGTAGGTCGTTGGATCGAACTGGAGCAAGTCGCTAACCCAGCCTTTGCAGCTCAGGCCATCACCGAGACCCTCAATGAGCTACAGGCCCGTGTCAATGCAATGGCCCCAGCGTATGACGAGCATGTCCGTAAGGGCCGCACAGTTGGCTATAGCTGGCGTGAAGCCTGCCGCCTCGCTGACATCGACCACCCTGACAAACTGCTGGCCGTTCTGGTCTCCCTTGGGCGCGCCCGTAAGACGACGCAAGGCCACACGCAGCTTCACCCAGACTATGAGCGTGATGGCTTTATCAAGACGCTCAAGCCTTCCAATCTGGTCGTCTCAAAGAATGGCGGTCACCTGTTCAAGATCACCAGCAAGGGTCTCACTGAGTGGCTCAAGGCCAAGGCTGAGGAGATGAACACGGCTGTTGCGTTTGCTGGTGTAGATCGCTGGGGCCGACCCATCAAGTAACCTTTAGGAGAACCCAATGGACAAGCTACAGGCTGCCTATCTGGTCTGTGCGGCTGTCCATTTGGTCATCTGGCTGTGGTCGCATAGGTCCCGATGAGAAAATACAGAAAATTTGGGAATGACCACCTCATTGCTACTACAGGCCGAGGTTCCCCCGTGTGCCTTCGCATAGGTCCTCGCGGGCGCCATAAGGAC
Source organism: Pseudomonas mohnii (assembly GCF_900105115.1). Taxonomy (NCBI): domain Bacteria; kingdom Pseudomonadati; phylum Pseudomonadota; class Gammaproteobacteria; order Pseudomonadales; family Pseudomonadaceae; genus Pseudomonas; species Pseudomonas mohnii. Next base: position 4,986,840 of record NZ_FNRV01000001.1, read on the forward strand.
CCTCGCAGGCGGACGATAAGGACCCCAAGCGATGAGACAAAGGTGGGCCAAACCTGTGACAAAACGAGCCTTCACCGTGCTACGCTCAGGGCTCCTAACGTGCCTCATCTGGTCGGGGTAAGGATCGTATCCTTCGCCTCTGGCAGCATCTCTGGATAGTCCAGCGTGTAGTGCAGACCCCGAGATTCCTTGCGTTCCATGGCTGACTGGATCATCAGTTCAGCAACCTGAGCAAGGTTCCTCAACTCAATCAGGTCTCTGCTCACTTTATAGTTGCTGTAGAACTCGTCGATTTCATCCAGCAGCAGACGCACCCGGTGCTGGGCCCGTTGCAGGCGCTTGTTGGTGCGCACGATACCCACGTAATCCCACATGAATCGCCGCAGTTCATCCCAGTTGTGCGCAATGATCACGTCCTCATCGGAGTCGGTCACCTGGCTCGCGTCCCAGACCGGCAGGGCGGCGGGGGCCGAAACGTTCGGCAATTGTTCCAGGATGTCCGCCGCCGCTGAGCGCGCATACACAAAGCACTCCAGCAGCGAGTTACTGGCCATGCGGTTGGCGCCATGCAGGCCGGTAAAGCTGGTTTCGCCAATCGCATACAGCCCTGGCACGTCGGTGCGACCTTGCTGGTCGACCATCACGCCGCCACAGGTGTAGTGCGCCGCGGGAACTACCGGAATGGGCTGTTTGGTGATGTCGATGGAAAACTCGAGGCAGCGCTCGTACACGGTGGGGAAGTGCGTCTTGATGAAATCTTCGGACTTGTGGCTGATGTCCAGATAGACACAATCGATACCAAGCCTTTTCATTTCATGGTCGATGGCCCGGGCGACGATGTCCCGTGGTGCCAGTTCGGCCCGTGGATCGAAGCGCTGCATGAAACGCTCGCCATTGGGCAGTTTCAGGTGTGCACCTTCGCCGCGCAGGGCTTCGGTGATCAGGAAACTCTTGGCTTGCGGGTGATACAGGCACGTGGGATGGAACTGGTTGAACTCCAGGTTCGCCACCCGGCAGCCGGAACGCCAGGCCATGGCGATGCCGTCACCGCAGGCGCCGTCGGGGTTGCTGGTATAGAGGTAGACTTTGGCCGCGCCGCCGGAGGCAAGAATCACGAAGCGTGCGCCGTAGGTGTCGACTTCGCCGGTACCGCGATTGAGCACGTAGGCACCCAGGCAGCGATCGCCTTCGAGGCCCAGGCGTTTTTCGGTGATCAGATCGACGGCTACCCGTTGTTCGAGCAACTCGATGTTCGGCCGTTGCTTGGCCTGGGCGAGCAGCGTCCTGAAAATCGCAGCGCCCGTGGCATCGGCCGCATGGATGATGCGCCGGTGGCTGTGACCGCCTTCGCGAGTCAGGTGAAACTCGAATCCGCCATCTTCAGTGCCTGACTGTTCATCGCGGGTAAATGGCACGCCCTGATCGATCAGCCATTGAATCGCTTCTTTACTGTGTTCGACGGTAAAGCGCACGGCGTCCTCATGGCACAGGCCACCGCCAGCATTAAGGGTGTCATCGACGTGGGACTCGACGGTGTCGGTGTCGTCGAGGACCGCGGCAACACCGCCTTGCGCCCAGAAGGTCGAACCATTGGCGAGGTCGCCTTTGCTCAGTACGGCGATGCGCAAATGACCGGGCAAGGTCAGCGCAAGGCTCAAGCCGGCAGCGCCGCTGCCAATTACCAGAACATCGTGTTGAAACTGTTGGCTCATTTCAGGATTCCGCTCAAAGCGACCCGGGTCGGGGTAGGCGCCAGACATCTGGACAGGCGAGTCAGGCAGCCGCGCAGCCCACTAGTATATAGAGAGGGGGAGCGGCACAATACCCGAGCCTATATGGCATTGTGAAACTACCGTGACAGAAAAGACCTGACGCTTCGTCGGATGTTTTTTTCGTCGATTCGGCGACAAGTGAACTGTATCGCGGATTTAACAGTCTTTTTCTATTCACAGTCGCACAATGTCGGTTCGGCACGGCTATAAATATTTGGAACTTTTGCCAAAGGCCCAAGATCAATAGACGGTTGCCCGATTCAAGGGACAGTGTCGGCTTCAGCGCAGGAACCGCGGTTGGGTCCTTGCCAGCGAATCCGATGACAAGATTATTTGCGCAGCCGGGCCATCTCGCGCTGCGCTTTTCGTGCGTGCCGAATGAGAGCCCGCAGGAAACTTGCCTGGAGGGGGAGAACTTTTGCGAAAAGCCCGAGTCTATGTTTGCAAGTCCGGTCGTTTAGTTATGCAAGCCTCCTTCGAGCTTATCGAGGAGTGTTCATGCTAACCCAGGAAGAGGATCAGCAACTGGTCGAGCGCGTTCAGCGTGGCGACAAGCGTGCTTTCGATCTGCTAGTGCTGAAATACCAGCACAAAATTCTCGGGTTGATCGTGCGTTTTGTGCACGACACCCATGAAGCCCAGGATGTGGCACAGGAAGCCTTTATCAAGGCGTACCGTGCACTTGGAAATTTTCGCGGGGACAGCGCGTTTTACACGTGGCTTTACCGCATCGCCATTAACACGGCGAAAAACTATCTGGTTTCACGCGGCCGTCGGCCGCCGGATAGCGATGTCAGTTCCGAGGATGCAGAGTTCTACGATGGCGATCATGGCCTCAAGGATCTCGAGTCGCCAGAACGAGCTTTGCTGCGGGATGAGATCGAAGGCACCGTCCATCGAACCATTCAGCAACTGCCAGAAGATTTGCGTACGGCTTTAACTTTACGTGAATTCGATGGTCTGAGTTACGAGGACATTGCGAGCGTCATGCAATGCCCGGTCGGTACCGTGCGCTCCCGGATTTTCCGCGCTCGGGAGGCCATCGATAAAGCCCTGCAGCCGTTGTTGCAGGAAAACTGAAGACAGCGGCGACAGCCAAGAGAGGAACGCCATGAGTCGTGAAGCCCTGCAGGAATCGCTGTCCGCAGTGATGGATAACGAAGCGGACGAGTTGGAATTGCGTCGGGTACTGAATGCCTTTGACGATGTTGAAACCCGTGATACCTGGGCTCGTTATCAAATCGCTCGGGCAGTGATGCACAAGGATCTGCTGCTTCCACGCCTGGATATTGCTGCGGCCGTATCTGCTGCTCTGGCTGATGAAGCCGTGCCGGCTAAAGCCTCCCGCGGACCATGGCGCAGCCTGGGTCGTCTGGCTGTAGCGGCTTCGGTAACCCTTGCCGTACTGGCCGGTGTTCGTCTGTACAACCAGGACGAGATCGCTGGCGTCGAACTGGCTCAGCAATCCAGTCAACAGAACCTGATTGCTCCTCAAGTTAAAGGCCCAGCCGTTTTGGCAGGCTACAATGAGAGTTCGGAAGCTACTGGTCCCATGGCCAATGGCGTATTGCAAGGTCAACCAGGCTGGCACGATCAGCGTCTGCCGGGCTACTTGCGCCAACATGCTCAACAGGCTGCAATGAAAGGTACCGAGAGCGCTCTGCCTTACGCTCGTGCAGCAAGCCTGGAAAACCGTTAAGGAGGATCATGCGCGCCATACCTCTACTTACGCTTCTGCTTAGTGGCTGGTTCATTGTTCCAGCCCATGCCGATGAAGCCCAGGACTGGTTGACCCGTCTTGGTCAGGCCGAGCAGCAGCACAGCTTTCAGGGTACTTTTGTCTACGAGCGTAACGGTAGTTTTTCTACCCATAAGATCTGGCACCGCGTCCAGGAGGGCAAGGTCCATGAACGCCTGCTCCAGCAGGATGGCTCCGCGCAGGAAGTTGTCCGCATTGACGGGCATACTCAATGCGTCAGCGGCATCCTGATAGCCGGGCTTGGGGATTCCCCGAATTCTCCCGCTCGAGCCCTCGATCCTCAAAAGCTCAAGAATTGGTATGACCTTGCTGTCATCGGCAAGTCACGCGTGGCCGGTCGACCGGCGGTGATCGTTTCACTGACGCCACGCGATCAACACCGCTATGGTTTTGAACTGCATCTGGATAAAGAAACCGGCCTGCCTCTCAAGTCATTGCTACTGAATGACAAAGGACACTTGCTTGAGCGATTCCAGTTTACGCAACTGGATACCGCCGATGTCCCTTCTGACGCCGAGTTGCAGCCAGGCGCAGATTGCAAGGCGGTCAATCTCGAGAGTGACAAGGCTTCCTCTGTGAAGGCGGCGCAAACTTGGCATTCGGACTGGTTGCCTCCCGGTTTCGAGTTGGTCAGCAGCTCGGCCCGCAAGGATCAGGAAACCAAAACCCAGGTCAACAGCTTGATGTATGACGATGGTCTGGCGCGTTTTTCGGTGTTCCTGGAGCCGTTGAACGGCGCGACAGTCACTGACACCCGCACGCAGCTGGGACCCACCGTTGCCGTTTCCCGAAGCCTGACCACCCCGCAAGGCGGAATGATGGTCACGGTAGTCGGCGAAATTCCGGTCGGCACTGCTGAGCGGATTGCGCTTTCCATGCGCAGTGACGCCGCTGCAACCAAGCAGTGAGCTGAGATCGAAATGTTTCGTGAACATTTCAAGTTGCAAAATCCAGTGAATTTTTTTTAAGTCAGAACCCCTCGGCTCTGGCCTTGTTTGTTGTTCCCGGAACAAAAATACCGGCGTATCTTTCTCGGTGTTCCTTGATCCATATCGCTTAACCATGCTCGTCGTAACGGGAGCCGTATGTCGATACCACGCTTGAAGTCTTACCTCTCCATTTTTGCCACCGTGCTGGTGCTCGGTCAGGCGGTCGCTGCTCAAGCGGTCGAATTGCCTGATTTCACGCAGCTGGTCGAACAGGCATCGCCTGCGGTGGTCAACATCAGCACCACGCAAAAACTGCCGGACCGCAAAGTGTCGATCCAGGATATGCCTGACCTGGAAGGCTTGCCGCCGGCGCTACGCGAGTTCTTCGAGCGGGGCATGCCGCAGCAGCCTCGTTCACCGCGGGGCGATCGTCAGCGTGAAGCCCAATCCCTGGGTTCGGGTTTCATCATTTCGCCTGATGGCTACATCCTCACCAACAATCATGTGATCGCCGATGCCGACGAAATTCTCGTGCGTCTGTCCGACCGCAGCGAAATGAAAGCCAAACTGGTCGGCACCGACCCGCGTTCCGACGTGGCGCTGCTGAAAATCGAAGGCAAGGATCTGCCGGTCTTGAAACTGGGCAAATCCCAGGATTTGAAGGCTGGCCAGTGGGTCGTGGCAATCGGTTCGCCATTCGGCTTTGACCATACCGTGACCCAAGGTATCGTCAGCGCCGTCGGTCGTAGCCTGCCAAACGAAAACTACGTGCCGTTCATCCAGACCGACGTGCCGATCAATCCGGGCAACTCCGGTGGTCCGCTGTTCAACCTCAACGGTGAAGTGGTCGGGATCAACTCGCAGATCTATACCCGTTCCGGCGGCTTCATGGGCGTTTCGTTCGCAATCCCTATCGATGTCGCCATGGACGTTTCCAATCAGCTGAAAAGCGGCGGCAAAGTGAGCCGCGGCTGGTTGGGTGTCGTGATTCAGGAAGTGAACAAGGATCTGGCCGAGTCGTTCGGTCTGGAGAAACCGGCTGGTGCGCTGGTTGCTCAGATCCAGGACGACGGCCCGGCTGCCAAGGGTGGTCTGCAAGTCGGTGACGTTATCCTGAGCATGAACGGTCAACCGATCGTCATGTCTGCCGATCTGCCGCACCTTGTGGGCGCATTGAAAGCTGGCTCCAAGGCTAAGCTGGAGGTGATTCGCGACGGTAAGCGCCAGAACGTCGAGCTGACTGTCGGTGCCATTCCTGAGGAAGGCAAAGAGCTGGACAGCCTGCCCAAATCGAGCATCGAGCGCAGCAGTAATCGCCTGGGTGTTTCCGTGGTTGAGCTGACGGATGAGCAGAAAAAAACCTTCGACCTCAAAGGCGGCGTGGTGATCAAGGAAGTCCAGGATGGTCCTGCTTCGATGATTGGCTTGCAGCCAGGAGACGTCATTACTCACCTGAACAATCAGGCCATCGAATCGACCAAGCAATTCACGGAGATCGCCAAGTCGTTGCCGAAGAACCGTTCGGTGTCGATGCGGGTTCTGCGTCAAGGTCGCGCCAGCTTCATCACCTTCAAACTGGCTGAATAATCCGGTTGTAAGCTGAATGAAAAACCGCCTCGAAAGAGGCGGTTTTTTTGTGCCTGAAATTTTTCGGGCACTCAGCCCATCATGTCCTTGATCATGCGTTCCTGCTCCATCAGCTCACGCTGGCGCGCATCGATGCGTGACGACAGCGGGAAGTTGCTGCCAGCCTTGCGCTTGGCAAAATCCAGTTGCTGGATGGCCTGTTTATAGTCGCCTACAAGCGCGAAATACTCGGCACGTGCCTGATGCAGACCGATGATGTTGCCTGACAGACCGCGCGTTTCGGCAACCTGATACCACACGTCCGGATCATCCGGCCGCGACTTGAGCAGGCCTTCGAGTGCCTTTTCGGCATCGGCGGCACGGTTCTGTTTCAGCAACAGGTCGACGCGCACCTGATTCAGCGGGTAATTGCCTGGGTACTGCGTCAGCATGCGGTCAACTCGGGATTGAGCGTCCGGCAGGCGGTTGTTGGTGATGTCCAGATCGACCTGAGCGAGGTTATAGATGAGCTCGTTCGGCGACTTGGCCAGCAGTGGCTTGAGATTTTCCCGTGCTTCGTTCAATTGGCCGCCCTTGATCTGGGCGATGGCCAGGCCGTAGCGAGCGACATCGCTTTTCGGATTTTCATCCAGCTCGGCGCGGAAACGCTTGGCACCCAAGCCCGGGGTTTCTTCATAGAACAACTGGACCCGTGCGCGAATCAGTTGATAGCGAAGGCTGTCTTCGATACCACCCTTTGGCGCTTGTTCGGCGCGGTTGCGGGTGTCGGCGATCCGTGATTCGGTGACCGGGTGAGTCAGCAGGAATTCCGGTGGCTTGGCGTCATAACGGTACTGACGCCCCAAGCGCTCGAACATGGTCGGCATCGAGCGCGGATCGTAGCCGGCTTTTTCCAGATTGAGGATGCCGATACGGTCGGCTTCCTGCTCGTTCTGGCGCGAAAACCGGCGCTGTTCCTGAATCGCTGCCGCCTGCGTACCCGCAATGGCCGCGATACCGGCGTCGCCGGCACCGGCCGCAGCAATCACGATACCCGCCAGCAGGGCGGCCATCATGGGGACTTGCATGCGCTGCTGGGCTTCGATGCCACGGGCAAAGTGACGTTGTGACAAGTGAGCCAATTCGTGAGCCAGTACCGAGGCGTATTCACCTTCGGTCTGGGCGTTGAGGAACAGGCCGCCGTTCACCCCGACAATCCCGCCCGGGGCGGCGAAGGCGTTGAGCTGGGGACTGTTGATCAGGATGAACTCCAGGCGCCGGTCATTGACCTGGCTGGTCTCGACCAGTCGGTAAACGCTGGATTCCACATAGTCCTTGAGCTGCGGGTCGTTGAGCTGCGACACCTGGCTGCGCAACAGTGCCAGCCATGCACGGCCCAACTGGTATTCCTGCTGCGGCGAGACAATGGCAGAGCTGGCGTCGCCGAGTGACGGCAGGTCGTCGGCGAAGCCTGGCGAGGCAAGCAGGCAAGCAAGCGTCAGCAGGGTAGGGCGCAAAAAAGTCATGCACAAAGCCTTAGTCGACAAAGACCTTACTGTAGCCGGACACCAGCGCCGCGACCAGATATTCTAGGCAGCTCAACCACCTGACCAGGAGTGATGCAATGACCGACGCTGTAGCCCATGACGTTGAACTGGACGCCAGTGGCTTGAATTGCCCGTTGCCGTTGCTCAAAGCCAAGATGGAACTCAACCGGATGGTCAGTGGCGCAGTGCTCAAGGTGATTGCCACTGATGCGGGTTCACAGCGCGACTTCCGCACCTTTGTCCGATTGGCCGGTCATACGTTGCTTCGCGAAGAGGATGAAGCGGGCGTTTACCGATACTGGTTGAAAAAAGCCTGAAACCTGCTGTGTTTGTTCTTAAGGATTTCTAATGTTCAAGGTGTTACGCGACTGGATTCAGCGCTACTTCTCCGACGAAGAAGCCGTGGTTCTGGCCGTCCTGTTGTTCCTGGCGTTCACCGCCGTGCTCACGCTCGGCGGCATGCTTGCGCCAGTGCTGGCCGGGATGGTGCTGGCCTACTTGATGCAGGGCCTGGTGGTGACCCTCGAACGCCTTCGTATACCTGGTGGGGTTGCGGTGGGGTTGGTCTTTGCGTTGTTCATGGGAGTGCTGCTGGTGTTCATCGTGGTCGTGGTGCCGTTGCTCTGGCATCAGTTGATCACGCTGTTCAACGAGTTGCCGGGAATGCTCGCCAAGTGGCAGTCACTGTTGTTGCTGCTACCGGAACGCTATCCGCATCTGGTATCTGACGAACAGGTGCTGCAGGCGATTGAAGTGGCGCGGGGCGAGATCGGCAAGTTCGGCCAGTGGGCGCTGACGTTCTCGCTGTCGAGCCTGCCGCTGCTGGTCAATATCATGATTTATCTGGTGTTGGTGCCGATTCTGGTGTTTTTCTTTCTCAAGGACCGGGAGATGATTGGTTTGTGGGTGCGCGGTTACTTGCCTCGTGAGCGCGCGTTGATCACCCGTGTCGCCCATGAGATGAACCGGCAAATCGCCAACTACATTCGCGGCAAGGTCATCGAAATCTTCATCTGCGGTGGCGCGACCTACATCGGTTTCGTCGTGCTGGGGCTCAACTACGCGGCGCTGCTGGCACTGCTGGTGGGCATCTCGGTGGTGGTGCCCTATGTCGGGGCCGTGGTGGTCACTGTGCCGGTGCTGCTGATTGCGCTGTTCCAGTGGGGCTGGAGCGATCAGTTCATCTATTTGATGGCGGTCTACGGCATCATCCAGGTCCTGGACGGAAACGTGCTGGTGCCTTTGTTGTTTTCGGAGGCGGTCAACCTGCACCCGGTGGCGATCATTTGCGCGGTGCTGTTGTTTGGTGGCCTGTGGGGCTTCTGGGGGGTGTTCTTTGCGATTCCCCTGGCGACCCTGTTCAAGGCTGTGCTGGATGCCTGGCCGCGCAAGGAGCCTGTGGTGGCGCCTCTGCTTTAATGACCGAATTGTCTGTTGGCGCCAAGGCGCTTTCGCTGGCTGACCAGTGAGAGCGCCGGCGCAGGCGTCAAAAAATCAAGCCTTGTTCAGCGCCTGGGCAGCGGCTAAAACCGCATCAACATGCCCTGGCACCTTCACGCCACGCCATTCCTGACGCAGCACGCCGTCCTTGTCGATCAGGAACGTGCTGCGATCCACACCCATGTATTCCTTGCCGTAGAGCTTTTTCAGCTTGATCACGTCGAACTGCTGGCAAAGCGCTTCTTCCTTGTCGCTGATCAGCTCGAAGGTGAATGCCTGCTTGGCCTTGAAGTTTTCGTGGGATTTCAGGCTGTCGCGCGACACGCCGAACACCTCGGTGTTGGCTGCTTTGAAGGCTTCGAGCTGATCGCGAAAGCCCTGGCCCTGAGTGGTGCAGCCTGGTGTGCTGTCCTTCGGATAGAAGTAGATCACCACCTGCTTGCCTTTGAGGGCCGCGAGGCTGACGGTCTGCCCGCTGGTGGCGGGTGCTTCGAAATCGGCAACCGGTTGGTCGATAGCAACGGCCATGAAAGCTTCCTTACATTGGGTTTTGTGGGCGCCACGGTTCAATCAGGGCATCCAGGTTCAGCGCGTCGGCGAAGTCCAGGAATTGATCGCGCAACCAACTGATCTGCACGCCGGCCGGCAAGGTCACGGTAAAAGTGGCGTTGAGCATGGTGCCGCCGGTCTGCGGAGCCTGATAGGTATCGCAAGTCAGGTTTTCAAGCTCGACGTTGTGGTCCATGAAGAACTGGCACAACTCGTTGACGATGTCCGATCGGTAGGCCGAGCTGACGTATGCAACGTAAGGCAGAGCCTGTGGACGATTCTCCAGGGCTGCGCTGCGCACTACATTGACGGTGAACGCGTGCCGTTTCGCCAGCACGGGCAGGCTGCCTTCCAGGCGTGCCAGGGCGTCCCAGCTGCCGGAGACTTCGAGGATAAGCGCACTGCACTCGCCGTGGCGTGTCAGGCGTGAGGTAACCACGGCGCAGCGATTTTCATGGCTGGCGCGGCACAGGACGTTAGTCAGCTCCATGGGGTTGGCGCCAAGGGCACTGATGACAAGGAATTGTTCGCGAACTGTGGGGGTGGACATGCAGCATTCCTAAAGCGATGAGCGGTCAATACTTCTGTCGGCTTGTTTTAGCAGGGCGAGCCAGCGGATGCGAATTCAGAAAGCCCGAGGCACAGGTTGCAACGTGCTCCACAATGGCAAGAGCGAGGGGCCGCAACGCTGGATTGGGGCTTGTGATGCCGAAAATGGAGGCTTAAACCCGACGTACGAGCTTGTCAGTATCGATCAAAGTCTGAAGGGTAGCGAAAAGCGACGCTCAGGGGAATGGCGGCAGCGCAGTACTTCGCTTGTACAAGCATCTTGGCGCCAGTACCATTACCGCTCTCTTTTTCCGGCAGGAGCGGTTGCATGATTGCGGGCAGTATGGTGGCACTGGTCACACCCATGGATGCACAGGGTCGTCTCGACTGGGACAGTCTGAGCAAACTGGTGGACTTTCACCTGCAAAACGGCACCCACGCCATCGTGGCGGTCGGCACGACAGGTGAGTCGGCCACTCTTGATGTGAGCGAACACATCGAAGTCATCCGTCGCATAGTGAAGCAGGTCAATGGCCGCATTCCGGTGATCGCCGGTACCGGCGCCAACTCGACCCGTGAAGCCATCGAGCTGACCACCAACGCGAAGACCGCCGGCGCCGATGCCTGCCTGCTGGTCACTCCCTACTACAACAAGCCGACCCAGGAAGGCTTGTACCAGCACTTCAAGACGATCGCCGAAGCCGTCGATATCCCGCAGATCCTCTATAACGTGCCCGGACGTACCGCTTGCGACATGCAGGCTGAAACCGTGATCCGTCTGTCGACCGTCAAGAACATCATCGGCATCAAGGAAGCCACCGGCGACCTCAAGCGTGCCAAAGCCATCATCGACGGTGTCAGCAGCGATTTCCTGGTGCTCTCCGGTGACGATGCCACCGCAGTCGAGCTGATCCTGCTGGGCGGCAAGGGCAATATTTCGGTCACTGCCAACGTTGCACCGCGCGAAATGGCCGACCTGTGCATCGCCGCGCTGAATGGCGAGGCCGACAAGGCGCGCGCCATCCATGAAAAGCTGATGCCGCTCAATAAAACCCTGTTTATCGAATCCAACCCTATCCCTGTGAAATGGGCGCTGCATGAGATGGGCCTGATGCCGGAAGGCATCCGTCTGCCGCTCACCTGGCTCAGCGCCGAATGTCACGAACCGCTGCGGCAGGCCATGCGCCAGTCCGGCGTTCTGGTTTAATTGAGGAAGCATTACGCATGAAGCGATTGGCCGGACTTTCCGCACTTGCCTTGATCATCTCCAGCACCAGTGGCTGTGGATGGGTCTGGGGCCCGGAAGGTTATTTCCGTGACCGTGGTAGCGATTACCTGCAAGCGCAACAGACTGCACCGATGCAACTGCCGCCGGATGTCAGCACCGCCAAGCGTCTGGATCCGCTGTTGCCGATCCCGCGTAACGTAGCGGACGACACCGTCAAGGGCGAATACATCGTGCCTCGGCCGCAACCGTTGTCGGCCATTGCCGATGCCAGCGCCTACTCCCTGCAGAAGAGCGGTGACTCGCACTGGATCCTGGCACAAAATCCGCCGGCCGAAGCCTGGCCAGTGGCCGTGCAGTTCTTCCAGGACAACGGTTTCCGTCTGGACGAGCAGCGCCCGCAGACCGGCGAGTTCACCACGACCTGGCAACACGCTGACGAACTGTCCGCCGCCATGGCCAAGCGCCTGAGCGCAGCCGGTGTCGGCACTGACAGCGAAATCCGTGTCCGTGTGCGTATCGAACCGGGCGTGCAACGTAACACCAGTGAAGTCTACGTGGTCACTGCCGAGCGTCCTGCCGGCAGCACCGCCGATGTCGCCTTCACCAACCGTTCGGTCAATACTGGCCTGGACGCGGCACTGGTCGACGACATGCTCGCGAGCATGAGCCGCATCTCGGAGAAGGGCGGTTCGGTCTCCATGCTGGCCTCCCGTGACTTCGAAACGCCAAGCCGTGTCAGCCTGAGTGTTGATGGCAGCGGCAACCCTGTCCTGAACGTCGGTTCGGACCTGGATCGTGCCTGGGCGAGTGTCGGTCGTGCATTGGAACAGGGCGAATGGCGCGTTGAAGACATTAACCGCAGCCTGGGCCTGTACTACATCAACCTGGCGGAAAAAGCCGAGAAGAAGGATGACAAGCCAGGTTTCTTCAGTGGTCTGTTCGGCAGCAAGCCAGACAAGGAACAGCTTGAAGCCCGTGCCGAGCGTTATCAGGTTCGCCTGAGCAAGGTGGGCGACAGTGTTCAGGTCACCGTCGAGAAAAACATCAATACTGTGGCGCCTGCTGATGTAGCGCGCAAAGTGTTGAGCGTGATTCAGGACAACCTGGGCTGATCACATGCGTTTTGCCGTTCTCGGCAGCGGTAGCCAGGGGAACGGCACGCTGATAGCCAGTGCTGACACGTACGTGCTGGTGGATTGTGGTTTCTCCCTGCGGGAAACCGAAAAACGCCTGCTGCGCCTGGGTGTGAACCCTGCGCAGCTGAGCGCGATACTCGTGACCCACGAACATGCCGACCACGTGCATGGCGTGGGTTTGCTGTCTCGGCGCTACAATCTGCCTGTCTACCTCAGTCGCGGGACCTTGCGCGGGATGCGCAAACCGATTGAACCCGCGGGCTTCCTGGCGGATGGAGAACAACTGCAAGTCGGCGACTTGAGCATCGGTGTCATTGCCGTGGCCCATGATGCGCAGGAACCGACGCAATACGTGTTCAGCGACGGTCAGCGACGCTTTGGCCTGTTGACCGACCTGGGCTCGTACTGCAACAAGGTGCTGGACGGCTATCGGGATCTCGATGCATTGATGATCGAGGCCAACCACTGCCGTGACATGCTGGCTCGCGGTCACTATCCGTACTTTCTTAAGCAGCGGGTTGGCGGCGAACTGGGACATTTGAACAACCATCAGGCGGCATTTCTGGTGGCCGAGTTGGGCTGGAAAGACCTGCAACACCTGGTCCTGGCCCACCTGAGCAGCAAGAACAACTTGCCGCAGCTGGCCCGGCAATGTTTTGTCGACACCCTTGGGTGCGACCCGGACTGGCTGCAACTGGCCGATCAAGATTCAGGGCTCGACTGGCGACACATCGCCTAGCCCATCTACTTACCAAGCGGAGCCCATCATGGAAAAACGTGAAGAACTCTACCGCGGCAAAGCCAAGTCGGTTTACAAGACCGACGACGCTAACCGTTTGATCCTGCTGTTTCGCAACGACACTTCGGCGTTCGACGGCAAGCGCATCGAACAGCTCGACCGCAAAGGCATGGTGAACAACAAGTTCAACGCCTTCATCATGCAGAAACTCGAAGCAGCCGGCGTGCCGACCCAGTTCGACAAACTGCTGAGCGACAACGAGTGCCTGGTCAAGAAGCTGGACATGATCCCGGTCGAGTGCGTCGTGCGTAACTACGCCGCTGGCAGCCTGGTCAAGCGTCTGGGCGTGGAAGAGGGCATGAAGCTCAACCCTTACACCTTCGAACTGTTCCTGAAGGACGACGCCAAGGGCGACCCGTTCATCAACGAATCCCACGTCGTGGCGTTCGGTTGGGGGACGGCTGAGCAACTGGTTCGGATGAAAGAACTGTCGCTCAAGGTCAACGAAGTGCTGAGCAAGTTGTTCGACGACGCAGGCCTGCTGCTGGTCGACTTCAAACTCGAATTTGGCGTGTTCCACGACGGCACCATCGTCCTGGGCGACGAATTCAGCCCGGACGGCTGCCGTCTGTGGGACAAGGCGACCGGCAAGAAAATGGACAAGGACCGCTTCCGTCAGGGCCTCGGTGACGTCATCGAAGCCTACGAAGAAGTCGCCAATCGTCTGGGTGTACCGCTTTAATCGACGCAAGCATCTGATAGCACGGAAAAATTTCGCTTAGGGGGTTCGCTTCCGGCGAAAGTGTTGTTATGATGCGCGCCGTTGGAGAGATGCCAGAGTGGCCGAATGGGACGGATTCGAAATCCGTTGTACCTTCACCGGTACCTAGGGTTCGAATCCCTATCTCTCCGCCATACCTTTACGAAAAAGCCCTGATTATTCAGGGCTTTTTCGTTTCTGTGTTTCTGAAAAAAAACTCGGCCCATCACCCTGGATGGCCCAGTGTTTTTTCGATCAAAGGCTGATGTCTGTTGCCGCCTACGCCGAGTTGATCCAGTTACCGAGATGCCACTGATCCAGTCTGATGCTTGCGAACCCTTTCCTGTGCTGAATTTCTGTCGATTGGAGAGGGGGGGGGGCAGTCTTGCGTCGGCATTTAGGTCAATTCGGCGTGGGCGCCAACACGACATCAACAAAAGCCGCTTGCAGCTGGACAGGTCGGAAACCCTAGTGCGATTTTTACGAATTCTGCAGTCTCCCCTCCAGGAATCCGAGACCGGAAGTAATAGCGATGAGTTTCATGGCAGGTGGAAAATCCATGGGATCGGTTTCGCCATTGATTTGAATCAATAAAACGCCAAGGACTGTGTTGTAAACAGCGCATCAACCTTTTGGGGATGCAGTTGATGAACGATTCCAGCCAGACAAACCGAATTATCTGCAACGACCTTGAACTAGCCGATCAATTGCGCCAATTGCTGGTTCATATAGCACCAGATTGCGAGGTGCTGAGCGCTCCGGGTGATTGCAGTGCCGTGCCGTTTTGCCGCTGGCTCGGTGAGGCGCAATTGACCTCGGCTGGCCTGGTGCAGGCTGCTTTGTTGGATGCTACCGAGGTTTTGGAGCAGACTCGACACGCCTTCAAATCTCGCGAGCTGGGGCTGCTACGGCGGCGCTTGGTTGCATTGCTGGATAAACTGTCAGACAATCCAGAATGATGTAAATATGCCATTAGTAGGTTCCGCCCAATGCGGGAACCGGCTTTGCCGAGCAGGACAATGGGCCTGAAAGACGAAGCGCCGTGACACCAGTTCTTGACCAGAACTCGTTGTCGCGGCGTTTTTTTTTGTTAACAGAAAGGAATCTCTACAACACAGGGGTCTGCGAATGAAGGTGACAAAAGATCTGGAGGAGTTGCTCAGGCGTATTCGTCTCGATCACGAGGAAATTGTCGAACGCTTTCGCTTTCTCGACTGGAGTGCCGAAGATGCCGAGCGACTCGGTGCAGCAGCTCAGCACATGGCCCCGGCTCAACAGGCTTTCGTCGATCATTTGTACCGTCACCTGACGAACTTCTCCACGCCGTCCGCGTTACTTCGTGCGCCGGAGGTCACCGCACGTTTGAAGCACAGCCAGGTCGAGTATTACCAGTGTTTGTGGGGCGGGCCCTTCGATGACACCTACGTCAACGGCCGTCTGCGCATCGGAGTGATTCACCAACAAGTCGGCCTGGAGTTGAAGTGGTACCTCGGTAGCTACCGTCTTTACCTGGACGACATGCTTAAAAGCGTATTCGGCGACAGCCAAAACGCCACGCTCTATTCGAGTCTGTTGAAGGCGGTGTTCTTCGACATGACCTTGGCCATCGACACCTACAGCGCGGCTCAGCACAAGGCTCTGGAGGATAGTGAGGCTCGCTTTGCCCGTGCGCTACGCGGTGCCAACGATGGAATCTGGGATTGGCATGTCGATCAGGATCGCCTGTACGTTTCAGAGCGCTGGGCCAGCATGCTCGACCTCAACCGCGATAGCATCGGCGAGAGCAGTGCCAGTTGGTTCGGTCGCGTGCATCCGGACGACCTTCCGGATTTTCGCCAGGCCATCGATGCCCATATAAAAGGGCAGACATCTTCTGTCCATCACGAGTACCGCATCCGTCAAAAAAACGGTGGCTATATTTGGGTACTGGTTCGAGGGGTCGCCGAAGTCACGACAACAGGCCAGCTACGCATGGCTGGCTCACAGTCGGATATCAGTGCACGCAAGGACGCTGAGCAGCGGCTCAATCACGCCGCCCACCATGATCCGCTGACCGGCCTTGCCAACCGTATGCGCCTTGACGAGCAAATGCAGAAAACCTTCATGAAGCGGCGCAAGGGAGGGGCTCACGAGGCGCTGCTGTTCATCGACCTCGACCGCTTCAAGTTGATCAACGATAGCCTCGGTCACAACGTCGGTGATCGCGTGCTGGTAGAAGTGGCACAGCGCTTGAGAGACGCTCTGCGCCCCAGCGATCAGCTGTTCCGCTTCGGCGGAGATGAGTTCATCGTATTGCTTCATGAACTCTCCTGCGAACGCGACGCCGAGCAAATATCCCAACGCATTCTCGACAACCTGCATCAACCCCTGCACCTGGACGGTCGTGTCCTGGTGGTCAGCGCCAGTATTGGCATCGCCCCATTGCACGATCACGGCAAAGCGCTGGATGTCTTGCAGGCCGCCGACCTTGCCCTCTACAGAGCCAAGTCTGCCGGCAAGGCACGGTTCGCCCATTACAGCGAAGCGTTGCAAGACACCGCGCAGCACCATCTGGAATTGGAGTCCGCTCTGGGCCAGGCGCTGCAACACAATGAATTCGAACTGCATTACCAACCGATCTATCGTCTTGAGCAGGGGACGCCCCTCATGTCCGGGGTCGAAGCGCTGGTACGGTGGCGCCATGGCGAACGCTTGATCTCGCCACTGGAGTTCATCCCGGCGCTGGAAGAGTCGGGGGAAATCATCCGCGTCGGCGAATGGGTATTGCGCCAGGCCTGCCAACAGACCCGCCTGTGGCAACTGGCCGGACATGGCCATCTGCGCTGTTCGGTGAACATTTCCAGCCTCCAGTTGCAACAGGCCGACTTCATCCTCCGAGTGATCGACATCCTGCGTGAAAGCGGCCTGCCACCTGCCAGCCTGATCCTGGAGATTACAGAAAGCCAACTGATGCATGACGATCTGGACACATTGGCCTGTCTGAACGAATTGGCCAGCCTGGGCGTCTTGTTGGCGCTGGACGATTTTGGCACCGGTTACTCCTCGCTCGGTTATCTCACACGCTTTCCACTGCACATCCTCAAGCTGGATAAAAGTTTCATCGGCGGCATCCCGTACGACAACAAACAGAGCTCGATCAGCCAGGCGATCATCGGCCTCGGCCGTAGTCTTGGCCTGGAAGTCGTGGCCGAGGGCATCGAGAGCCCGGCACAACTCGACTTTGTGGTCGGTGAAGGCTGCCACTACGCCCAAGGCTATTGGTTTAGCCGACCACGACCTGCTGCGCAGATGCAACGGTTGTTCAGCGGAGAAGACTGTTTCGAGGGGCTCGGATGTCCATTGCTGTAAGCACGGCAGGCACCCAGCGTTATCCATCAGCTAAGGAGGCAAATAATGAAAATCAATCTTCCGGTCAGTGGTCGTGCTGTCGAGTTCAGCGTCAATGCGAACATTCTTTCAACAACCAACCCGAAGGGCGCCATCACATACGTCAATCCGGATTTCATCAACATCAGCGGTTTCAGTGAGGCCGAGTTGCTCGGCGTCAATCACAACATCGTGCGTCACCCGGATATGCCGCCAGAAGCTTTTGAACATCTTTGGCAAACCCTCAAGGCCGGACGCTCGTGGATGGGCCTTGTAAAAAATCGCTGTAAGAATGGTGATCACTACTGGGTCAGCGCCTACGCCACGCCGATGCAGCGCAATGGTGAAACAGTGGAATACCAATCGGTTCGTACGTGCCCACCGAAAGCACTGGTAGACGCCGCCGAACATCTCTATGCGCAGTTGCGCAGCGGAAAAAAAACACACTGCCTGTCTCCGTCGCGACTGTCCGTTGGCATGCGCTTGGCACTTGCTGGCACTGCGCTGAATCTGCTCGGTTTTATCGTTTTAGGCTGGGTGGGCGCCCTATCCTGGAACCATGCAGCTATCGCAGCGCCGCTATTGAGCTTGCTGATCGGCGGCATGCTGCGCTATAGCCTGCGTCCCCTCGACGTCCTTGCCCGAAAAGCCACAAATATCGCCAATAATCCACTGAGCCAGATGCTGTACACCGGCCGTCGCGACCAATTTGGACAGATCGATTTCACCTTGCAAATGCTCGAAGCCGAGACGCGGGCAGTCGTTGGACGCATTGCCGATTCGGCCCATCAGTTGAACAAAGAAGCCGAAGAACTCGTCGCCGCAGTGGACAATAACAACAGCGTGACCTTACTGCAGCAAGGGGAAACTGCCCAGGTGGCCAGCGCCATAACCCAGATGGCCAGCAGTGTGCAGGAAGTGGCGCGCAACGCTCAGCTCACCGCCAACGCGGCGAGCCTGGCCAATCAAGAAACCGACCGAGGTCGAGAACTGGTCGAGCAAACCTGCCAACACATCGATAGCCTCGCCAGCGAGGTGCAGCAGACCAGCGCGGTGGTTTACCAATTGGAACAACATAGCCAGGAAATCAACCGCGTCCTCGAGGTCATCCAAAGCATCGCCGAACAAACAAACCTGCTCGCCCTCAACGCCGCTATCGAGGCCGCTCGCGCCGGCGAGGCCGGGCGCGGTTTCGCCGTGGTCGCCGACGAAGTGCGCGGGCTGGCTTCGCGCACCCAGCAATCCACCGCGGAAATCCAGGGAACCATCGATACCTTGCGGCGCTCCACGGGTGACGCCGTGGTCGCGATGCAACGCAGCCACAGCAAGGCCGAAACCAGTGTTGAACAGGCACAGTTTGCCGCCCGGGCGCTGGATGGAATCACCCAGCGAGTCGGTGAAATCAGCGACATGAGTGTGCAAATAGCCGCCGCCGTGGAAGAGCAGAGCTCGGTGGGTGACAGTATCCAGTGCAACCTGACAGGTATCAGTCAAGCCACTCAGAGCAATGTGCTTGCCGGTAACCAGAGTCGCACGACTGCTGCCCATGTCGCCCAACTGGCCGAGCGCCTTCAACTGCTGGCGGCGCAATTCTGGGGGCGTTAACGTAATGAATGACGGTTTCGAGTTGGCTGATAAGCAGCCACCGCAACGACAGCTAGGGCTGGATAACCAGGTGTTGGAGTTTTTCCGTCAATGGCATCTAAGTGGTGTCTATCTGTGCTGTACGACTTGTGGCAACGGACAAAAAGCCAGTGATGCCAACTTGCCGTTCCTCCATAAGGACAGCTGTCTTCGTGCCGATCCCCAGCACTTCCCATGGCGTGATCTTGCCTGCATCCTCCAGTGGATACCGAGCGAAGATGTCGTTTATATCTAAGGCTGACCCTGAGAGGCGTCACCGTGGTGTTTTCTTACACGAGATTGGGAGTTTTTCGTGTTTAAAAAAATCAGTGGCTTTTTGCTATTGTTCATTATAAAAAAGTACGCAGTTAGCGACGTAGACCCGTGTAATCGATTGTTTTTCATTTTGAATAGGTCAAATAATCGAAGTTAAGAAGAGACTCTCTTTGAGTAGCTGTCGTTATTTGTGTAGATAAGGCCATGAAATGTTTGGAGTTTGTGGCTTTTTTTGACCAGGGTGTTGAGCGGCCGCGCGAACCTTTCGGGCTGGTCAATGGATTACGGAGTTCCATCGTTCGATGGCGAACATCATAGGGATAAGCATGACCATTACTCAGACTAAATTGGCAGAGTTGTACGTTTCTTTCTTCAATCGTGCGCCTGATTCCGCTGGCTTGGCTTATTGGGTTGATCAACTTGATAAGGGCAGCCTGAGCCTGGAAGATATCTCCAGAAACTGGATGTCGGAGCAGCCTGAAGGTCTCGCCAAATACCCGTCGACACTGACTAATGCCGATTTCATCAGCAAAATTTATCAAGCTACGTTGGGTCGAGCACCTGATGCCGAAGGTCTTGCTTATTGGCAGAGTCAATTAACCAACAACAGCGTAGGTCGCGATGTGTTCCTGGCCGCCGTGATCAATGGCGCCAAGGAGAACTCTTCGACCCAAGGCGTGCTCGACGCAGCTACTTTGAGCAATAAGACTACAGCAGGCTTAGCGTTTGCGGACAAAGGTCTTAATGATCTCACATTGGCTGGCCAAGTCGTCGCCTCTGTCAATAACACTCCTGACTCCCTGACGGCTGCTAAAGCTGTCATCCAATTGGTCCCGGCCACCGCTGCTGACTTGTCCCCTGCTTTGATTAATCTGCTGTCGAAGGCTTTCGATAGCATTATCAATCTGGGTGCAAATGCTCCGGGCGAAATGGGTGACCTGGCGACCTATCTGACCGCCGTTGCTGGCAAAGTCAGCGCTGCAACTAACCTGACAACATTGTTCACTAGCATCAATACCAAGGTTATGGCGGCCCAGACTAACCCGTCCGCATTGGACAACCCGGTTACCCAGGCAATTGATGATGTGGCGACTGCCACTCCAGGTGGCAGTACGGGTGGTGCGACCTTTACTGTTAGTGACGTTGACGGGGTTGTTACATTTGCAGGTACGGCAACTGGCGATATCACTTTTTCAGTCTCGGCGAATGGTGAAGCAACATTCGTTCGTGGTGGTGTTACAGCAGCGACAAAAGTCTCAATTGCAACAATCGAGAGCCTCGCGGGAGCGGCAACTATCAAGTTGTCCGCTAATGCCGAACTGAGCAATGCCAATGCCATGAAGCTGACGGCCCTGGCGGGTTACAGCGCCAATGGCAAGAGCATCACCCTGGTCGACACCGCGACCAACCTGCTGAACAGTACCTTTAGCGGTGAAGTGGCCAATAAGTTGTCGGCCGATGCCGAAATCGACACCGTTACCGCGAGCCAATTGGCGGCGTTGACCGGGTTTGGCCTCAACGGTAAAAGCGTCACCCTGGTCGACACCGCGACCAACCTGTTGAACAGCACTTTCAGCGGCGAAGTGGCCAACAAGCTGTCGGCCGATGCCGAGCTGTCCAATCTGAATGCCATGGCCTTGGTCGGCCTGACCGGTTACAACGCCAATGGCAAGAGCATCACCCTGGTCGACACCGCGACCAACCTGCTGAACAGCACCTTCAGCGGCGAAGTGGCCAACAAGCTGTCGGCCGATGCCGAGCTGTCCAATCTGAATGCCATGGCCTTGGTCGGCCTGACCGGTTACAACGCCAATGGCAATACCATCACCCTGGTCGACACCGCGACCAACCTGTTGAACAGCACCTTCAGCGGCGAAGTGGCCAATAAGTTGTCGGCCGATGCCGAAGTCGACACCGTTACCGCGAGCCAATTGGCGGCGTTGACTGGTTTTGACCTGAACGGTAAAAGCATCACCCTGGTCGACACCGCGACCAACCTGCTGAACAGTACCTTTAGCGGTGAAGTGGCCAATAAGTTGTCGGCCGATGCCGAAATCGACGCCGTTACCGCGAGCCACTTGGCGGCGTTGACCGGTTTTGACCTCAACGGTAAAAGCGTCACCCTGGTCGACACCGCGACCAACCTGTTGAACAGCACCTTCAGCGGCGAAGTGGCCAATAAACTGTCGGCCGATGCCGAGCTGTCCAATCTGAATGCCATGGCCTTGGTCGGCCTGACCGGTTACAACGCCAATGGCAAGAGCATCACCCTGGTCGACACCGCGACCAACCTGTTGAACAGCACCTTCAGCGGTGAAGTGGCCAACAAGCTGTCGGCCGATGCCGAGCTGTCCAATCTGAATGCCATGGCCTTGATCGGCCTGACCGGTTACAACGCCAATGGCAAGAGCATCACCCTGGTCGACACCGCGACCAACCTGCTGAACAGTACCTTTAGCGGTGAAGCGGCCAATAAGTTATCGGCCGATGCTGAAGTCGACGCCATTACCGCGAGCCAATTGGCGGCGTTGACCGGTTTTGACCTGAACGGTAAAAGCATCACCTTGGTCGACACCGCGACCAACCTGCTGAACAGCACCTTCAGCGGCGAAGTGACCAACAAACTGTCGGCCGATGCCGAGCTGTCCGATCTGAATGCCATGGCCTTGGTCGGCCTGACCGGTTACAACGCCAATGGCAAGAGCATCACCCTGGTCGACACCGCGACCAACCTGTTGAACAGCACCTTCAGCGGTGAAGTGGCCAACAAGCTGTCGGCCGATGCCGAGCTGTCCAATCTGAATGCCATGGCCTTGGTCGGCCTGACCGGTTACAACGCCAATGGCAAGAGCATCACCCTGGTCGACACCGCGACCAACCTGTTGAACAGCACCTTCAGCGGCGAAGTGGCCAACAAGCTGTCGGCCGATGCCGAACTGTCCAATCTGAATGCCATGGCATTGGCCGGCCTGACCGGTTACAACGCCAATGGCAAGAGCATCACCCTGGTCGACACCGCGACCAACCTGCTGAACAGCACCTTTAGCGGTGAAGCGGCCAATAAGTTGTCGGCCGATGCCGAAGTCGACACCGTTACCGCGAGCCAATTGGCGGCGTTGACCGGTTTTGACCTGAACGGTAAAAGCATCACCCTGGTCGACACCGCGACCAACCTGCTGAACAGCACCTTCAGCGGCGAAGTGGCCAACAAGCTGTCGGCCGATGCCGAGCTGTCCGATCTGAATGCCATGGCCTTGGTCGGCCTGACCGGTTATAGCGCCAATGGCAAGAGCATTACCCTGGTCGACACCGCGACCAACCTGTTGAACAGCACCTTCAGCGGCGAAGTGGCCAACAAGCTGTCGGCCAATGCCGAACTGTCCAATCTGAATGCCATGGCCTTGGTCGGCCTGACCGGTTACAACGCCAATGGCAAGACCATCACCCTGGCCGACACCGCGACCAACCTGCTGAACAGCACCTTCAGCGGTGAAGTGGCCAATAAGTTGTCGGCCGATGCTGAAGTCGACGCCGTTACCGCGAGCCACTTGGCGGCGTTGACCGGTTTTAACCTCAACGGTAAAAGCGTCACCCTGGTCGACACCGCGACCAACCTGCTGAACAGCACCTTTAGCGGCGAAGTGGCCAACAAGCTGTCTGGGAATGCAATTGGCCTTGGCGTCGGCGATGCACAGGGCTTGATTGCATTGAATGGCTTTAATCTCAATGGGCACACCTACAGCATCAGCGACACCATCCTGGCTGCAAATGGCCAGAACTTCACAACGGGCTTCACCGGCAACACCGGTGTGACACTGACAGGGAGTAATGGTAACCAGACGGTGATCGGTTCGGCTTACGACGACACCATAACTGGTGGTGCTGGTGCCGATACTCTGACTGGCGGTGGTGGTAACGATACGTTCGTATTCGCTCCCAGCGACTCAACCCTGTATTCAATGGACACCATCACCGACTACCGTGCGACAACCGATACGATCCGTTGGGACGGTCCTCATCTTGTCGCGGGTGATACAGCAAGTATCGGAGTATCTGTATTCTCTTCTGTTGTTTTTGATGCGGTTTCTGACCTTGGTGCTCAATCTGGAATGGGCGAATCCGAGGTTGCATTGGTTATCGAATTTCTTGCTAGTTTTAGCGGAAACCACAACGCCACGTACGTGTTTCAGTACGACAGCAATACCTACGTCTACGTCAATGCTCACGAATATGCCGGCATGTATGACCCTAGCGACACAGTGATTAAACTCGCCGGTCTAGTAGGTGTCGCAGGAGTCACCGATATCCATAGTCTGGGTATCACCGGTTTGGCTTAACCATTCCAACTCCACCACGACTCGGTGAGGGATGTAGGTGAAAGCCAAGAAATCCCGCCTCTCACAAGGAGGCGGTTTTTTTTTGCTGTGTGCCCGGCATGAGCGCAATGTGTGGGTGAATCCGCCGTAAGCGGGTCATTGTTCAGCATCTGAGGCGCAACTGGGCAGGAGCGTTCCTGAGGGGCGCTTACAGGTTGCGATCCGGTTTCAAGCTCAATAGGCAGTCGTGATCAGCCCGGCGTTTCCGACCGAAGGCGCGGCCTGTTCGAATAGGTTGCCAAGCATCGGCACATTGCCCTATGTATAGTGGCCATATTGCATCTTCTGGGCAGTCTTCATGAGTTACCGGTGCCCATTGTGGGTAATACCTTTCATCTTTTTGCTATCACTGCAGGTCAAGGCTGATACGCCAACGTTGCGTGTGCTTGCCTGGCCTGGGTATGCCGACGGTGACATCGTTGCTGCCTTCGAAAAACGCCATGGCGTTAAAGTCGAAGTCACCATGGTGGGTAGCGATGAAGTGCTTCGAAGCAAGATGATGGAAAACCGGGGCGGTGATTTCGATGTGATTGCTGCCAATACGGCGGAGGTCCACTACTACGCCGACCAAGGCTTACTTCAACCGCTTCGCCCGGAGCGGATTGCCAATACTTCTCGTCAGCTCCCGCGGTTTCGCGATTATTCAAGAATCCCCGATGTAGTGGTCGACGGTCGCATCTACGCCATTCCCTATGTCTGGTCAGACATGGGACTGATCTATGATCGAAAGCAGTTCAGTCAGCCACCCGACTCGATCACCAGCATGTGGGACCCGAAGTTTCAGGGCAGTGTGCTGGCATTCAATACAAGCAACCATAATTTTTCCCTGGCCAGCCTGTCTTTGGGCGGCGATCCGTTTCGGATAAAGGCTGCCGATTTTGCCCGTGTGTCCGAGCATTTGGTTGCTCTGCGCCGCAATGTCCTGACGTTCTATTCGCTACCGGAGGAGGCTGCCGAGCTTTTTCGTTCGCATAACGTGGCACTTTTGTTTGCCAACTACGGGCGTCAGCAACTCAAGCAGCTACGAGACGCGGGGATCGATGTGGGTTATGCGATCCCGCGTGAAGGCGCGCTGGCCTGGCTCGACTGCTGGGCAATCAGTCGTGGTGCGCGCGATCCGGTACTGGCCAGCGTCTGGATCAATTACATGCTCGAACCTGAGGTCAGCATCCTCCTCACTGAACGTCAGGGGCTCCCAAATACACTGCAGGAGCCGAACGAGGGCGGTTCCACACACACCTTGATCTGGCTGCGTCCCGTTGAGGACGACAAACGCCGCGCCGAGCTTTGGCAACGTATCGTGTCGGGCGAACGTCCGCCGTTGGAGCTGCGATGAGGTTCGGCATCGCCTTTAAACTTGGCTGCTTGATGGCTGTTTTTGGCATGTTGCCCACGGCTCTCGCGGGGTACTACATCTATAACAGCAGTCGCGAGTTACTGCTTCAGGCAGCCGAGCGCGATTTGCAAACCGCGGTTCAAGTGCTCGGGCGTAATCTTCAGAGCAGTTTGCACAATATCTCTCTGGATGCCGCTGTGTTGACTCATGGTCCGCAGGTTCGCCAGTTGGCGAGTATCAACGACCCCGCGCAACGTAGTCACGTGCAGGATGATCTGGCCGCCTTGTTCCGCGCGATGCTGCTGGCGCATCCTGACTACATGCAGATTCGTTTGATCAGCGCCTCCGACCATGGACTGGAATGGGTTCGCCAGGATCGGGACGGCAATCATATCGTCAGGGTCAGTGGTGCCGATCTGCAAGAGAAGGGGCATTTTGCCTATGTGTTCGAGGCGTTGAAGTTGGCTCCGGGCGATGTACGCATTTCGCCTATTGTCATCAATCGCGAGCAAGGCGCGCATTCCGGGTTGGGCAAACCGACGTTGCACGTTTCGACGCCTGTGGCGGACGCCGACGGGAAAGTGTTCGCACTGCTGGTCATCAATGTCGATCTCGACCAGCTGTTCAGCCAACTGCAAAGCGATTTGCCGGATGAATATCAGGTGTATCTCAGTAATCGTTGGGGCGATTTATTGATTCATCCCGATCATCGGCGGACGTTCGGTTTCGACCAGGGCCGCCGGCTGTTTCTGCAAGATGAGTTTTCTGAAGTGTCCCGGCTTCTCGATACGAGCGGACCCAATAGCTTGATCAGTCGTAGTGTCGAACAAAATCAACAAGATGGTTTGGTTGCGGCTTTTGTGCGGCTTGCCAACAACAGCAAAACATCTGAGCCTTTTATTATTCTAGGCCTGGGGCAACTGCAGAGTCATGTGCTGGCGCAAGCCTCGCGTGCCGGTGGCTATATCGCTCAAATTGCCGTGTTTTTCAGTCTGCTGGCACTGCTGGTAGCGTTCATTGTGTCCCGGGCGCTGATTCGACCGCTGCGCAACATGACCGAAGCGGTCGAGTTGTTTTCCCGGGAACGGAAGATCAGCGAGCTGCCGCCTCGACAAGACGAGTTGGGTGTATTGGCGCGCAGTTTCCGTGCGATGAAACAGGAAATTCTCACCCAGCTCGAGGACCTCACCCACAGCCGCGCCGCGTTCGAACACCTGGCCCGCCATGATTCGCTGACGGGGCTGCCCAATCGGCGGATGTGCTTCGAACGTCTGGAACAGGCCTTGATCAGTGCGCGACAGAGCGGTCAGAAAATGGCTTTGCTGTTTGTCGATCTGGATCATTTCAAGGAGGTGAATGATCAGTGGGGTCACCGCTTTGGCGACCAGGTCCTGCAGGCGGTGGCCAAGCTGCTCGGTTCAGTCAGTGAGGCCCGCGACAACGTCGCACGCTTGGGAGGAGACGAATTCGTGATGTTCTTTGAGGATGTCCAGGATCCTCGGAAAATAGTCGCGTTACTGGAAAAGCTGCATGTCTGCTTTCAGCTGCCGCTTTTGATCGATGGAAAAGGGGTGAACGTCCATGCCAGCATGGGCGTGAGCATGTTTCCACGCGATGGCAACGACATTGGGACTCTGATCCAGCATGCCGATCATGCAATGTATAAAGCAAAGAGTGCGGGCAAAAACAGGTACTCCTTCGAAGTGATGGTTGAAAACTGACAGAGAAGTGGGTGCCTGGGCAGGGTCGCTGTTTTTCTGTATGAATAAGCCATTTAGACGTCTGAAAGTTTACCGAGCCTGGTCGTTGTTATTCCCCGCATCCGTGTGATTTTTACCGATAGAAGGTCACACGTTTCTTCGCAATATTTACTGGCTTTTGTTTGCCTTTATATCCCGGATCGCTCCTCTACTCTGTCGGCGCAGGTCAGTTTCCTGTCGTCATAAATAACCGCAAGGAGCGAGTATGTATTTTGAGATTTACAGGCAAACCCGTGGCACCGTTCTGACTGGCAAAGGCCAATGGCGCTGGCGTTTGAAGGCGGGTAATCATGAAACGATTGCCAGCGGGGAGGCTTACATCAACAAGTCGGATTGTCTGCATGCCATCGGTTTGATCAAAGGCACATGCGAACAGACGCCGGTCAAGGAGATCTAGGCGTCAAATATGAAGCTGCCCATGCAGGGCAGCTTCGTTTCAGCCGGGCGATTTAACCCCGGACTGTAAGACAAAACCGTGAAGGCCTTTACATTTAACGCAAGTAGTCAGGTGATTCTCTCTAGTCGCATAGACGCCGATTGTGACATCTCCCTAAACTGTCGACAGTGTATGGGCGCAGGGGCAATGGATGAATCGCAACGAACTACGCAAGGCCGACATCAATCTGATGGTGGTGTTTGAAACGCTGATGATCGAACGCAACGTCACCAAGGTGGCGAAGAAGCTGTTTCTCGGCCAGCCAACCATCAGTTCGGCGCTCAACCGCTTGCGTGCGATGTTCAACGATCCGTTGTTCATTCGTGTCGGCCATCGCATGGAACCGACCGCGCGGGCTGAAGAGATCTTTCGATACCTGTCGCCAGCGCTGGATTCGTTGTCGGTGGCGTTGAGTCTGACCCACGATTTTGACCCCGGTAGCAGCACCATGACCTTTCGGATCGGCATGTCGGACGATGTCGAGTTCGGTCTGCTGCCGTCGCTTCTGCGCGCCTTGCGCCAGGAAGCGCCGAAAGTGGTGTTCGTGGTGCAGAATGTCGATTCCTGGCGAATTCCCGATTTGCTGGCGTCCGGCGATGTCACGGTCGGTATCACTCAGACGCGTGGCCTGCCGGCCAATGCCAAACGCAAGTTGCTGCGGCACATTCAACCCTGCGTGTTGCGTGCCGATGCCTCCGATACGCCTCTGACCCTCGATGAATACTGCTCGCGTCCCCATGTGCTGGTGTCCCCCGTCGCCAACGTCAGTGGCTTCGCCGATGAGTGGCTGGCGCAAATCGGTCGCACGCGCCAAGTGGTGCTTTCGGTGCCGCAGTACAGCTCCTTGCCTGCATTGCTCGCCGGGACCGATCTGATTACCAGCCTGCCCGATTACGCAGCGCAGGCCATGGCAGCGACCGGGCAGTTGTTCATGGAACCCTTTCCGTTCAACACCCCGACCCTGGAGCTGTCCATGGTTTGGCTCAGTCATGCCGACACCGACCCCGCCGAACGCTGGTTGCGCTCGCGCCTGGAGTCGTTCATGGGCGAACGCAATTTGTTGTCGCTACCGCAGTGAGCAAGGCAGCTCTGTGTTATATCTAAGTCCTTTGCGCCGACCTACAGGAGTAACGTCATGCCTCATCTGCACCTGGAATACACCGCCAACCTGCCCGAGCTGAACGCCGATGTGGCATTGATTCGGCTTAACAATGCGCTGGTGGCGTCCGGTCAGTTCGGGGCCGAGTTCGACATCAAGAGTCGCGCGGTGAAGGTCGAGACATTCAAGGTCGGTACTGTCATGGCCGAGCGGGCGTTCGTGCATGTGAAGCTGGCACTGCTGAGCGGGCGCTCGCCGCAGATCAAGCAGCAACTGTCCGAAAGCCTGCTCGCCGTCGTGAAAGATCTGTGCGAATGGCCGACGGGCGTTGAAGTCCAGTTATGTGTGGAAATCCTCGACATCGACCGCGAGTCCTACGCGAAGACCGCCATTGGCGTCTGAGTTTCAGGCCCCTTGCGGATCGGTGCAGGCCCTGATCACTTGTTCGCGCAACCAGGCGTTGGCGCTGTCCTGATCGACCCTTTGACTCCACTGCATGTCGAGCGTGAAGCCCGGTAGACCCTCCGGCGCTTCACGGTGATTGAAGGCTGCTTCATCGGCCAGCAGTCGCTGGATGCGCCGGGGCAAAGTCAGGATGAGGTCAGTGCCTGTGATCATTTTCAGTGCCGCGCTGTAGCTATTGGCCCGCGCCACAATGTGTCGTTTCCGCGCCTGCTGTGCCAGCCAGCCATCGACCATATTGGTGGTGGACGTCCATGGTGTCGGGAACACATGGCGACGCTGGACGAACGCTTGCAGGCTCAAGCGCGGTTCCACTGGTGTGGCGCAGGCGTCGAAGACGCAGACCAGATCATCTTCCAGTAGCGTGCGCGCATTCAAGTCGCCGTGGCTGCGATGAAAGTTCGGGCCGAAACCAATCACCAGATCAAGGCTGCCATCGCGCAGTGCCTCGGCCGGGATATCGGTCTCGAACTTGTGCATGTTGATCATCACCGGAAGGTCGGCGAAAGCGAAGTTCTTCAACAGGCGCGGCAGGATCAACTGCTCGAAATACTCCGGTGCGCAAATGTTGAAGGTCGCCGGTTGCAAGGCTGGATTGAACGCGGGTGCCCCGGCGTGACACAGATTGATGCTTTCGAGGATCTTCAGCACATGAGGGTACATGTGGCTGGCCTTGAATGTGGGACGCATGCCGCTTCGGGTATTGATGAACAGCTCGTCGGCGAACCCGGCGCGCAGTTTTTTCAGGCAATAGCTGACAGTGGACTGGCTGACACACAACGCCTCGGACACCCCGGTGACGCTGTTCTGCTCGTATACGGCGACGAACACCATGAGGTCCTGCATGTCGAGCTTTCTTAGCACGTTACTGTTGAGCATTCCTTGTCTCTCGCGGCTCGTCGGGCGCTGCGGGTGCGCAAACCTGTGCGAGCGATCCTAGCGCAACGAAAGAGCAAGGAGAACGTCCGGCAAGTATTCAACGGCCAGCGCTTACAGGTGTCGTGCGTCGGCTGGACCTTAATAAGGCAAGCATGCCTGCCCCGACCATCACTGCGCCCAGTGTTTCCAGGGGCAACGGTGACTGACGCCCCCAGAGCCAGTGAAACAGGGTAATGAACAGTGTGCTCAGATAAATGTAGGCAATGACCGAGGACGGAGCGATCACGCCAATGGCTCGATGCAATAACCAGAATGTCGCCAGGGTGGCAAACAGTGCCAGGTACATCAGCCAGTAGACATCCGTCGTCGTCAGCAATGACGTTGAACGCCAGCCGCCGCTGAACCCACAGAACGTCAACAGGAACAGCGCGCCGAACAGCATGTTCCAGAAAGTCATGGCCACGGGGCCGCGCCCCTTGAGGCTACGGGTTTTGAGTCGCTGGCTGAGGGGCGAGTAGAGCGCCATTGCCAGGCAACCGACGCCATACACCGACAGCGCGTACGGCGAAGGCAACTCGCCGGGGCCAGTGCCTTTCATCACCAGGAGCGCGGCGCCGGAAGCGGCGATCAGCATTGGCCACAGTCGTTGTTTGAAGTGGCTGTCGGGCATGAGCATTGCCTCGAAACCCAAGGTCAGCAGCGGCACCAGGGTAAACATCGTTCCGGTGTTGACGGCCGAGGTATAACGCAGCGCCTCGAACAGCGAACCGAAATACACCGCCAGCAACAAGCCGAGTACGCAGTGGCCAAACAACCCGCGAGCGGTCATCACGCTATCGCCCTTGAACAGCAGCAGGGGGAGAAATGCCAGTGCACAAAACAACAGGCGCAAACCGGTGAGCAGGATCGGGTCTATGGCCTGGCTGACCTGCGCCGCAGCGGAAAACGACGCGGCGATCAACACCGCCCAAAGCAGCATGCCAGCGTGAGCAGCAGCGAATCCGGTGTGTTTCATGGTGGCCTCTGAGTCAATCAAAGTGTCGACTGTAGTGCAGTGGATTGAAGCGCCAGACCATCAGCAGCATCAGCGCCATGACGGCGGTGAGCGTCCACCAGGCCCAGTCGAAGCCTGCGAACTGATCTCGAATCATCCCGGCCACCAGCGGCGAGAGCCCGGCGATCAAATAACCGATGCCTTGCACGAACGCAGTCAGGCTACCGGCGCGCCGAGGATCATCCAGATGATCCAGCGACACGATCAGGCTCATCGGAAACAATCCGCCAATACCCAGCCCCAGCAGACACGGCCACAGAAGGCTCAAGTGATGCGGACTGAGTATCAGCCCGCAGAAACCGGCCATGATCAGCACCAGTAACACCCCCAATACCCACCGTCGGTCACGGCTGCGGCTGGCGAGGGCGGGCGTCAGCAGGCCGGACAACACCTCCATGGCCGTTAGAAATCCCAGCAGTAAACCGGCGTCCTGTTCGCTCCAGCCTGTTTCTACGTAGTACGGCGCCAGCCAGGCCAGGACACAGGTGTAGGAAGCCGTGCCCAGGCCAAAGAAAATGGCGAGTAACCAGGCGCGAGGGTTTCTGAAAAAGGACCTGTTGCTCGATGACCGGGCGGGCTGTGTCGGCATCCCGGCGCGTTGGGCGCACCAGAACAGCAGTGCTGGCACGGTCAGCAACGCCCAACCGGCGAGGCCCAGGCGCCAACTGCCGGTGCGGGTCATCAGCAATGGCGCGAAAGAGGCGGCGAGGGCGGCGCCGCCCATGATCGACGTGACGTAGAGTCCCATGCACAAGGCAGCATTGTCGCTGAAGCGGGATTTGATCAGCACCGGCATCAGTGCCTGGATCAGCGCGATACCGATGCCGGCGAGTACCGCGCTGAGAATCAGTTCGGCTGCCGAATCGACGAACAAACGCGACACCGTGGCCAGGCCGATGATCAACAATGACAGCACCACGGTGCGTTGTTCGCCGAGGCGCTGACTGACACCGAGCCCGACAAACATGGCCAGCCCCATGGCCATCACCGGCAGCATGGTCAGCAACGACGCCAGCGTGAAGCTCAGCGGGATGTCGCCGCGAATGGCCGTCAACAGCGGGCCCACAGCGGCCATGGAGGGGCGCAGATTGAGGGCGATGAACATGATGCCGAGCATCAGCCACAGGGCGGGACGGGAGCTTGAGCGAACGTTTTCCATGAGCGGACCTTGATTGGCAGTGGGCCGATTAGGCGCGTGCGATCTGCAGGCCGCAAATCAGAAAGTCCGGAGATGTATTTAGAAGTTAAATAATGCTGGCGGCGACGTTGAACCAATGGGGGCGAGCGGCCGTCGATATCGACGGTTCATCGGCGCGACCGGCGAAGGTGACAGGCGATGGCGGTTGACCCCGGCCTGAACAGAGCTGAATGAAAGCTGAACAGTTCTCAAATGGTCCGAAAGTTTCTGTCTGTCACCTGAAGCCAACCATTAATTGGCTTCTTTTTCACAAAAAATTGATGGTCGACGGCCTACAGTTCAGGCCGTCGCGGCAAACGGAACATTTTCTCATTTGCCGAGGCCTTTCTTTTCAGGAACAGCCGACCCCCCCATGTTGAAGATAAAAGCCGTGCGCCCTGAGTGGGTGACATTGATAGCCAGTGCCTTTTTGTTGGTCGCCTTCAATTTTGTTTTGTGGCAGCACCTGTTCGACATTACCGCGGCTGACGGCAAGGGCATCGTCATGCGAGTTGCCTTCGGGGCGATGATTCTCGCGGCCTTCAATATTATCCTGACCTTGCTGGCTTTCCGCCCTGTCCTTAAGCCGATTCTGACCCTGCTGTTCATGGTCAGTGCAGGCGTCGCTTATTTCATGAGTCAGTATGGTGTCTTGATTGACGCCGGCATGTTCCGCAATTTCGCTGAGACGAATGCCACGGAAGTGCGTGACTTACTGTCGATAAAGTTACTGGTTTATATAGTGCTGCTGGGTGTTTTGCCGTCGGTCCTTTTGTGGAAAACCCCCATCAGCTACCGCCGCTGGCACCGCGAACTGCTCAGTAAGGTGTTGGTGAGTGTGGCGTCAGTCGCGGTTATCGGTGGTGTTGCGCTGGTCAACTATCAAGGCCTGTCGTCGTTGTTTCGCAATCACCATGAGTTGCGCCTGATGGTGGTGCCGAGCAACTACATCGGTGCTTCGTTCGGTTACTTGCGTGAGCAGGTCGTGTCCGCCCATCAACCCTTTGTCAAAATCGGTGAAGATGCCCAGCGAAATCCGGCCTGGCAAACCCACAGCCGTAAATCCCTGACTGTTCTGGTGGTGGGCGAAAGTGCCCGGGCGGAGAACTTCGGCATTCTTGGGTACAACCGCGACACGACCCCCAAGCTTGATAAAGAAGCGGGTCTGATTGCATTTACCAATGTGCATTCCTGCGGGACTGAAACCGCAGTCTCGGTGCCGTGCATGTTCTCGAACATGGGGCGCAATGATTACAAAGCCAGCAAGGCGAAGAATGAAGAGGGCCTGCTGGACGTACTCAAGCATGCGGGGCTGGATGTGATCTGGCGCGACAACCAATCCGGTTGTAAAGGTACTTGCGATCGGGTCACGCTCGATGACGTCAGTAACCTGAAAGACCCGGTGTTGTGCGCCAACAGCGAATGCCGGGATGAAATCCTGCTGCAAGGTTTGCAGCACTTCATCGATACCTTGAGCAAAGACACGGTATTGGTCCTGCACCAGATGGGTAGCCACGGTCCGGAATACTACAAGCGTTATCCGAAAGAATTCGAACGCTTCACACCCGTCTGTGAAAGCAATGCACTGAACAACTGCAGCCGTGAAAGTATCGTCAATGGCTATGACAACACGCTGGTGTATACCGACCATGTGTTGTCGACCTTGATTGATCTGCTGCGCAGCAATCAGCAGAAAGTCGATACCGCAATGCTCTATTTGTCGGATCACGGCGAATCCCTGGGCGAATACAATTTGTTCCTCCACGGCACGCCTTACATGTTAGCGCCGGAACAACAGAAGCATGTTGCGATGCTGGCCTGGTTCTCCGACAGCTACCAGAAGTCGTTCTCGGTAGACACCCATTGCCTGCAACAGGGTCGTGAAAAACCCCTGAGCCAGGACAACCTGTTCCATTCGATGTTGGGTCTGCTACAGGTCAACAGCAAGACCTATGACCAGGGGCTGGATATGTTTGCCGGATGCCGTGGCGCGGTGAAAGACGGAGTGTTGGCCAAAGAGTAACTGGACCTTTTTTTTCATATAGCGACCGCTAAAACTACGATCAAGAGTCATTGCACATGTCCGCTCAGCCCCCATCCGCCATCGAACTCGAGTTCGCCCGGCGCTACGATCAGGAACACGCCCGCGTCTGTCTGCAGCCGCGGGCGCAGGGCTTGGTCGAGCGTCTGGCGTTCTGGCGTGAAGAGCGATTGGTACGCAATGCGCTCAAGGTCGCTGGCGAGCCAGGCCTGATCCTCGACGTGGCCTGTGGCGTCGGGCGCTTCTGGAGAGTGCTGGCCGAGCATGGGAATCGGGTGATCCTTGCCTCCGATCCGTCCCAGGACATTCTCGATCATGCCCGGACCCACCATCCGCAGAGTCTGTTGAAGCGGATAAGGACCTTTCAAAGCTCAGCGTTCAACATCGGCTTGTCGGAAAATGCGGTCGACTGCATTTCCTGCATGCATCTGTTTCAGCACATTGCCTGCTCTGAGCATCGTTTGGCGCTGCTGCACGAGTTTCACCGGGTCGGTCGCGATACCGTGATTGTCGCCGTACGGGTCAGTGGACGGTTCAAGGGGCGACGTTCAGACGAGGAGGGGCATGCAGCCCGTCCGCTGGTCAACAAGACCGAACTGGAAGCCGAGTTCAAGCAAGCGGGTTTCTGCGTACTCAGCCATCAGGACTTCCTGCCAGGCTTCGCGCCAATGCGGGTTTATGTACTGCGCAAGGCCGGCTAGCCCCTCGCTCTCGGACTATTCTTTCTATCCGTCAGGTGTTTTCGCCAAGGCTCTTGTTCAGTGGATGCGCGGAAATCGCCGGGCGCGATATATACTGCGCGCCATTCTTCAAGGGAGAGCCGTGTGGCCATCGATATTCACTGGATTCGCGACAACGATAGCCTCGGTCGGTTTTGCACCGAGTGGCAGCAGTTGCCATACGTTGCCCTCGACACCGAATTCATGCGGGTCGACACCTTCTATCCCATCGCGGGCCTGTTGCAGGTGGGCGATGGCGTACGTGCTTACCTGATCGATCCGCTGACCATCGACAACTGGCAGCCCTTGGCCGCACTGCTGGAGAACCCGGCGGTGGTCAAGGTCGTCCATGCATGCAGCGAAGACCTCGAGGTCCTGCTGCGCCTGACGGGCAGCCTGCCAACGCCATTGTTCGATACTCAGCTGGCTGCCGCTTACCTGAACCTGGGCTTCTCCATGGGGTATTCGCGTCTGGTGCAGGAAGTGCTCGGTATCGACCTGCCCAAGGGCGAGACCCGTTCCGACTGGTTGCAACGTCCGCTTTCCGAAACCCAGATCAGCTACGCCGCCGAAGATGCCGTGCACCTGGCCGAAGTGTTCGTGAAGCTTCGGCCGAAGCTTTCCGACGACAAATACGCCTGGGTCCTGGAAGACGGTGCCGAACTGGTGGCCAACCTGCGCCGCGAAATCGACCCGTACGAGGTCTATCGCGACGCCAAGCTGGCCTGGAAACTGTCCCGCGCCCAACTTGCCGTACTGCGCGAGCTCTGCGCCTGGCGTGAGAAAGAAGCCCGCGCCCGTGACCTGCCGCGTAACCGGATCATCCGCGAGCATTCGCTGTGGCCACTGGCCCGGACGCAGCCGGACAACCTCGGCGCGTTGGCGAAAATCGAAGACATGCACCCGCGTACCGTGCGTCAGGACGGCGAATTTCTGCTTGATCTGATCAAGCGCTCTGGCAGTGTGTCGCCGGATCAATGGCCGCTCGCCGTGCCGGAGCCGTTGCCGGTGGACGCCGCCGTGTTGCTCAAGCAAATGAAAGCCATCGGCCAGGCCGAGGCCGAGCGCCTGAACATCGCGCCGGAACTGATGCTGCGCAAGAAAACCCTGGAAGCGCTGCTGAAAAGCGGCTTCCCCAATGGTCCCTACCAATTGCCTGATTCGTTGCGTGGCTGGCGCCGCGAATTGATGGGCCAGGCGCTGCTCGACAGCCTGGCCACCGCCGGAGAACAGCCTTGAAACGTATTTGCTCCATCTACCGCAGTTCGAAAAGAAACGAAATGTACCTGTATGTGCTCAAGAGCGATGCTCTGGAGCGTGTGCCCGAGCCTTTGATGGCTGCCTTTGGCAAGGCCTTCCACGCCTTCGACCTGGTGCTGAGCCCGGAGCGCAAACTGTCGCGCGAGGACATCACCGTTGTGCTTGAAAACCTCGAAAAACAAGGCTATCACCTGCAAATGCCGCCGGCCGAGGATGAGTACATCGAGCACTTGCCGGAAGAGTTGTTGCGCCGCAACGACCCTATGTAATCGGCGGACAGGCTCTGTTCAGAGCCTTTGTGACCCACTGGAATGATTTTGGCGATGGCCATGCCGAGGGAGCGAAACTCTGTCGGCGGTCGTCTGCAGCGTTTTTTTGAAAGGTTGAAGCATGCGCGTTCTGATTGCTGAACACGACCACCCTGTGTACGCCCAACTGTTGCGTGAAGCAGCGCCCGACCTGGAAGTGCTGACCAGCGGTGATTCCGCCGAGCTGGCCCGCCAGGCGGCCGACTGCCCGGTCTGGCTCGGACAGCCCGACCTGCTGGCGACGCTGCTGCGTCAAGGCCATCAGCCGCAATGGCTGCAATCGACCTGGGCCGGCATCACGCCGCTGTTGGCCGACGGTTTGCCAAGGCACTATCGCCTGACACGTGCGGTGGGGATTTTTGGTCAGGTCATGGCTGAATACGTACTCACCTACATGCTTGGGCACGAACGGGAAGTGCTGGCGCGGTTGGTCAGCCAGGTCGAGCGCAAGTGGGACAGTCGCCATGGGCAAAGCCTGGCGGGACGCAAGGTATTGATTGTCGGCACCGGTGACATCGGCCAGACCGTGGCGCAGTTTCTTCAACCCTTTGGCGTCGAACTGTACGGTATCGCCAGTTCGGCCCGCGAGCAGGCGCCGTTTGTCGAAGTCGGCTCGCTCGACGATTTGCCGCGTCTGGTCGGTAAAGTCGATTACGTGGTCAATCTGCTGCCCAATACACCGAATACCCACGATATTTACAACGCCGCGTTGTTCAAACAGTTCAAGCCGACCGGTTTGTTCATCAACGTCGGGCGCGGTGTGGCAGTAGTCGATGCGGACCTGGTGGAAGCCTTGAAAGAAGGGCACCTGGTGGGCGCCGTGATCGACGTCTGCCGTCAGGAACCATTGCCGCAACGTCATCCTTTCTGGACGGCTTGGGGCTTGCTGCTGACCGGTCACAGCTCGGCACCGACCTCGCCATCGTTGATGGTGAAGCTGTTTGTCGAGAACTTGCGGGCTTATCAGGCCGGTGAGGCGTTACGCGGGGAAGTGGATTTCAACCGCGGGTATTGAGTCCGCCGCGGACTTGAATATTGGGCAAAACCTGTGGGAGCAAGCTCGTTCCCACAGGGCGTTTCGCTATTGCTTAGAGGGTGAAGTCGCCTTCAGCCGCCAGCTCGCTCAATGGCCGGCGCGGGCTCGGCTCTTCGCGGGCTTGCAGGTAGTCGGCCAATGTCGACTTGTCGCCCAGTTTGCCGATCGCCACGGCGGCGTGCAGGGCGTAGCCTTCAGGAATCTTCAACTCTTTGCGCGTCAGCGCTTGATCGAAGCCGGCCATGCCGTGGGTATGCCAGCCGCTG
Source organism: Pseudomonas mohnii (assembly GCF_900105115.1). Lineage (NCBI taxonomy): Bacteria > Pseudomonadati > Pseudomonadota > Gammaproteobacteria > Pseudomonadales > Pseudomonadaceae > Pseudomonas > Pseudomonas mohnii. Next base: position 5,024,288 of record NZ_FNRV01000001.1, read on the forward strand.
ATGCTTGCCTGCAGCGCCAGATGACCCCAGGCCGCACCGGTGTCAAAGGTGTGCCACAGGGCCGGGGTTTCTTCGGTGGCGCCGGGCACGGCGAAAGTGGTTTTCGATACCACGATCACCAGAGCCGAGGCATGTTGCGCCCAACTGCGGTTGAATTCGTTCAGCAGACCCAGATAACGCTCCCAGTTCGGCGTATCCCGGCGTGCGTAGAGAAAGCGCCAAGGCTGCGAGTTGTACGCCGACGGTGCCCAGCGCGCGGCTTCGAAAAAGCTCAGCAGCGTTTCTTCGGGAATGGCTTCGCCGGTGAAGGCGCGCGGCGACCAGCGATGGGTGAATTGAGGGTGGATGGCATAGTCGGCTACGCGTGGGTTGGCACTCATCAACAGATTCCTTGCTAGGTTTTAATGTGTGGGGCGAGGCAAAACCCTACTTGGCGGCGCAAAAACTGACAAGCGCGTTCTACCGACAGTCGCCAACGCTTGGCCGACGGGCCTTGCGGCACTAGACTGGCGGCCTTTTCACCACCTGATGTTGATGCTTGAGCCATGGCCGCCAAAGTCGAACCGTTCTGGATACGTAAAACCCTCGATCAACTGGATCACGAGGAATGGGAATCGCTGTGCGACGGCTGCGGCCTGTGCTGCCTGCAAAAGCTCGAAGATGAAGACGACAATAGCGTCTATTACACGCGCATCGCCTGCAAACTGCTGGACCTGAAAACCTGCCAGTGCACTGACTATCCCAACCGCCGTGACTTCGTGCCGGACTGCATCCAGCTCACGCCGGGCAAGGCGGACGAGTTCAAATGGCTGCCGCCGACCTGCGGTTACCGGCTGGTCAGCGAAGGCAAGGACCTGCCGCTGTGGCATCACCTGGTGTGCGGGGATCGCGACGCGGTGCATCACGAACGCATTTCCCAGTCCGGGCGCATGCTTGCCGAAGGCAGCGTGGCCGAAGAGGATTGGGAAGATCACCTGATTTTCCGTGCCGGTTGATCGTGGCGAGGGAGCTTGCTCCCGCTTGAGTGCGTAGCGCTCAGAACATGGGCAGTGATAACAAAAAAACGGGGCTGTTTCGCAGCCCGGCGCGAGCGGGCTCGCTCGCCACACTAGGGGACTGTATGGCTGTGCGATGGCGGCGGGCGTTGATCATTGGGTTACTGACCCTGAGCTCGCCAGCGTGGGCGGCAGGCAAGAAAGTCGATCTGGATTACCACGTGCGCCTGTTGCCCCAAAGTGATCAGGCTGAGGTGAGACTGACCCTGGCCCAGGGTTCTGCGGTTCGCAATCTGGATTTCGATCTCGGCGACGGCAGCCTTTACAGCGATTTCAAGGCCGACGGCCAATGGCAGCTCACGCCCGGCAAGCAAGCCCGTGGCGTTTGGCGCCCCGCGGCTGACAAGGCCAGCCTGACCTATCGTGTACGCATCAGCCACGGGCGCAAGAGCGGCAGTTTTGATACGCGCATGACCCCGTCCTGGGCGCTGATGCGAGGCGATGACCTGGTGCCCGCCGCCAAACTCGATCAACAGGATGGCATCGAGCTGATTTCACGCCTCGAGTTCGAGTTGCCCAGCGGTTGGAAAAGCGTCGAAACCGCCTGGCCGCGGATCGGCAAGAACAAGTTCCGCATCGACAACGTTTCCCGACGGTTCGACCGGCCTACTGGCTGGATGCTTGCCGGGCACCTCGGCAGCCGTCGCACTCGACTCGGGGAAACCGAAGTCACCGTGGCCTCACCCCGAGGCCAGGGCATGCGCCGCATGGATGTGCTGACGTTGCTGACGTTTGTCTGGCCGCAAGTGCAAGCCGTGTACCCACGTCATCCCACCAAACTGCTGATTGTCGGCGCCAACGATCCGATGTGGCGCGGTGGCTCGGCGGCGCACGAGTCGATCTACCTGAACAGCCGTTTGCCATTGGTCAGCGAGAGCGGCTCCAGTGCCTTGGTGCGTGAATTGGCCCAGGTGTTCGGACGGATCAACGATACGCAGCGCAGTGAATGGATCGGCGAAGGGTTTGCCGAGTACTACGCCATCGAACTGGTACGCCGTGCCGGTGGTATGAGTGACGAGCGTTATCAGAGCCTGCAGGAGCGGTTGAGCAAGGACAGCCAGAACGTCACGACCTTGCGTGGCGAGCAGGTCAGCCCGGCGCAGGTTTCAAAAGCGGTGGTGTTGATGCAGGAACTGGATCGCGAAATTCGCCTGAAGACACGCAACAAGCGGTCGCTGGATGACGTATTGCGTGGGGCGATGCGGTTGGAGAGCGTTGACACCAAGGCGTTCGTGCAGCTCAGCGAGAGCGTGCTGGGCGAGTCTTCCAAAGTGTTGGATACCGCGCTGATCCAGTAAATCCGCCCTCGCTGGCAAGCCAGCTCCTACAGCGGATTCTTGTCAGTCACACCGGTTGTGAGCGAAACCGATCAACTGTGGGAGCTGGCTTGCCAGCGAAGAGGCCATAAGCCTCACCGCCTGTTTCGGATCAAACCCCGGTTTTCGGCGACTTCAAGGCGTCATTTCCGGTCACGGTCGCCGTTTTCGTCGCTGCTTCGGCATTCGCCTTCAGCCGACTCAAGTCCTCACCGGCACGCTGAATCTTCGCTCGCACGTTGTCCATGTCCTGGCGGCTTTTCTCCAGCAGGCTTTTCGCCGAGCTGTGGCCGGTGATGCCGCGGGCCAGGGCGACGCCGCCGATGGCCACTTGAATCAAGCCGAAGATGCCGCCGCGACGCAGGCCCTTGCCGACCATCACCACGCCACCGGCCAGGGAACCGATGCGCTCCCAGCCCTGCACATTCTGCTCGGTGTGCGTCTGTAACGGGGTGGATTCGATACGCTCAACGCGTTTGAGTTCGCTCATGATCTGTCTCCAGGCAGGATCAGTAATGGATAGTTAAGCTGACTGCCAGGGCGGTCAGCTCGTTCCATCGGATGTGCGGCGCTTCAGCGGAATTTTGGCCCCGAACGGGTATTGAGCCCCTTGGCCATGCGGTCGTAAAGCACAACGTTGACCGTAGCGGCCAGGTTCATGCAACCGGTGGTCGGGATGTAGACCACGTCTTCGCACCAGTCGCGAATCTCTTTATCCAGCGAGCCGTCTTCCGGACCGAAGATGTACAGTGCGCGGTCCGGGTGGGTGTATTCGGGCAGCGGGCGGGCGCCTTCAACCAGTTCCACGGCGACGGGAACACAATTGAGGGGCAGGATTTTTTTCAGGTCGTCGATGCCGATCAGCGGGATGTCGTAATGCACGCGCTTGGTGTCGGTGACGAAATCGGCGGCACGCTCATAGCGCTTGCCGGTGTAGAACACCGACGCCACACCGTAGCAGCCAGCGGCGCGCATCACCGAACCGACGTTCTCCGGTGATTTGGGGTTATACAAACCAATGCAGCTGTACCGTTTGTCTGCCACGAGCGAAGCGCCTTTCAGGAAAAAAGCGCGATTATACGGGGTTTGGGGACGGGCCGCTGATTCGGCGACAGGCTCACTGTGTCGCCGGCGTCAGCGCCTTGATCCTGTCCATCATGGCATTCCCGGCATTGTTGATCTGTTCGTTCTGCGGGTTTTTGCTGGCTCCCGGGTCGCTATCGACGCCGGCGAGAATTTCAGCAAGGTTATGGAAGTGGCCGGTTTTCTTTCCATCGTCCGCGGAGTCCTTGCTGCCATTTGCATACTGATTCAATGCGTCTGCCAACGTCATGTGCTGAGACAGCCACTGCGGTGTGTTTTTTTCTTCGGGGCTCATGTTTTCGAGGAAGTTCAGCGCCGCCTTGGCCCGACCGACCGGGTCATTGGCGAAAGGGTCTTTCCAGTTTTTCTTCTGATCATCGGGGCCGCTGTAGTGGCCAGAAGCCAGTCGAGCCTGCTGTTGCATCAGCCCTCTGGCCGTCTCCTGTTCGTCCTTCGAAAACAGTCCGCCTTCATTCGTCGCGACGGCATTGAGTGAACGGCGATCCAGGTCACCCATCAGCGCATTGCGGTCTTCGACGCTGCCGCTGTAGGGCTTGTCGCCGGCGTTCATCTGCGCGTATTTCTGATCCATGCGTTTGCGCGCATCGGTGGCCACTTCTTCGAATGTCTTGCCCGCTGAGCTGGAAACCGCGCCCGGTCGGGTGACACCCAGCACCAGGGCATCAGCGTTCATGCCAGCACGCACCGGAAAAAACGGTGCATTGTTGGCAATCGAGCCGCTGTAATCGGCGGCTGTTTTAGAGAGGCTTAGCGAATCTTCATTCCTTGTTTTGCTGGCCGTCTGCTCGCTGTCAGGGGCGACGGATCGGGTCTTCGCCTCGGACGTGTTGTTGTAGGCCAAGATAGCGGCGCTGTTGAAGGTAGAAGTGACGTTCATAAAACGGGCCTGTCCATGTATGACGCGGTTCAGAGGCAACGTGAGCGCTCAGGGGCTTTTTTGGCGCTCAATGTATTGAACCTGATACACGGCAAGAACAGTGCCATCATGGGGTGGTGGCCATGTGATGGGCGCTTTGTAACGGACTGGACACATTGCAGCTTGGGAAAGGGCGGGAATTTTTTTGCCGTTAGCGGCAGGTTGTCGCCGGCTGCTGTCAGATTTTGCCGGGTTATTGACACGATACCTGCAGGAGCGAGCACGCTCGCTCCTGCAGGGGGGGGTCAGTCTTCTTTTTTCATCAAGCCCGCCAATGCGGCAAACGGGTTATGGGTGGCCTTGGCGATTTTCGGCGTGCTCAGCGAGCCTTCGCCGAAATACTGCTGATCGGTGTAGCGCGAGTGCTCATTGTCGTGGCAATACAGGCACAACAATTCCCAGTTCGAACCATCCTGAGGGTTGTTGTCGTGGTTATGGTCACGGTGGTGCACGGTCAGTTCGCTCAAGCGCTTGCCGGAGAATTCACGGGCGCAGCGGCCGCATACGTGCGGGTACATCTTCAGGGCCTTGTCGCGGTAACCCATTTCCTTGTCGCGCTGGTTGTCGGCGAGGATGCGATCCAGCTTCGAGGTATTGGTCGGGGTGGACGAACTCATGGGTTCACCTTTGTAAAAGACTAATGACGGTTATGACGTAAGTTTAGCTTAGCCCTTGAGCTTCTCGGCAATCCAGATGGTGTGCCGGGTGCCCTTGTTGCCATGGGCAAAGACTTGCACTTCCTCGGCCTTGAAACCGGCCTTTTTCAGCTTGTCGGAAAATTGCCGGTCCGCGCTGGCCGACCAGACCGCCAGCACACCCTTGGGCCGCAGGGCTTTGGCGCAGGCGCTCAAGCCGCCAGCGGAGTACAGCCAACTGTTGGCCCTCTGAGTCAGGCCTTCGGGGCCGTTGTCGACATCGAGCATGATCGCGTCGAAGCCCTGCGGCTCGGCTTGCAGCACTTTGGCCACGTCTTCCAGGCGGATGACCGTGCGCGGGTCGAGCAGCGGGTTGCCGGACTTTTCGCCCAACGGCCCGCGATTCCATTCGACCACGCCGGGCACCAGTTCAGCGACCACCACTTCAGCGGTCTTGCCCAGGTGCTTGAGCGCCGAGGCCAGGGTAAAACCCATGCCCAGGCCGCCAATCAGCACCCGTGAGTTCGGGCGGCCGGCGACCTTGCGGCAGGGGATTTCGGCCAGCGCATCCTCGGAGCCGTGCATGCGCGTGTTCATCAACTGTCCGCCGTCACCCCCCTGGATCTTGATGACGAAATCCTCGCCGTACTCGAACAGGCACAGGGCTCCGCCATTTTCAGGGATTGGCGCGGTGTCGAGCAGAACGAAACGTTTCATAGGGCTCTCTTGAGAAGAATTGGCAAGACGGGGAGGGCAAACACCCGTGGTTGGGAGTAGCCTGCACATGACAACAAGGCCAACGGAGCCATTGATGAAGCGCACCATTCTAACGGTCATTACCCTGGCCGCGCTCTCGATTACTGCAGTGCAGGCCCAACCGCTGCAAACCACTCCCGTCACTCCCGTCCCGCTGCCCGGCTCGCCGGGTACCGCGACGCCCACGCCTTATCCGCAAATCAGCCCGGCGCCCATGCCGAAAGTCGGCCCCGGCAGCGGTGGTCCGCCATTGGTGCCGATCGAGATGCCCAGCCCGCCGACCAAGGATCAACCGGTGCCCGGGATTGAGCCAAACCCGCCGAAAACCAAATCGCCCGGGGGTTAGACTTGCTGTAAAAGCAGCTGCCCGTCGGCCATGCGCAAGCGTTTGGAGAGCGAAACGGCGAGGGCCCGGATGATCTTGGCGGCGATTTTTGGCGCGTCGTTGAGCATCTTTTCCAAGGAGTCCTTGCCCAGGTTGAGCAACTGACAGTTGCTCGCCGCCACGCAACTGGCCGAGCGACGTTCGCCGTCAAGCACCGCCATTTCGCCGAAGGAGCGTCCGCTGCGCAGGGTCGCGATGGTCACCAGTTGTCCGTCGCCGTTGGTCTTCTGTACCGCCACTTGCCCGGTGTGGATGATGCACATGAAGCTGCCGGCATCGCCCTCATGGAAAATCTCTTCGCCCTGGGCAATGGTGCTGATGCTGAAATAACCCGAGGCGGCGGCAAAGTCCGCTGGCAGCAATTGGTTGAACAGGCCGCAGTCCATCAGCCAGTCGCGGATTTCATTGTTGAGCAAGGTCGGTTCTGACATGTCGTGCGGTCTTTTTGTTGTGTCCAGGTTCAGATTTCACCCAGGCGATCTTCGTTGTATCGGGTCCGGAGTGCTGGTCTTGAGACCGGTTCGTCGGGACAAGTTCCTCAGGCGATCCCCAAAACCCGGAACAAAAATGCGTATTCGAGTGCTGTGTCACGTAATCCCTGATATCGGCCGCTCATCCCGCCGTGCCCGGCGCCCAGTTCGGTCTTGAGCAGCAGGGGGTTTGTATCGGTTTTGGTCGCGCGCAATTTGGCCACCCACTTGGCCGCTTCCCAGTACTGCACGCGGCTGTCGTTGTAGCCGGCAATCACCAGGGTCGCCGGATACGCTTGCGCAGAGACGTTTTCGTACGGGGCGTAGGCCTTGATCCGATCATAGACGTCCGGTTCTTCAGGGTTGCCCCATTCGTCGTATTCAGTGACGGTCAGCGGCAGGTCCGGGTCGAGCATGGTGTTGAGTACGTCGACGAACGGCACTTCGGCAATCGCCGCGCCGAACAACTCCGGACGCTGGTTGAGCACCGCGCCGATCAGCAGGCCGCCGGCGCTGCCACCGCTGATCGCCAGTTGCGCGGCACTGGTGAAGCCATTGGCGATCAAGTGTTCGGCGCAGGCGATGAAGTCACTGAACGTGTTGTGTTTGTGTTCCTGCTTGCCGGCGCGGTACCAGGCTTCGCCCAGTTCGCCGCCGCCGCGCACATGTGCGATGGCAAACGCCATGCCGCGATCAAGCAGGCTCAGGCGGGCGTGGGAGAACCACGGATCGAGGCTTTCGCCATAGGCGCCGTAGCCGTACAGATACAACGGCACCGGTTTGCCGAGCGCTTCGCGTTTGACCACCAGGCTGATCGGCACCTGCGTACCGTCAGGCGCGGTGGCCCACAGGCGCTGGCTGACATAGGCGTCGGCGTCGAACGGGCCGAGCACCGGGGTTTGCTTGAGAACTTGTTGTTCGCCCGTGTTCAATTCCAACTGGCGGATTTGCGCCGGACGGTTCAACGCTTCGTAGCGCAGCCGAATCCGCTCGCTGACGAACTCCAGGCTGTTTTGCACGTGCAGGCTGTAGGCCGCGTCCGGCAGTTGCACCCGGTAGCTCGGCAGGTCTTGCGGGTGCACTTCGATGATCGGCAAGCCGCCTTCGCGCAGGCTGAGCGTCATGGCCCCGGCATTCAGGCTCATGCCGTCGATCATCACGGAGTCGCTGTGGGGGATCAGGTTTTGCCAATCGGCTTCGCTCGGTGCCGTGCCGCTGTCAACCACGGTGTACAAGGCGAAGTTGATGCCGTCGCGGTTGCTGCGGATGAACCAGGTCCATTGACCATCGCGCGCGCCGTGGTCGACGTCGTACTCGTGATCCTCGACCCGTGGTGCGATGCAGGCAAAGGCTTGCTGCGGCTGGTTGGCATCCAGCACCCAGACTTCGCTGGTGGTCTTGCTGCCCAGGGACAGCAGCAATTGCTGCTCGGAACTCGAGCGGTAGCAGTGCATGAAGAACCGGCCGTCCGGCTCATGAAACACTTCTTCGGCCGCCGTGCCGTCGAGGCGATAGCGGTACAGCTTGTGCGGACGATGGGTGTCGTCCAGCTCGCCGAAAAACAGGGTCAGGCTGTCGTTGGCCCAGGTCATGCTGCCGTCGCAGTCCTGGAACTCCAGTTCGCTGACGCGTCCGTCGGACAATTCCTTCACGAACAGCGTGTAAATCTCATCGCCCGTTGAGTCGACGCTGTAGGCCAGGCGCTGGTGGTCCGGGCTGATGCTGAATGCCCCCAGGGAGAAAAAGCCGCCATTGGCCAATAGGTTCGGGTCAAGCAGCAGTTGTTCCCGGCTTTCATCGAGTTGCAGGCTGTCGTCGGCCGGGCGCGGGCAGCGGTAGTGGCGGGCGTATTCGTCACCCGCCGTGGTGCGCGTGTAATACAGGTAAGGTCCCCACGGGGAGGGCAGGGACAGGTCGGTTTCGAGAATCCGGCCCTTGATCTCTTCGAACAGGGATTCACGCAGCCCGGCCTGATCGGCGGTTTGCGCTTCCTGATAGCTGTTTTCAGCCTTGAGATAGTCGAGCACGGCATCGGTGTCGCGCTCTTGCAGCCAGGCGTATGGGTCGGAACCTTCGGCCTTGTGGGCAACCGGAGCGTCGCAAAGGGTGGCGGATAGCGGCATGGAGGACTCTCGAACTGTAAACGGAATAGGTTTTGAACCTGTGGGAGCGAGTTTGCTCCGGGCGGCGTTCCGACGATAGCGTTCTGACAGTCAGTATGGATGCTGGATGTGCTGGCCTCATCGCGAGCAAGCTCGCTCCCACAGGTCCTGTGTCCCGACCGGCTGCCATTGATGCAGCCTCAAGGACGAAAAGCCGTTATCATAAGCGCCTCTTTGCCTGCCTTGCCATGGACACCATGACCGAGAACGACTATCTGATCGCTTGGGGCCTCTACGCCTTTGCCGCTTTGGGCTGCCTGTTGGTGTGGATGCGCATCACCCGCTGGATGTGGCGTTGGCTGCGTGAGCCGCTGCGGTTGCTGGTGGCGGTGCTGCTGTTTTCCCCCACCATCATCGACCCCGTGAAGGAAAAGGTCGCCCCGGCCATCGCCATTACGGCCCTTGATCTGTTGTTCAAGGTCGGCAACAACGCGTGGCGGGCGATCTCCGATCTGTTCATGTACGGCATGATCGCGTTTGGCATTTACTTGGTGTTCGTGGCGATTCGCTTCCCGATCGAGCGCGCCTCCAATGCGCGCAAGGAAAGGGCCGCCGCCGCCAAAGCGGCCGCGCTTGCCGAGGAGCCGGAAGAGGAGCGTGCCTTCGGCGGCGCTGGCGACGATCGCTATGGTCGTCCCCCTGTTCCGAGCAATCCCCAGCGTATGCGGGTCGAACCCCGTCTGTAACGTCGCCCCTGGCTTGAAGCGAGAGTCCGAGCATGTGTGAATTATTGGGCATGAGCGCCAATGTGCCGACCGATATTGTGTTCAGCTTCACCGGGTTGATGCAGCGTGGCGGCCGTACCGGTCCGCATCGCGACGGCTGGGGCATCGCCTTCTATGAAGGCCGGGGCTTGCGTTTGTTCCAGGACCCGGCGGCGAGCTGCGAGTCGGAAGTCGCGAACCTGGTTCAGCGCTACCCGATCAAGAGCGAGGTCGTGATCGGGCATATCCGCCAGGCCAACGTCGGCAAGGTCTGCCTCTCCAATACCCACCCTTTCGTACGCGAGTTGTGGGGCCGTAACTGGTGTTTCGCCCATAACGGTCAACTGGCGGACTTTAATCCCGGCGCCAGTTTCTATCGTCCGGTGGGCGATACCGACAGCGAAGCGGCGTTCTGCGATTTGCTCAACCGCGTGCGTGCGGCATTCCCCGAGCCGGTCGAGGTCGAGGAACTGCTGCCCGACCTGGTGGCCGCGTGTGCCGAATATCGCAGCAAAGGCGTATTCAACTGCCTGCTCAGCGACGGCGACTGGCTGTTCTGCTATTGCTCCACCAAGCTGGCGCAGATCACCCGCCGAGCCCCGTTCGGCCCGGCGCGCCTGAAGGACGTCGATGTCATCGTCGACTTTCAGGCCGAAACCACCCCCAACGACGTGGTGACGGTGATCGCCACCGAACCCTTGACCGAAAACGAAACCTGGACCCGCTACGAACCGGGCCAATGGAGCCTGTGGCGACGCGGCGAATGCGTCAGCCAGGGCAGGACCGAATAAGGATTCTTCCCCATGTTGCTCAGTTACCTACGGCTGGTGTTGTTCGCGGCGGGCCTGTTGATCGGTGTCCAGGTGCCGGGGTTCATCAATGATTACGCCAAACGGGTCGAGGCCCATCTGATCGAAGCGCAGGCCAGCCTGAGCGGATTTCAGGGGACGGCCAATCAGTTCTTCAAAGGGGATATGCAGGCCCTGGTGGCCCATTATCGTGCCAGCGAAGACCCGATTTTCCGCAGTGACGCCGACAGCCTGAGCAACCTGCTGACCCGCCAACTGGCGCTGGACAAGCAGTTCCAGGCGATGCAGGGGCCTTGGTACATCCGTTTCCTGCAAGTGGTGCTGGCCGCCGATCCCGACATTCGCAAGGAAACCTGGAATGGCTACAGCTACCAGATCCTGTTGACGCCGGAAGCGATGATCTGGGGCATGAGCGGCGCGATGTTGCTGTCGTTCGGCCTGGAGTGCCTGTTCCGACTGATAGACTGGGTGGTGCTGGGCGGCAAGCGCTTGCGCCAGAGCCGGCCGATCGAAGAGCGGGATCTGCGGGGCTTGTGAACAAGGCCCGTGTGGCGAGGGCGCTTGCTCCCTCGCCACACGGTTCGCTAGTCCGCCAGTACGATGTAGCTTTCTCCCACCCTGCGCGCATACCCCTCCAGCACCTGCTGACATAACGCCACAATCTCCTCGACCCACTCCGCGCCCACCCGCCACGACACCACCACCTGCAGATTCGGTGGACGTTGCTCGATGGCCAGCAAGGTCAGTTCCCCACGCGCCAGCTCCTCGGCCACCAGCACTGGCGGCAACGCACCAATCCCGAAGCCATCGCGCAACAATCGGGTGATCGCCGATACCGAGTTCACGCAATTGAGCCGCGGCGCCGTGACGCCATTGGCCTGCATCAGCGCGAGCACTTCCTGGTGCGGATGGGAGTTTTTCGAGTAGGTGATGATCCGTTCATTCGCCAGATCGGCGACGCCTGAATACTCACGGTTGTAGAGGGAATTGCTGGCGACGATCCAGCCCATGGGATGGCTGGCCAATTCCAGGCTGCGGACGCTTTCCTGGCGTAACAGATCGGTTTGCAGGATCAAGTCGAGAAAACCTGTTTGCAGCTGATCGCAGAGGTTCAGCGAGGTATCGGCCACCAGCTCGATTTCCACCAGGGGATAGTGATCGGTCATCTGCGCCACCAACGGGCTGAGCCAGGTGTGGATGACCGTGTCCATCACACCGATGCGCACGCGTCCGGCCTTGCTCGAACGGTTCTCGATCGACTGCCGCAGCGCCTGCATGGTGTCCATCATCTGCTCGGCATAATCGAGCACCTTCAAGCCTTCGGGCGTCAGGCTGACACCACGGGAATCGCGCAGAAACAGCTTCACGCCAAGCTCACTTTCGAGCACGGCGATGCGGCTGGAGATCGACGCCTGGGTGGTGAAGAGTTTGTCGGCGGTCAGGCGAAAGCTCTTGAGTCGGGCGACCCAGACGAAGGTCTCGAGAAACTTCAGGTTCATGGGGGCGGCTCGGGGGATAAAGATTTCTTATGTCTAGGGCGGGTTTTTATTAGTTGGACGCAGCAGGGCAAGCGGCCCAAAAATCGATGCATCCGGTTCCCACGATAGGCGTCGTCGGGGCTCAGAACAATACCAATAAAATCAGCGCGGAGATTTGCCATGAGTGCGCCCGACACCCCCTTCATCCCGAAAGCCGCGGCTCGTCCGGGACCTTTCGATTGGTATCGCAACATCAATCAGCAGGAACGTCGCACCTTCTGGAGCTGCAAGATCGGCTATGGCCTGGACGGCATGGACACCCAGATGCTCAGCTTCGTCGTGCCGACCCTGATTGCCATGTGGGGCATCACCACCGGGCAGGCCGGGCTGATTCACACCAGCACGCTGATCGCTTCGGCCATCGGCGGTTGGGTGGCCGGCATTCTCTCCGACCGCATCGGCCGCGTGCGTACCCTGCAACTGACGGTGTTGTGGTTTGCCTTCTTCACCTTCCTCTGCGGTTTTGCCCAGAACTACGAACAGCTGTTGATCGCCCGCACCCTGATGGGCTTCGGTTTCGGTGGCGAGTGGACGGCTGGCGCGGTCCTGATGGGTGAAGTGATCCGCGCCCAGGATCGCGGCAAGGCCGTTGGCATGGTGCAATCCGGCTGGGCACTGGGTTGGGGGCTGACGGCCATTCTCTATGCGCTGTTGTTCTCGGTGTTGCCAGCAGAAGATGCCTGGCGCGCACTGTTCATTCTCGGCATCGTGCCGGCGATTTTCGTGATCTTCGTCCGTCGCCTGGTCAAGGACCCGGAAATCTACCGCGAGGCCAAAGCCAGGCAGGAGCCGAGCAACCCGTCGAAGTTCTACGAGATCTTCGCGCCCGGCATGCTCTTCACCACGTTTCGCGCTTCACTGTTGACCACCGGCGCGTTGGGTGGCTACTACGCGATCACGTCCTGGTTGCCGACCTTCTTGAAGAACGAACGCGGTTTGAGCGTGCTCAATACGAGCGGTTATCTGGCGATGGTGATCGTCGGGTCCTACGTGGGGTACGTCATCAGTGCCTACTTGACCGACATCCTTCGCCGCAAAAAGAACTTCATCCTGTTCGCGGTCGGCTCGTTCACCATTGTTCTGCTCTACACCCAACTGCCGGTCAGCAACGGTGTGATGCTCTGGCTGGGCTTTCCGCTGGGTTTCTTCGCCTCAGGCATCTTCAGCGGCATGGGCGCGTTCCTGACCGAGTTGTTTCCGACGCGGATTCGCGGTTCAGGCCAGGGCTTTTGCTACAACATCGGCCGGGCGCTGGCGGCGTTGTTCCCGCTGCTGATCGGTTTGCTCAGCCAGAAAGTACCGCTGAGTGTGGGAATCGGTGCCTTTGCGGCGGTTTCCTACGGTGTGGTGATCCTCGCGGCCCTGAGTTTGCCAGAAACCCGTGGCAAGCAACTCGACGCTCAGTAACTGATAATCTGCGGGCCTGTCTTACAGATACGTCCCGCAGCTAAAAAGAAAAATGCCTACAGGAGTGTTCACCGTGAGCCGCCTGCTATTGAACTGCGACATCGGCGAGAGTTTCGGCAACTGGACCATGGGGCTCGACGCCGAGGTCATGCCGTTTATCGATTGCGCCAACATCGCCTGCGGCTTCCACGCCGGCGACCCGAGCATCATGCGCAAGACCGTCAGCCTGGCCCTCAGCCACGGCGTACAGATTGGCGCCCATCCCGCCTATCAGGACCTGGTGGGCTTCGGTCGCCGCTCCATGGCTTACGCCGCCCAGGAGCTCCAGGACATTCTGCATTACCAGATCGGCGCCCTCGATGGCATTTGCCGGGCCCAGGGCGGTCGGGTCAGTTACGTCAAACCCCACGGCGCGATGTACAACGACATGATGGCCAACCCGGCGCAATTGCGTGCGGTGTTGCAGGCCGTGGCCAGTTATGACCGCAGCTTGCCGTTGATGTTGATGGCCACCCGCGACAACAGCGCCGCGCAGCAGATGGGCGATGAATATGGCGTGACCCTGTGGTTCGAAGCCTTTGCCGATCGCGCCTACGACAGCGCCGGGATGCTGGTATCACGGCAACTGCCGGGCGCCGTGCACCATGATCCGGAGAGAATCATCGAGCAGGCGCTGATCATTGCCCGTGGCGACCACCTCACCGCCAGCGACGGCAGCGCCTTGCACTTGCAGGCCAACACCCTGTGCGTACACGGCGACAACGCCAGTTCGGTGGCCGCCGTGCGGCGCATCCGCGAGGCCTTGAATCAGCAGAGCGCGTCATGAAACTGCGGGTGGAAGTGGTCGCGCTGGATTGTCTGATGGTGCGTCTGTTCGATGAAATCGCCGAAGCCAACATGCCGTGGATGCTCGCCGCCAGCGAAAATCTGCGCAGCGCTTTCGGTGAACATCTGATCGATCTGGTGCCGTCCTACACCACGCTGATGGTGCATTACGACCTTGTCGCGATGAGTCCGGCCCAGGCACGGGAGGTGATTGCCGAAGCCTTGATCGATCTGTCGCCCAACGCCCGTACCCGTGGCTCCTGCCATGTGCTGCCAGTCTGGTACGACTTGAGCGTCGGCCCGGAGCTGAGCCTGTTGTCACAGCGCAGCGGGTTGACGGTGGCGCAGGTGATCCGTCGGCACAGCCAGCGTGAGTATCAGGTGTTTGCCCTGGGTTTCGCGCCGGGCTTCGCTTTCATGGGGCTGGTGGAAGAGGTGCTGGCTGCGCCGCGCCTGGACACCCCGCGCAAGAAAGTTGCCGCTGGCAGTGTCGGCATCGCTGAACGGCAGACCGCCGCCTACCCGGTGGTGTCGCCGGGGGGCTGGAACCTGATCGGTCGCACGCCGGCCAAGTTGTTCGATCGTCACCGCGACGGCTACAGCCTGATGCAGCCGGGCGATACCGTGCGTTTCGAAGCGGTGGATCACGCCGAGTTCATTAACCTGGGCGGTGATGACACGCCATTGGAGGGCCAGGCATGAGCCGTCTGACGATTGAAGCCAGTACGCCGCTGTGCCTGTTGCAGGACGCCGGGCGCTTTGGCGTGCGGCACCTGGGCGTGACCCAGGGCGGTGGGCTGGATTGGCGTTCGCTGTCCTGGGCCAACTGGCTGCTGGGCAACCGGCTGGATGCACCGGTGATCGAAATCACCCTCGGCGGGTTCACCGTGGTGGCCGAGGATGATTGCGTGCTGGCGCTGGCCGGGGCCGATCTTGGCGCGCAGGTGGACGGTGAGGCGCTGGCGCCGTGGCGCAGCTTCAGGCTGCACAAAGGCCAACGACTGCAATTCACCCAGCCGTTGCTCGGTGCCCGGGCCTATCTGGCCGCGCCGGGCGGGTTTGATGCGCCGAAGGTGTTGGGGAGCAGCGCGACGGTGGTGCGCGAAGCACTCGGTGGCCTGGATGGCATGGGCCGCCCGTTGGGCAAGGATGACTCGCTCGGTTATTCGGGCAACTCGGTGATGCTGCTGCGGCAGTTGCCGGCGGACCTGCGACCGGATCTGCAGCTGGAGGCGCCGCTGGATCTGGTGTTGGGGGCGCAAGTCGGTGAGTTCAGCGGCCAGAGCCTGTTCGACGCGTTCAACAACCCATGGCGCCTGGACAGTCGCGCCGACCGGATGGGCATTCGCCTGCTGGGCACGGCGTTGCAGTACCAGGGCAAGCCGATGATTTCCGAAGGCATCCCGCTGGGCGCCGTTCAGGTGCCACCGGACGGGCAGCCGATCGTGCTGCTCAATGATCGGCAGACCATTGGCGGCTATCCACGATTGGGGGCGTTGACGCCATTGGCGCTGGCGCAGCTGGCGCAGTGCCTGCCGGGTGCGCAGGTGCGGTTGCGGCCGGTGGTGCAGGACGTGGCGCACCGTGAGCACATCGATTACCTGCGCCGGTTCAGTTGACCCAGGTAGGAGCTGGCAAGCCAGCTCCTACAGGGCAGTAGGATTACTTGGACAGAAACCGCATCCCTTCCTCCAACCCGCGAAGGGTCAGTGGATACATCTGGTCCTCGATCAAGTCCCGCACAATGTTGGTCGAGGAGGTGTAGCCCCAGGTGTCTTTCGGATACGGGTTGATCCAGATGAGCTTCTTGTACTTCTCCTTGAACCGCTGCATCCACACGTAGCCGGCTTCTTCGTTCCAGTGCTCGACGCTGCCGCCGGGCTGGGTGATTTCGTAGGGCGCCATGGCGGCGTCACCGATGAAGATCACTTTGTAGTCGGCACCGTACTTGTGCAGCACGTCCTGGGTCGATGTACGCTCGGAAGTGCGGCGCATGTTGTTCTTCCACACCGATTCATAAATGAAGTTGTGGAAATAGTAATACTCCAGATGCTTGAACTCGGTCTTGCAGGCCGAGAACAGTTCTTCGCAGATCTTCACATGGGCGTCCATCGAACCGCCGATGTCGAACAGCAGCAACAACTTCACCGTGTTGCGTCGCTCGGGACGCATCTGGATGTTCAGCAGGCCGGCGTCCTTGGCGGTGTGATCGATGGTGCCGTCGATGTCCAGTTCTTCGGCTGCCCCCTGGCGGGCAAACTTGCGCAGGCGGCGCAGGGCCACCTTGATATTGCGCGTGCCCAGTTCGACCGAATCGTCGAGGTTCTTGTATTCGCGCTGGTCCCAGACCTTGACCGCCTTGCCTTGGCGCTTGCCGGCATCGCCGACCCGAATGCCCTCCGGGTTGAACCCGCCGGAGCCGAACGGGCTGGTGCCGCCAGTGCCGATCCACTTGTTGCCGCCGGCATGGCGTTCCTTTTGCTCTTCCAGGCGCTTCTTGAACTCTTCGATCAGCTTGTCCAGACCGCCGAGGGACTGAATCGCCGCCCGCTCTTCATCGGTCAGGGAACGTTCGAATTCCTTGCGCAGCCAGTCTTCGGGGATCAGGGCCTGCAAATGGTCGTCGAGTTTTTCCAGGCCGTTGAAGTACGCCCCGAAGGCCCGGTCGAACTTGTCGAAATGCTTTTCGTCCTTTACCAGGATCGCCCGGGACAAGTAATAGAACTCGTCCATGTCGGCGAAGGTCACGCGCTGTTTCAGCGCGTTGATCAGGTCCAGCAGCTCGCGCACCGAGACCGGGACCTTGGCTGCGCGCATTTCATTGAACAGATTGAGCAGCATGGCATTTGCCCCAGATGATCAACGACTGCCGCGACGGCTCATGAACGCCAGGCGCTCAAGCAGTTGCACGTCCTGTTCGTTTTTCACCAAGGCGCCGGCCAGCGGCGGGATGGCCTTGGTCGGATCGCGTTCGCGCAGCACGGCTTCACCGATATTGTCGGCCATCAGCAGTTTCAGCCAGTCCACCAGTTCGGAGGTCGATGGCTTCTTCTTCAGGCCCGGTACCTTGCGCACGTCGAAGAACACGTCGAGGGCTTCGCTGACCAGGTCTTTCTTGATGTCCGGGTAGTGCACGTCGACGATTTTCTGCAGTGTGACGCGGTCGGGGAACGCGATGTAGTGGAAGAAGCAGCGGCGCAGGAAGGCGTCCGGCAGTTCTTTTTCGTTGTTGGAGGTAATGATGATGATCGGGCGTTTCTTGGCCTTGATCGTCTCGTCGATCTCGTAAACGTAGAACTCCATCTTGTCGAGTTCTTGCAGCAGGTCGTTAGGGAACTCGATGTCGGCCTTGTCGATTTCGTCGATCAGCAGGATCACCCGCTCTTCGGATTCGAAGGCTTCCCAGAGCTTGCCCTTTTTCAGGTAGTTGCGTACGTCGTGGACTTTTTCGTTGCCCAGTTGCGAATCACGCAGGCGGCTGACCGCGTCGTACTCGTACAGGCCTTGATGGGCCTTGGTGGTGGACTTGATGTGCCAGGTGATCAGCTTGGCGCCAAAGGATTCGGCCAGTTGCTCGGCGAGCATGGTCTTGCCGGTGCCCGGTTCGCCCTTGACCAGCAACGGCCGCTCCAGGGTGATGGCGGCATTGACCGCCAGCTTCAGGTCATCGGTGGCGACGTAGGCCTGGGTGCCTTCGAACTTCATCTGCTAATCCTCGAACGGTAACGCCGACCTGAACGAGGCAGGGCGGGGCGCAATAAAATGGGTCAACCCCGACTATAACGCGGTGCCCGGTCGACTGTGAACGCAGACGGCTTATTCAGTCTCTGAATGGAGCGTCACATCCTGACTGGGTCGCGGCGGTTACCGGGCATGTCCATCTGGATATTAACCGGCATCCGGCTTCGGTCGTTCGTAGCGGGCATTGAATGCCTGAATGAATCCATTACGTAAAATCTGCAAAAACGCCTGGAACGCGCTGACATCTTGTTGATGTACGTTGCCACTGAGTTCAACCCGGGTGGCAAACTGGTTCTTGCCCTGGTTTTTCAGCACGGTCTCGGAGCCTCCGACGATGGCCTCCCAGATGGAGCGGAAAATCCCTTTGTCCTTGTTTTCCACATCCTGCTGCCAGTTGAACACGTCGACATCCCTGAGCAGCGGTTTGATATAGCCCGTCAATTTGGCCTTTTTGGCCTGTGCTTCAATGACCACGTCGCCATGGCCGCCATTGAAATCGAACTTGCCGTAGGCCGAAGCGAAGTCGTTCATGCGCTTGAGTTCGATGTCCTTGGCCCGCAGGCGAAACTCGAAGTCTTCGAAATTGCTCAACGGGTCGAAGGTCGCGGTGGTTTCCAGTGGCGCATGCCCCAGCAACAGGGCTTTCCCTTCGAAGCGGGCGTCGCGTTTGCCTTCGGTATCCACCACGTTGGTCAGGTTGTAGATGCTGGCGTTGACCTTGGTGGCGTTCATGTTCACCGGGGGTTTGGAATTGAAGTTGCGGAAGCTGATCTTGCCGTCATCGATTCGCACTTCATTCAGCGTGATCGGCAGCAATTTGCCCAGTTGGGCGCGCCAGTCGGTGCCCCGGCCCGTCTGGGAGTTCTGCTTGTTGGCACCGCCATCGACGAAGTTCACCTCGGGGTTGATGAACTGCACCTGTGCCACCACCGCATGGTCGTACCACAGCGAATGCCAACTGACCGAGAGGTCGATCAGCGGCGCATTGACGAACGGTACTGGCACCTTGCCGTCGACTTTGACGATTTTCAGGCCGTTGATTTTGTAGGCGCCGCGCCATAAGGCCAGGTCCACGTCAGTGACTTGCCCACGGTATTCGCCCATGTCCGCCAACTTGTCGTTAAGGTAATTGCGCACCAGGTAGGGCAGGGCGATGTGCAGGGCAACCAACAGTACGACGAGGCCTGCGAAGGTCCATAGGGGCCAGCTGTATCGACGTTTCATGATGGCAATTCTCTGGCGAACTATAGCGATTGACTGCGCCGGCCCGCGGACGTTCGCCTGACTGGACGCCCACGACCAACAGGCATACCTTTGTGCGCTTATCAAATGCTGTAGTAAGGACCCAGTCATGAGCCGCATTTTCGCTGACAACGCCCATTCCATCGGCAATACGCCGTTGGTACAGATCAACCGTATCGCCCCGCGCGGTGTGACCATCCTGGCCAAGATCGAAGGGCGCAACCCCGGTTATTCGGTCAAGTGCCGCATCGGCGCGAACATGATCTGGGACGCCGAAAGCACCGGCAAACTCAAGCCTGGCATGACCATTGTCGAACCGACCTCCGGTAACACAGGCATCGGCCTGGCCTTCGTCGCCGCCGCACGTGGCTATAAATTGATGCTGACCATGCCGGCGTCCATGAGTATCGAGCGACGCAAGGTGCTCAAGGCCCTGGGGGCCGAACTGGTACTGACTGAACCAGCCAAGGGCATGAAAGGCGCAATCGAAAAGGCTGGCGAAATTGTGGCCAGCGATCCGTCGAAATATTTCATGCCGGCGCAATTTGAAAACCCGGCCAACCCGGCCATCCACGAAAAAACCACCGGCCCGGAAATCTGGAACGATACCGACGGCGCTGTCGATGTGTTGGTGGCAGGCGTCGGAACCGGCGGAACCATTACCGGCGTTTCGCGGTATATCAAGAATACCCAGGGCAAACCGATCATTTCGGTCGCGGTGGAACCCGCGGTATCGCCGGTGATCAGCCAGGCTATGGCCGGTGAAGAGATCAAGCCGAGCCCGCACAAGATCCAGGGCATCGGTGCCGGTTTTGTGCCGAAGAACCTGGACCTGTCGATCGTCGACCGGGTGGAGCTGGTCAGCGACGAGGAGTCCAAGGCCATGGCCCTGCGCTTGATGCAGGAAGAGGGGATTTTGTGCGGCATTTCCTGCGGGGCCGCGATGGCGGTGGCGGTCCGGCTGGCCGAAACCCCGGAGATGCAGGGCAAGACCATTGTGGTGATCCTGCCGGACTCCGGGGAGCGTTACCTGTCGAGCATGCTGTTCAGCGATCTGTTCACCGAGCAGGAGACTCAGCAGTAACACCCGGGCGCCGGATAGTGCTGCCGCAGGGACGCGTGCCCTTGCACCGCGGGAGGCTGATTCAGGTCAGCGAATGTTCAAGAGTCTTGTGTTAATAAGCATTTATTGCGCAATCCTCAACACTGAATGTCGAATCCCGCGGGTGTTTACTGAGGTCGGTAGTGTTTATCATGCCGACTGCCGCGCCGGGTGGATGGCGTTGTGCAACAGTGTCTATTTCCAAGGAGTTGTTGATGACCTTTTCCTTTGCCGCGAAAGCGTCATTGTTGCTGCTTTTTCTGGGCAGCACCCTCTATGTGCATTTGCGTGGCAAGGCACGGTTGCCGGTGCTGCGACAGTTCGTCAATCATTCGGCGCTGTTCGCCCCCTACAACGCCCTGATGTACCTGTTCTCCGGCGTACCGTCGAAACCCTACCTGGATCGCAGCAAGTTCCCTGAACTGGATGTGCTCAAGGACAATTGGGAAGTCATTCGCGACGAAGCGATGCACCTGTTCGACGAGGGCTACATTCGCGCCGCCGAGAAGAACAACGACGCCGGTTTCGGCTCGTTTTTCAAGAAAGGCTGGAAGCGTTTCTACCTCAAGTGGTACGACAAACCATTGCCGTCGGCCGAGCTCCTGTGTCCGAAAACCGTGGAGCTGGTCAGCCGCATTCCCAACGTCAAGGGCGCGATGTTTGCGCTGCTGCCGGGCGGCAGTCATCTCAATCCCCATCGCGACCCGTTCGCCGGTTCCCTGCGTTATCACCTCGGCCTGTCCACGCCGAACTCCGACGATTGCCGCATTTTCGTTGATGGTCAGGTGTACGCCTGGCGCGACGGTGAAGACGTGATGTTCGATGAAACCTACGTGCACTGGGTCAAGAACGAAACCGAGAAGACACGGGTCATCCTGTTCTGCGACATCGAACGACCGCTGAGCAACCGCCTGATGACCCGTATCAATCGCTGGGTCAGCGGCCTGCTGGGGCGTGCAACCGCGCCGCAGAACCTGGACGACGAGCGCGTCGGCGGGATCAACCAGGCCTATGCCTGGAGCAAGCACTTCAGTGACAAACTCAGCGGTGGGATCAAGCAGTGGAAGCGTCGCAACCCCAAGGCCTACCGAGTGCTGCGCCCGGTGTTGGCGGTGGTGGTGCTGACATTGTTGGGTTATTGGTTGTTTGGCTGAATAAACCTGCGGGAGCTGGTAAGCCGGCTCCCGCAGAGATCGCTTGTTTCGTCAGTTCTGGTGGGAAATCCAAGAGATTCGGGCGACAACATCGATGGGTCGACCTTTAACGCAACTTATTGCAATTCATGTCTCACGCTGGTTATAGTCGGCGCACGGTGAGTTTCAGGACTCACTTTTTCCTCCCTCGAGAAAAGATCAGCCCATGCCTGCATCTCTCATCAACGCGGTAGTCGATTCAGCGGTCAACGCTGGAGTCGTGCCGTGCGGGAATCAGCAGCCGGGGCAGATCAGTCATTACCCTCCTCCTGTCAGTCGCACGCCAGTGTGCGCGGTGGTCTCGCCGCCAGGTGTTGGCGTTTCGGGCTGATCAGCGTTTTCTGCTGCTCCCCGGTGCCTGCCTGAAAAAAACACGACTGAATTTCAGCTACGGCTGAGTTGGCTTCTTGCCTGACTACAGGTGGTATTCATGTTTGTCCTTTCGAAAAAGTCCGCGCTCGCGGCGGCTTCCACGAGTCTGTTTGTCCTGCTGTGGAGCAGTGGGGCGATCTTCTCCAAATGGGGGCTGGCTCACGCGTCGCCCTTTGCCTTTCTGTTCATCCGCTTTGTCATTGCCTTGTGCGGCTTGATCCTGCTGGTGCCCTTGCTCAAGCTGAAGCTGCCCAAGGGCGGCAAACCGATGCTGTATGCCATGGCCACCGGGGTGGTGTTGCTGGGGGCTTATCAGATTTTCTATCTGCTGGCCCTGGACCTGAAAGTCACCCCGGGCGTGATGGCGACCATCATGGGCGTGCAACCCATTCTCACCGTGGTGATCATGGAGCGTCAGCGATCGGCTAGCCGGATGTTCGGCCTGTCGCTCGGTCTGGCCGGGTTGATCATGGTGGTCTACCAGGGCATCGGCCTGGCCGGCATGTCGCTGGCCGGGATGCTCTTCGGGTTATTGGCTCTGGTGAGCATGACGTTCGGCTCGATCATGCAAAAACGCATCACCGACAATCCCCTCGGCACGTTGCCGGTGCAGTACCTCGCCGGGCTGCTGTTGTGCGGGATATTCGTGCCGTTCCAGCCGTTCCACTTCGAGCACGGCAGCGGTTTTATCGTGCCGGTGCTGTGGATGGGCCTGGTGGTCTCGGTATTGGCGACGTTGTTGCTCTACCGCTTGATCGCCCGGGGCAATCTGGTGAACGTCACCAGTCTGTTTTACCTGGTGCCGGCGGTGACCGCGGTGATGGACTATCTGTTCTTCGGCAACCGCCTGGCACTGCTGAGCCTGCTCGGCATGTTGCTGATCATTGTTGGTCTGGTGTTTGTCTTCCGTAAGACGGCGTAAAGCTGGACAGCCCCGGCGTGTTGCGCCGGGCCTGTCATGCCGTGACTTGGCCAGTCCAGATCATTCCCCCCCTCATGAATTGACTCAGCCTCTAGCAAGACGGAACGGTCTGACCGCATACCAAGACCCTTCCTACATCAATCTGTTTGCCCCGTTGTTAACGTGCCCGCCAAATTTTTGCGTGCACAACCAGGGATGGTTTGCACCTCGCGCTTGATAAGGGATAAGCGTATGTTCAGGTCGGCCAACACTGCGCATTTCGCGCTGCACATTCCCGCTGTTCGTAATGATTTCAAAGTCCTCTCCTTTGACGGTGTAGAGGCCATCAGCGCCTTGTACGCGATCCAGGTTGAACTGGTCAGCGAAAATCCGAATGTCGATCCGGAGAGTCTGCTCGGTCAGCCCGCGTTCCTTCAGTTCGGTCTCAACGGCGAAGGTCTTCATGGCCATATCGAAGAGGTGGTCGTCGGTGAAACCGGCAAGCGTCTGACCCATTACCACCTGTGCCTCGTCCCGGCGCTGCACTACTTGCAGTACAGCCACGACCAACGAATTTTCCAGAAGCAGACGGTGCCGCAAATCATCGCTCAGGTGCTCAAGGGGCACGGCATTCAGGCCGATGCGTTCGCCTTCCATGTCAGCACCAGCCCGGAGCGCGAATACTGCACTCAATACGGGGAAAATAATTACGAATTTGTTCAGCGGCTGTGCGCCGAGGACGGTATCGCGTGGCATTTCCAGCATTCGCCGGACGGTCATTTGCTGGTGTTCACCGACGATCAGACCTGGTTCCCGACACTGGCCGATACACCCTATCGACAAGACTCCGGCATGGTGGCGAATCACCCCGTGGTCAACCAGTTCTCCATGAGGTATCGCACCCGCACCAGCACCACCACGCGCAGGCACTATGACTTCCAGCGCCCGAGTGTGATGCAGGAAAGCTGCTTCGCTGCCGAGTTCAGTCCCGAGCTTGAAGACTATCGCTACCCGGTACTGATCAAGAATGAAAAGCATGGTGATCAACTCGCTCGCCAGGCCCTGGAGCGGCACCGTGTTGATTACCGGTTGTTCGAGGGCCAGAGCGATCAGGCGACGCTGCGCAGTGGTCACTTTTTTACCCTGACCGAGCATCCGCGTGAACGCTGCAACGGTCTGTGGCTGTTGCTCAGCGTTGCGCACGCTGGAAAACAGCCACAGTCTCTGGAAGAGGCGATCACCAGCGACGTCCAGTCCGGGGACGGCTTTACCCAGGGCTATCGCAACAGCTTCAGCGTCATTCCATGGGATGTGTTTTACCGACCGCCAATGCGTACGCGAAAAATGCCACTGGTGAGTCAGACCGCCCGTGTGACCGGACCTGCCAGCGAGGAGATCTATTGCGATGAGTATGGTCGGGTCAAAGTCGAGTTCCATTGGGACCGGGCCGGACTCAGCAGTGAAAGAAGCAGTTGCTGGCTGCGGGTATCCAGTAACTGGGCAGGTGAAAATTTTGGCTCTGTGACCATTCCGCGTGTCGGAATGGAAGTGGTCGTCACCTTCCTGGAGGGCAATCCCGACCATCCGCTCATTACCGGTTGCGTGATGAACAAGGTCAACTCGGCGCCTTACCCGCTGCCCGAGCACAAGACCAAAACCGTATTGCGCAGCCACAGCTCCCCGCACACCGGGGGGTACAACGAGTTGTCGATCGAAGACCGCGCCGGGCAGGAAAAAATCTACCTGCGGGCGCAGCGTGACTTCGAGCAATGGGTTCTCAATGACAGCGACATCCGGATTGGCCACGACCGTTTCGAGCAGGTGGATAATCACAGCACCTGCCTGATCAAGGGCGACGAGTCGCGCACCACCCAAGGCGCGCGCAATACGGTGATCGGCGGCGATGAGCTGGTCAACATCACCGGCAACAGCAGCACGACCGCAGAAGGCGCCTGGGTGATTCAGGGTGGGTCGCAGGCCCGTGTCACCGCCAACAACGTGGTGATTGATGCGGGGGCCAGCCTGACGCTCACGGCTGGCGGCCATCACCTGATCATCAACTCCGCCGGGATTTTCAGCAGCGTAGCCCTTGTGGAAGGCGGGGTGCCGGTACCCGGGATAGCACCGCAGGCGGCTGGCTCGTTACTCCCCGTAGCGTCGCAACAGCTTGCGCTATCACTGGCCGCGCAAAAACGGGCATTGGCTCAGGCGGCTCAGATGGCCGCACCGATTTGCGCCGTGTGTCAAAAACTGGCGGAGAAACCGACATGAGTCAGGCTTATCTGCTGCTGGATCGAACCCGCATTGAACGTCTGCCCGAGCGTCTGTTTGAGCTAGGGAACACGACGTTCCGGTCACTCTACCGCAACACCGCTTATGGCCCATTGGAGGAAGTCGGGCCGGCCCTGGTGCCTGTGTCTCCCGATAGCCCGCTGGCCCAGCGCTTTTTTCAGGAGTGGAGCACGACCTGCGGCATCTGGCTGGAGTCAGAGGCGCAAGAAGAGGCTGTGCTTGGACATTTACGCAGCCTGATTCACGTGCGTGTCGAAGGGGATGTCACGGTCTTGTTCCGTTACCACGACCCTCGGATCGCGGCCTTGTGGCTAACCTCGCTGCCCGCTTTCGAGCGTGATCGCTTGATGGGACCTGTGCGACTGATCCGGCTCCCGGAACTGGAGATCCACCAGGAAAATCCCGATCAACCCGCTGCACTCTATGCGCATGAGCCCTGGCTGTTGCTGTCCGCGCATCAGCTGGAGCACTTGGGCAGCGCCCAGCGTCAGCACTTCGCTCAGCAGTTGATCGAACACGGTCAGCATTACTTTCCCGAATACCTGCAAGGGCTGGACGACGAGGCATTGCAACAGTGGGCGTCGCAGTGCCAGCAGCATGCCGGCCGTCACGGTTACAGCGCCATCGATGAGGTCCTGCTCTGGGCTCACTTCCACGCTGTGCTGGGCACTGACTTCCCCGATGCACCGGCTCACGCTACTTACCGAAACATGTTGACCGAGCCCGGCCTATCGCCCAGGCAACGGCTGGATAACCTGAACGCCGAACTGATGCGTCGGCAGCTCATCGACAAGGAGTTCTCCCTATGAGCGCAGAGAAACTCGCCCGCCTTGATCGAGCCGCCCAGGCCGAGCGCGCCGCCAAGGCGCAGCCTCACGTCGATATCAACAATACGCTGATGCCGTGCCCCGCTAGCCAGGCGGAGCTTTTCGTCGTGCCCGTGCGTTATGCCCTGGCCGAGGAAAAGGCGGAAAACCCTTGCTGCGCCCCCGGCGTGTCCACCCAAGGCCGGCCCATGGCGGTGCGACGCCTGCGTGCCGGGTTTGTTTATCTGTGGCAGGACCAGGGTCCGCTCAAGCGCTATGGCGTCTCGCGCTCTGGCCAGTTCAAGGAACAGGCACTGGAGGAGGATGAAACCCTGCTGCTCGACGCGCCCCTGTCGGGGTTGGCGTTGGAAAAAATCCACGATGCCTGGATGCTCTACAGTGAATTCCCGTTGAACCCCGAGTACTGCGAGGCGCTGAGTGACAGCAGCGCCAAGCGCCATGAACACATGCGCCATATCGCTCTGCGTACCGTGGCCAACGAACTGCAAGCCAAACATTGCCCGCCGCTGGAACAAGCCGCCGAGGTGATGGCTGAACTGCTCCCCGACACCTTCGCCCGTGCCCTGAAAGCGGACCTGAAGCGGGGCGTCGAGGATACCGACGCGCTGGGCGAAGCCGTGCTGAAGGACCCGACCCCAGGCAACATGAAGGCTTACACCGACGCCATGCACCGCGCCCGTGAGCGCAAACGCATCCTCGCTGAGCATCCCGATGCCAGCGACCAGCCGCCCGGCGAGTGGAGCGCCGAGCCGTGGGAGGGGCAGGGCACTCAGGATTGGCTGGACGGCGCCAAGGCACAAACCGAGGGGCTGTTCGCCGTCTTCGCCTGTCTCGACGACGACCTGGGTGTGCTGCGTGACATCAATCACGAACAGGAATGGCTGGAGGCGAACCACGAAAAATGGCTGGGCGAGAATAATCTGCGCCTGAGCATCGGCGGGTTCGTGCGCAGCCTGATCAGCGAGGACGGCGCCGAACTGGCCGGGTCCATCAGCTACCGCTACAAGGCGCATGAGATCAACCTCACGCCGGCCCAGGGCCAGGTCATGCTCGACACCCAGCATCGGCTGGACGAAGAGCTCAAGGCAGAAACCCGAGCCCGTCGATACGGCGGGCAGCCCACCCAGGCCCAGGCCGCCGAGCGCGACGCACGGATTGGGGCCATCGTCGCCCCGGTGCGGGCCTTTATTCCGGAGGACCTGTACACCGAAGCAGAATTCGTCGTCCGCGAATACCGCGCCGAAAAGCACGCCAACCTCAATAACCATCTCTTCAGTGCCAAGGTCGGCAAATACATCGACCTCGAGGCGATGAACACCTGGTTCACCCAGACCGCCGCGGCGCACTACCAACATCTGGAGCAACGTCACACCGCGCTGTTTGCCGACCGGGGCCTGTACCTCAAGCGCTCACACAGCGGCACTTGGTTCGTGGATTACGACGACCTGGAGACGCGCCGCTGGCTGACCGAACTGGCCACTGGCTGCCTGACCGCCCAGTGCATCCGCGCCCAGGGGGCCGAACAATACGCCGACTACATCCGTGCCCCTGACGGCGGCGCCCTGAAGCAACTGTTCAACGCCTGGACACCCTCCATCGATGCGGCCGTTAACAGCAGTTCGCGCCTGAGCGAGCTGACGGCCGCCCTGGCCTCCGACAACCTCAGCGCGACCCATCAGGCACTGGCGCCGTTGAGCGAACCGACCCTGCGCGACATCGCCAACATGGCGCGGGACGTCGGCAGCCAATGGAGCGTGCTGGTCAACCGGTTGGCGGCGGCGCTGTTGCTGCTCAAGGGGGACAGCGGCCTCGGCCGTTCCTGGATGGGCATCTTTGTCGCCGCGCGCCTGGGCAACGACACGCGCTTGCAGATTGTCACCGAGGCGGGCCGGCCAGTGGCGAAGCTGTTGGGCCAACAGGCCGAAGCGCTGGGCCAATGGGCCAGGGCAACCGGCAAGGCCATTGGCGCCGGGCAGGTGGGGCGGATCATCCAATCGCCGGTGGTGGCCAACAGTGGTGGGGTGGTGCCGTTGGCGGCGTTGTTGTTGAACGTGGTCAATGCGAATAACTATTTGAGTCAGGCCGGGGTGTTGGAGGGGATGGACAGCCGGCGGGTCAATGACACGATTTCGGCGACGTTGTATGCGGGGGCGGCGTTGGTGGCGGTGGTTGATAATCAGGTGCGGAAGGGGTTGAGGGTTAGAGAAATGTCCCTGCGTCTGCCTGATGGCCGGGTTGGAAGCGCGCCGACACTGACTCTGTTTGGTGGGGTGATTGGTGGGTTTTCATTTGTTGCAGCAGGAGCAGAGTTCAAATCCTTACAAATACAAATAGAGAACGCTCAAAACCGAGTCGACCCGTGGCTGGAGATGCGCCAAACCGTGGTCGGTGGACAAATAGCGACCTTCGGCACCCAAGCGCTGTTAGGGTTTGGCTACACCGCTCGTGCCCTGGCAGGGTCAATTACCGTCGATGTCGCCATCTTGCGTTACACGCTGTACATGGGACCGTTGAACTGGCTGATTCTCATACTTGGCGTGCTGTACCTGATCACCAGCATCATGCAGAAAACCCCGCTGCAAAACTTCCTCAACCACTGCTGCTGGTCAAAGGCGCGGGCCAAAGATCTACAGCCTATCCCGCCCAAAGCCCAGCAGGATGAACTCGACCGGTTGTACTTCATCCTGTATGCGCCGCGGGTCAGCATGGAAAGCAACTTGAAGTCCAACCATGGTAATGGCCCTTCCCGCCTCGAGTATTTCAGTTCCATCAATCACCTGACCCTCGACTTGCCAGGTGCCGAACCCGACAGTGCCTACCTGGAACTGAGCATGGTCGGTGACCCGGTGGACAGCCTGAACTACCGTGAACAGATCAAAACCGGCCGGCGCGATCATTTCAAGCCACTGCGTCCCTGGCGCGACCTGACACCGCACTGGCTGGCCAGCAGCGCCTGCCAGTGGATACCGTTCAAGGAAGGGCAGGGCCTGCGCCTCAGCGGCCCGTTCAACACACTGAGCAATGTCTTGAGCTCCCAACCCGCCACGGTTTCCCTGCGTGTGCGCTATCGCACGCCACTGACCGCCATGCTCGGCGCCCAACACTTCATCGGCGGCGAGCGAGGGCTGGCTTTTACCCTGAATCACTCAACGGGCGTGACAGCCCTATGGGCGGACTCGACGCCTGAACTGGATCGGGTACCGAACTATCCGCTCGGCGAGGGCCACCCCGGTGCGATTTACCTGCAACCCAAGGGCAAACGATGAGTACGCCACCGGCAGGCACCACGAAAAAACGGCTGCTTTCGCGCAATGACTACCTGGCGCCGTTGCCTATACCCACCGGAGAAAAACCGCAGGACGTACTCAACATCATCTGGCGCAAGAACGAGGTGTTTTTGGATGTTGGCAATTACAGCATCGGCTCGGCGGTGATGGTGTTGTGGCCGGGGGTGATGTTGTTTTTATCTCTGGCTTATGGATTCAGAAATATTTCACCTGAACTGAGTACCTTTACTCTTATCGGCGGAGGGGTGATCACTGGTATCCCAGCCATTTTTATAATCCAAGGCCTCTTCCGCGAAGTCCCTCTCCCCGTGCGCTTCAACCGCCAACGCCGAGAAGTCTGTGTCCCGCGCGACGATGGCGAGTACTGGATCGTCCCGTGGGAAACCGTGACCGCCGCCGCCACCCAGCAGTCGTCGGTCAGTCAGGCCGGTCGCGCCACCATGGGTTTGTTGATCATTGGTTTCGAAAACCCGGACCCGCAGGCTCGGGAAGACAACAAGCACTATTCATTGGGCTTCAACTGCGGCGGCGGGACCACGGCGATGGCGTTGTGGGAGTGCATGCGCAGCTATATGGAGATAGGGCCGCAGGCTCTGCCAGTCACAAATGACTTTGAAGGCGGGCGAGAAAAGCTGCGGGGTAGAAACGTCGTTTGGGGTATTAGCTGTGAATATCTGGATGGCATCAGGCGATACCTGGTCGCGCAGGAAGTGGGCAAGGCGCTATGGCTGGTCATCGGGGCCATATTTCTAGGCGGTCCGCTGGCGATGATGTTGCAGGAGTGGAAATTATCGCCACCCCCCGATTTGCCCTATCCCGACATCATCGAATGGTCAAAACCCTTGCCTCCCGAGCAGTGGGCCAAACGCTCCCCGGAACTGGAGGCCGCCATCGCCGAGCGTGAGGCGGAACTGGCCGCGCAGGCGGAGCGGGAGTTGGCGTGACGGCGCATACCCGAGGCCTGCGTGTGCGCTATCGCACGCCATTGACCGCCATGCTCGGCGCCCAACACTTCATCGGCGGCGAGCGAGGGCTGGCCTTTACCCTGAATCACTCAACGGGCGTGACGGCCCTATGGGGGACCCGACGCCGGAGCTGGACCGGGTACTGAACTACCCGCTCGGCGAGGGCCATCCCGGTGCGATTTACCTGCAACCCAAGGACAAACGATGAGCACGCCCCCGGCAGGCACCACGAAAAAACGGCTGCTTTCGCGCAATGACTACTTGGCGCCGCTTCCCCTACCTACCGGGGAAAAACCGCAGGACGTGCTTAATACCATTTGGCGCAAGAACGGGGTGTTTCTCGATGTTGGCAGCTACGCCGTTGGTTCTGCTGTGATGGTGTTGTGGCTGGGGGTGGTGGTGTTTTTAGCCATGTCTTTCTTCACGCGAAATCTTGACTCTGATTTCAGCCAGGATGTTTTGATCCTGGGGGCGATCATTTTGGGCATTCCGATACTGATCTTGATCCACGGCCTTTTCCGCGAAGTCCCGCTCCCCGTGCGCTTCAACCGCCAACGCCGAGAAGTCTGCATCCCACGTGACGATGGCGAATACTGGATCGTCCCGTGGGAAACCGTGACCGCCGCCGCCACCCAGCAGTCGTCGGTCAGTCAGGCCGGTCGAGCCACCATGGGTTTGTTGATCATTGGCTTCGAAAACCCGGACCCGCAGGCCGGGGAAGACAACAAGCATTTTTCACTGGGTTTCAACTGCGGCGGCGGCACCACGGCGATGGCGTTGTGGGAGTGCATGCGCAGCTACATGGAGATTGGTCCGCAAGCCGCACCGGAGGCAGCAGCACTTAACTCTGGCGCCAACCTGCGCTACTACATCGATTACCTGAACGATAAAGCCAAACAGCGCGGCTGGTTTTTAACACTGCTGTGGGAAGGAGTATTCGGCGTATTTATCTTCAATGCTCCACTCGCCACCTACCTGCAAAGGAAAAAGCTGTACCCGCCGCCAGACCTGCTTTATCCCGACATCATCGAATGGTCAAAACCCTTGCCTCCCGAGCAATGGGCCAAACGCTCCCCGGAACTGGCAGCCGCCATCGCCGAACGCGAGGCGGAACTGGCCGCGCAGGCGGAGCGGGAGTTGGCGTGACGGCGAATATCCAGGGTCGCGGTGACCCGATCAAAAACAGCCCATCCCGTCACTGGCGGGCAATCCGCTGGCTTGCCAGCGAAGACGTCCTTGAAAACGCCAGCGATTTATCGGGCGGTCACCTGGGCTGCCTTCACCACCGTCGGTTTCAACACCAACCACAACGCCGCCGCAATCAACACCCCGCCATAGATGTGCGCCATCGACAGCGGTTCATCGAGAAACAGCGCACCCCACAACACGCCGAACAGCGGGATCAGGAAGGTCGTGGTCATCGATTTCACCGGGCCAATCGAGCTCAGCAGGCGGAAGTAAATGATGTAGGCAAGCGCCGTGCAGCCCAGCCCCAACCCCAGCAAGGACAGCCAGACACTCCAGCCGCCCCAGCTCGCCGGCGGCTGGCTGATCACGCTGTAGCCGAACAGGGGCAGCAGGAACAACGTCGCGCCGAGCATGCTGCCCAGTGCCGACAAACGGCTGTCGAGACCACCGGCGTGATCGAGCCAGCGGCGGGCCAGAAACCCCGCAAAGCCGTAGCAAGTGGTAGCGAGCAGGCAGGCGAGGGCGCCCATCAGCAATTGCAGGTCGAACGCCACCGGGCCGGCGCGGGTCAGCACGCCCACGCCGAGCAGTCCGAGAAAAACCCCGCCGAGTTTGGCAGCGGTGAGTTTTTCACTGAAGAACAGGCCGCCGATCAACACGCCCATCAACGGTGTGGTGGCATTGAAAATCGACGAATAGCCGGCCGGTAGCACCTGTGCCGCCACCGAATAGAGCGTCGCCGGAATCCCGGAGTTGATCACGCCGAGCAGCATCACGGTCTTGAGCTTGCCTTTGAAGTCCCAGCTGATGCGCATCAGGCCGAGAATCACCAGCAGTCCGGCGGCGGCTATCGATACGCGGAAAAAAGCGGTAGGAAGGCTGCCAATCACCGGGGCAATGATGCGCATGAACAGAAAGCTCGCACCCCAGATGGCCGCCAGCGACAGTAAACGAACGATATCGGCAGGGCTCACGGCACACTCCTTCTTGATCGGGACGAGAGTGTTGCCGAGCGCCTTGCCGGTGGCAACCGAAAAACCGGCATCAAATTACAAAGCGTGTCACCAGGCCGTTAAGGTCGACGGCCAGTCGCGACAATTCATGACTGGCGGCCGAGGTCTGGGTGGCGCCAGCGGCGGTCTGGGTCGAAAGATCGCGGATGTTCACCAGGTTATGATCGACTTCCCGGGCCACCAGCGCCTGCTGTTCGGCCGCGCTGGCAATCACCAGGTTGCGCTCGTTGATCTGCGAAATCGACGCAGTGATTTTCTCCAGCGCATTGCCGGCGCTGTTGGCCCGACGCAAGGTCTGGTTCGCATGCTCGGCGCTGCTTTGCAAAGCACTGACCGTGGTCCCGGTGCCTTGCTGGATGTTGGTGATCATCAGCTCGATTTCTTCGGTGGAGTTCTGCGTGCGTTGCGCCAGCGAACGCACCTCGTCGGCCACCACGGCGAACCCGCGTCCGGCTTCACCGGCCCGCGCCGCTTCGATGGCGGCGTTGAGTGCCAGCAGGTTGGTCTGCCCGGCGATGCCGCGGATCACTTCCAGTACCTTGCTGATGTCCTGCGCCTGATCGGCCAGGCCCTGGGCCTGTTCCGATGCGCTGATCACTTCGCTGACAAGGCCCTGA
The DNA here is from genome assembly GCF_900105115.1 of Pseudomonas mohnii. Classification (NCBI taxonomy): domain Bacteria; kingdom Pseudomonadati; phylum Pseudomonadota; class Gammaproteobacteria; order Pseudomonadales; family Pseudomonadaceae; genus Pseudomonas; species Pseudomonas mohnii. Next base: position 5,057,110 of record NZ_FNRV01000001.1, read on the forward strand.
ATCGAGGTGATGGTTTCGCTGACCTGAACGTGCCCGTGCTTGCTGTCCTCGTTCGACGCTTGCGAAGCTTCAGCGCTGGACACGGCATTGGCGGCGACTTCATCCACCGCCGTGCTCATCTGGGTGACGGCGGTGGCAGCCATTTCGATCTGGTCATTCTGTTGTTGCAGGCTGCGGGTACTTTGCTCCATCACCGAACTCATTTCCTCGGCCGCAGAAGCCAGTTGCTGGGCCGATTCGCTGATGCCGTGGATGGTCGAGCGCAGGTTGCCCTGCATGTCGGCCAGGGCATCGAGCAACTGCGTAGCTTCGTCCTTGCCATCGCTGACAATCTTGCCGCTGAGGTCGCCCGAGGCAATTCGGCGCGCGACGTTCAATGCCTGATTGATCGGCGTGGTGATGCTGCGGGTCAATGCCCAGGCCAGCAGCAGGGTGGCAATCAATGCGATGACGATGATCGTGCTGACGATCCATTGTGCGCGCTGGTACAACGACGTGGCGGCATTGGCGGCGGCATCGGCTCCCTGCTGATTGAGACTGATCATCGACTCCAGGGTTTTATCCAAAAGGCTGCCCAGCACGTTCATTTCAACGTTGAGGTGATCGTAAGTCCGGCTGTCATGGCCGGCGTCGATGTGGACAATAATCTGGTCGACGAGTGACAGGTACTTGGCGACGGCCGCCTTCAGACTGTCGAGCATGCCTCGTTCCTGATCGCTGGACAGCAGGGCCGCATAATCGTCGAGGCGCTGGAGCAACTCCTGGCGTTGAGCGCTGATGATGCCCTTGCTCGTTTCCTGGACCTCGCGGCGGCTGCTGGTCCTCATCCGCAACGACTCCAGGCGGATGGTCGCAATGTTGGCCGCGCTGTCGTGGATGCTCTCGCTGCTCGGCATCCACACTTCTTCCAGAACCCTCGTGCTTTCACGAAGGGTCGCCATCTGACCGACTCCGAACAGTCCGACCAGCACCAGAAGGCTGGCCAGAACGGCGAAACTCAAACTTGCACGCAAACCAATGCGAAGATTCCTTAACGGCATGAAATTATTCCTTTGGTGTATTAGGAGAGGTAGTCCTCGTTGACCGAAGATCTTGTTTTTAGGCGGGTGAAGGTGGCGTATATATCAAAGTGCCACTATTTTGGTAAGGCCGACCTTCGTGCCGTTTCAGGGCGAGCGCAGAGAGGAGGGCGATGAAGAGCAGAGGTTAGCGTGGATGAGCTGATGGCTTGATTGGACCGACAAGCCGCTCGGTGCGAGGGTTGCGGATGAGTCGATTCATCAGGCCATTGAGGCGTGCGGCGATTTTTTCCTGACTAAACGGTCGAGTTAAAAAAACAAAAAAAACATCGCTGACCCAACCAATTGTCCAGGTGGCGGCCGAAATTACGCTTCTCCTGTACCCGCTTCAGTGGCTAAGCTCTGGCTTCCCGAATTCCCGCAGAGGTCTCACCATGCCGCAGCAATGGCCAGCCGCCGACATCGCCCGAATGATCCTCGATGGCTTTGACGATTACCGCGAGCATTTTCGCCAGATCACCGATGGCGCCCGGGCCCGTTTCGAGCAGGCTCAGTGGCAGGAGACGCAGTCGGCCTCGGCGGCGCGGATCAATCTGTACGAAGACAAAGTCAGCGAAACCGTAGAGCGCCTGCGCACGGCGTTTGATACCGACACGCTGGACGTGAGCTCCTGGCCGCTGGTGAAAAGCGCCTACATCAGCCTGATCGACCTGCGGTTCGACGATGAGCTGTCCGAGACCTGGTACAACTCGATTTTCTGCGGGCTGTTCAGCCATGACCTGATCAGCGACGGCTGCATGTTCATCCACACCACCCGGCCGAGCCTGCGCCGGGCCCGCGCCGCGCAAACCCGTACCTATAAACCCCATGGCCAGTTGTCGGGCATGCTGGCAAGCATCTTTGCCGACTATCGCTTCAGCGAGGAATACGCCGATTTGCCTGGCGACCTGCGCCGCCTTGAGGCGCAACTGCGCGAGAACCTGCCGGACTGGGTATGCAAGGACCCGGAACTGAGCGTCGAACTGTTTTCCTCGGTGCTGTACCGCAACAAAGGCGCGTACCTGGTGGGACGCATCTACACCGCCGATGAACAATGGCCGCTGGCGATTCCGCTGCTGCATCGCGAGGGCCATGGTATCCAGATCGATGCGCTGATCACCGACGAGGCGGACGTGTCGATCATCTTCTCGTTCACCCGTTCGTACTTCATGGTCGATGTACCGGTGCCGGCGGAGTTCATCGGCTTCCTCAAGCGCATCTTGCCGGGCAAGCACATTGCCGAGCTGTACACCTCGATCGGTTTCTACAAGCACGGCAAGTCCGAGTTCTATCGGGCGCTGATCAACCACCTGGCCAACACAGACGACCAGTTCATCATGGCCCCGGGCGTGCGCGGCATGGTCATGAGCGTGTTCACCCTGCCGGGCTTCAACACGGTGTTCAAGATCATCAAGGACCGTTTCTCACCGTCGAAAAACGTCGACCGTGCCACGGTGATCGAGAAGTACCGGCTGGTGAAAAGCGTCGACCGCGTTGGGCGCATGGCCGATACCCAGGAGTTCGCCGACTTCCGTTTCCCCCTGAGCAAGTTCGAGCCGGCGTGCCTGGAAGAACTGCTGGAGGTCGCGCCGTCCACGGTGTCGGTGGAAGGTGACACGGTGCTGATCCGCCACTGCTGGACCGAACGGCGCATGACGCCGCTGAATCTGTATCTGGAAAACGCTAACGAGGCGCAAGTACGCGAGGCCCTGGACGATTACGGTCTGGCGATCAAGCAACTGGCGGCGGCCAACATCTTTCCCGGCGACATGCTGCTCAAAAACTTCGGTGTCACCCGTCACGGTCGCGTGGTGTTTTACGACTACGACGAGATCTGTTTCCTCACCGAGGCCAACTTCCGCCATATTCCGGCGCCGCGCACGCCCGAGGACGAAATGGCTTCCGAGCCGTGGTATTCGATCGGGCCGCTGGACGTGTTCCCTGAAGAGTTTCCGCCGTTTTTGTTTGCCGATTCGGGGCAGCGCAAGCTGTTCAATCAACTGCACGGCGAGTTGTACAACGCCGATTACTGGAAGAGCCTGCAAGAGGCGATTCGCGCCGGCAAAGTGATCGATGTGTTTCCGTATCGGCGCAAAGGCCTGGATAACGAATGACTGATCTGTAAGCGCGTTGTCGGGCCCAACGCTATCGCGAGCAAGCTCGCACATTTGATCGTGGTGCCGCCATTTGTGTGCTCGCTGCGATCTACAGTGGGAGCGAGCTTGCTCGCGATCGGCCGCGCAGCGGTCGTAAAATCTGCGACAATCACCGCCCTGCGCCACTAGACGACTGAATTGCGTACCTGATGACCGACGAATCGCCCTCCATCGACAAATTGCTGAAAAACCTCGATCACGCCATGCTCGCCGACCGCCACCGGCTGCGGCGGCAGTTGCTTGAGCTGCGCAAGAAACCCGACGAGGCCAAGCTGGCCCAGTGGGTGACCCGCATGCAGGCGTCCTGTGATCAGGTGCTGGCGCGCAAGGCCAGCCTGCCGGTGATTCGTTACGACGACAGCCTGCCGATCGCCGCCAAGCGTGACGAAATCAAGGAGGCATTGCTCAAGCATCAGGTGCTGATCATTGCCGGCGAAACCGGCTCGGGTAAAACCACCCAGCTGCCGAAGATCTGCCTGGAAATCGGTCGTGGCCAGCATGGCTTGATCGGCCATACCCAACCGCGCCGAATCGCAGCGCGCAGTGTGGCCAGCCGCGTCGCCGAGGAATTGGGCACGCCACTGGGGGCGCTGGTCGGTTATCAGGTGCGGTTCGAGGATCAGAGCGATTCCAATACCCTGATCAAACTGATGACCGACGGCATCCTGCTGGCGGAAACCCAGAACGACCGTTATCTGGAACGCTACGACACGATCATCGTCGACGAAGCCCACGAACGCAGTCTCAACATCGACTTCCTGCTCGGTTACCTGAAAACCCTGCTGCCGCGTCGTCCCGACCTGAAAGTCATCATCACCTCGGCGACCATCGACCTGGAGCGTTTCTCCAAACACTTCGACGATGCGCCGATTGTCGAGGTGTCTGGCCGTACCTTCCCGGTGGACACCTGGTACCGCCCGCTGACCCTGGAGCAAGACGAAGAGGGCAACCGCGTCGAGGATGACTTGACCGTGGATCAGGCGATCCTCGCCACCCTCGATGAAATCGCCGCCTTCGAACGCAGTGAACGCCGCAGTCCTGGCGACGTGCTGGTGTTTTTGCCCGGTGAGCGCGAAATTCGCGATGCCGCCGACATGCTGCGCAAGGCCCAGCTCAAGCACACCGAGATTCTGCCGCTGTACGCACGCCTGTCACCGGCCGAGCAGCAGCGGATTTTCCAGTCGCACCCTGGCCGTCGCGTGGTCCTGGCCACCAACGTTGCGGAAACCTCGCTGACGGTGCCGGGCATTCGCTACGTGATCGACAGCGGCACCGCGCGCATCAGCCGCTACAGCTATCGCGCCAAGGTCCAGCGCCTGCCTATCGAAGCCATTTCCCAGGCCAGCGCCAACCAGCGCAAGGGCCGTTGCGGACGGGTCGAGCCGGGTATCTGCGTGCGCCTGTACAGCGAAGAAGATTTTCTCGGGCGTCCGGAATTTACCGATCCGGAGATCCTGCGGACCAACCTCGCGGCGGTTATTTTGCAGATGCTGCACCTGCGCCTCGGCGAGGTCACCGCGTTTCCGTTTATCGAACCGCCGGATGGCAAGGCCATCAGCGACGGCTACAACCTGCTGCAAGAACTCTCGGCGGTGGACCGCAACAGCCAGCTGACCCCGCTTGGACGGCAACTGGCGCGCCTGCCGGTGGACCCGCGCATGGGTCGCATGTTGCTCGAAGCGGCCAAGCTCGGCAGTTTGCAGGAAGTGCTGATCGTCGCCAGCGCCATGTCGATCCAGGACCCGCGCGAACGTCCACCGGAGCGCCAGCAAGCGGCGGATCAGGCCCACGCGCAATGGAAAGACGCCGACTCGGACTTCGCCGGGCTGGTCAATCTGTGGCGTGGTTTCGAAGAGCAGCGCCAGGCACTGACCGCCAGCCCGCTGCGTAACTGGTGTCGCAAGAATTTCCTGAATTACCTGCGTCTGCGCGAATGGCGGGATTCCCATCGTCAGTTGAGTCTGATCTGCCGCGACATGCAGTTGAGCCTCAACAAAGAGCCGGCGGACTATCCGAAACTGCACAAGGCCGTGCTGGTCGGCCTGCTCAGCCAGATCGGCCAGAAAACCGAAGACGGTGACTACCTGGGCGCCCGTCAGCGGCGTTTCTGGATTCATCCGTCGTCGGGTATCGGCAAGAAGCGCCCGCAATGGTTGATGGCCGCCGAACTGGTGGAAACCACCAAGCTCTATGCGCGGATGGTGGCGAAGATCGATGCCGACTGGATCGAGCCGCTGGCCGGGCACCTGATCAAGAAAAACCACTTCGAACCCCATTGGGAGAAGAAGCGCGGCCAGGTCGTGGCGTTCGAACAGATCACCCTGTTCGGGCTGATCGTGGTCGGTCGCCGGCCGGTGCATTACGGCCCGGTCGACCCGGTGGTGTCCCGTGAACTGTTTATCCGTGAAGCGCTGGTGCGCGGCGAGATTCAGTCCAAGGCCAAGTGCCTGACGGCGAACAAGCAGTTGCTGGAGCAGCTCGACGAACTGGAAGCCAAGGCCCGCCGTCGCGATATCCTCGCCGATGAAGAAACCCTGTTCGCGTTCTATGACGCGCGACTGCCGGCGGAGATTCATCAGACCGCGACCTTCGACAGCTGGTACCGCATCAACAGCCAGAAAAACCCGCAGCTGCTGATCATGCGCGAAGAGGACGTGCTGGCCCGCGAGGCCAGTGAAGTCACCGCCCAGCATTATCCGGACACCCTGCACATCGGAGATCTGGAACTGGCGCTGAGTTATCACTTCGAGCCGAACCATCCGCGCGACGGCGTGACCCTGCGTGTGCCGGCGCCGCTGTTGCCGATGCTGCCACCGGAACGCCTGGAGTGGCTGGTGCCGGGTGTGATCGAAGCCAAATGCATTGCCCTGGTGCGTAACCTGCCCAAGGCGTTGCGCAAGAATTTCGTGCCGGTGCCGGACTTCATCAAGGCGGCCTTGCAGCGCATGACCTTCGCCGAGGGCTCTTTGCCTCAGGCGTTGGGCCGCGAGCTGCTGCGCATGACCGGTGCCCGGGTCAGTGATGAAGCCTGGGCCGAGGCGGCGCAGCAGGTCGAAAGCCATTTGCGCATGAACCTGGAAATCGTCGACGCCCAGGGCAAGTTCCTCGGTGAAGGCCGTGATCTGGCCGAGCTCACCGCGCGTTTCGCCGAAGCCAGCCAGGCCGCGTTGGCCGTCCCGCAATCGGCGAAAAGCCAGCAACCGGTCGAGCCGAAGGTGTTTGCCGCGGTCGCGGAGAAAACCCAGCAGAAGATCGCCGGGCTGTCGATGACGGTTTATCCGGCGTTGGTGGAGGAGGCGGGCACGGTCAAGGAAGGGCGTTTCTCGACGCCGGCCGAAGCCGAGTTCCAGCATCGCCGGGCCTTGCAGCGTTTGTTGATGCAGCAACTGGCGGAACCGGCGAAGTTCCTGCGCGGCAAATTGCCGGGGCTGACTGAACTGGGGTTGATGTACCGCGACATGGGGCGTGTCGACAGCCTGGTGGAAGACATCCTGCTGGCCAGTCTCGACAGCTGCATTCTCGAAGGCGAAGACCCGTTGCCCCGTGACGGCGCCGCGCTGGCGTCGCTGGCCGAGCGCAAGCGTGGGGCCTGGACCGAGCACGCCGAGCGCCTGGCCAGGCTGACCCTGGAAATCCTCAAGCTCTGGCATGGTCTGCAAAAGCGCTTCAAGGGCAAGATCGACCTGGCGCAAGCCGTGGCCCTCAACGACATCAAGCAGCAGCTCAGCCATCTGGTGTATCCGGGGTTTGTCCGGGAAACGCCGATGCAATGGCTCAAGGAGTTGCCGCGATATCTGAAAGCGGTCGAGCAACGTTTCGAGAAAATCGGCGCTCAGGTGCAGCGGGATCGGGTCTGGAGCGGCGAATTGTCCGGCCTGTGGACGCAATACCAGACCCGCGCGAACAAGCACGCCCAAGAAGGCAAGCGCGATCCGCAACTGGAGCTGTATCGCTGGTGGCTGGAGGAATACCGGGTTTCGCTGTTCGCCCAGCAATTGGGAACCAAGGTGCCGATTTCCGACAAACGCTTGAGCAAGCAGTGGAGCCAGGTCGAGCCATAGAACCGAATACCTGTGGGAGCGGGCTTGCCCGCGAAAGCGGCTTGTCAGTGGCGATGATGTTGCCTGTGCCGCCGTCTTCGCGGGCAAGCCCGCTCCCACAGGTCAAGTGTTGTGTCAGTGGTTCCTGATCCAGCAAAAAGGGGCCAAAACCCAAGGTTTATGGCAAACTTCGCGCCTATAAACGCCGGCCCCGCGGTTTTGAGCCTTTAAGGTTCGGGCGGTACGGAATAAAGCGATGCCAGGTTTGCTTCCTGTGACTGGAACAATCCCTTTGTGTGTTGGTACGACGGTGCCAATACTTTCTGCCTGAACAGATAGAGACACGACCATGCATAACGTCGTCATCAGCGGCACCGGCCTGTACACACCGGCCAACAGCATCTCCAACGAAGAGCTGGTGCAGTCTTTCAATACCTATGTGGCGCAATTCAACGCCGACAACGCTGACGCCATCGCGCGTGGTGAAGTCGAAGCATTGACCGAGTCCAGTGCCGCGTTTATCGAAAAAGCCTCAGGCATCAAGAGCCGCTTTGTCATGGACAAGGAGGGTATCCTCGATCCACAGCGTATGGCGCCACGCCTGCCGGAGCGCTCGAATGACGAATGGTCGGTGCTGTGCCAGATGGCCATCGGCGCTGCCGAACAAGCGTTGCAACGTGCCGGTAAAACAGCGGCGGACATCGACGGCGTGATCGTCGCCTGCTCCAACCTGCAGCGCGCTTACCCGGCGATTGCCATCGAAGTTCAGGAAGCGCTGGGCATCCAGGGCTTCGGTTTCGACATGAACGTGGCGTGTTCTTCCGCCACGTTCGGCATCCAGACCGCCGCCAACAGCATTCAGGTGGGCCAGGCCCGGGCGATCCTGATGGTCAACCCGGAAGTCTGCACCGGTCACCTCAATTTCCGCGACCGCGACAGTCACTTCATTTTCGGCGATGCCGCGACCGCCGTGATCATCGAACGTGCCGACCTGGCCACGTCTCCCTACCAGTTCGACATTGTCAGCACCAAGCTGCTGACCAAGTTCTCCAACAACATCCGCAACAACTTCGGCTTCCTCAACCGCGCTGCGGAAGAGGGCATCGGTGCCAGGGACAAACTGTTCGTCCAGGAAGGCCGCAAGGTATTCCGCGACGTTTGCCCGATGGTGGCCGAACTGGTTGCGGCTCACCTGGAAGAGAACAAGCTGAACGTCAGCGACGTGAAGCGCTTCTGGCTGCACCAGGCCAACCTGAGCATGAACCACTTGATCGTCAAGAAATTGCTCGGTCGTGATGCGACCGAACAGGAAGCGCCGGTGATTCTCGACACTTACGCCAACACCAGCTCCGCAGGTTCCGTGATTGCATTCCACAAGAACCAGGACGATCTGCCCGCCGGTTCATTGGCCGTGCTCAGCTCGTTCGGCGCCGGTTACTCGATCGGCAGCGTGATTCTGCGCAAGCGCTGAGTTAGCGGCCCAGCCGAAAACCTGTGGGAGCTAGCCTGGCGGCGATAGCTCCCACTTTTGTTTCGGATAGAACTTCAGGTCGCGACGTTCAGGTATTTGCCCACGCTCGCCACCTTGTCGAGCGAATACTGCTTGCTCAGGTTGGCAATCATTTTGTTCAGCGCCTCGCTGGTGGTCGATTGAGCCGTGGTGCTGTCGCTGGTTTGCTCGCGGCCGGCTTGCAGGACGGCCTTGAGTTCATCGCTGCTGACGCCGCCACTGCTGTCGCTGTCCAACGCCTTGAGCAAGGCGGCGCTGGTGTCACTGCTGGTCGATGAATGACCGGCCTGTAATGCACTGGTGAGTTCGCTGCCGCTGACGCTGCCATCGCTGTCGGCGTCGAGGCTGCTGAACAGTTCATCACTGGACGCTTGCTGTGGCGGCTGTGGAGTCAGGCTGGCAGCCAATTCGTCCTTGCTGACGGTGCCGTCCTGATTCTTGTCCAGGGCCGAGAAAATCTGGCTGCTGTCGGCGCTGCTGCCCGCGCTGTTCAGGCCGTTGCTCAGTTCGTCGCTACTGATGGTGCCGTTGCCGTCGGCATCCAGGGCACTGATCACGGCATCGGCCAGTTCTGTGTTCGGCGCCTGATCCGTCGACTTATCCGGTGGTGGTGGAGGGGCCATGGCGGCCATCTCTTCGCTGCTCAGACTGCCACTGTTGTCGCTGTCCAGATTGGAAAAATTCTTGCTCAGGCTGACCAGCAGGCCGTCATTGCTTTTCTGCGACAGCGCACTCTTGAGCTCATCCTGACCCACCGAGCCGTCAGTGTTGGTGTCGAGTTTGGCGAGCAGTTCTTTCTGGAACTGTTGCGAACGGGCGTTGCTGGTGGTGGTACTGCTGGTACCGGTGTAGCTCGTGTAATTGCTGACGCTACCAATCATTGGACTCACTCCCTGGAATGGAAAACCGGTGGGTGTACCGGTTTATGCAGACTCAAGGGGCAAGTTGTCGTGGGTATGTGGGGTTTGTAGCGGTCAGTACACATGCACAAGCATCAGGCCAACACTGAACTCTGAAGGTGGATCACTGAACCCAGTGGGAGCCGCTCGAATCTTCAAGTCCGCGGCAGGCGAATGACCGCGGTCAGGCCGCCGCCCGGGGTCTCCTCCAGGCTAAGCTGCCCTCCCATCCGTTCCGCGGCCTCGCGGGCGATGGTCATGCCCAGGCCCACGCCGCCGGAATTGCGATTGCGCGAACCTTCCAGGCGAAAGAACGGTTCGAACACCGCTTCGCGTTTCTCCGCTGCGATTCCCGGCCCATGGTCGATGACCCGGATGATCAACTGTTCACGGTGGTCCTCGAGGCTGATCAGCGCTTGCCCGGCGTAACGCAGGGCGTTGTCCATCAGGTTGTTGATGCATGAGCGCAAGGCCATCGGCTGCACCTGCAGCGGCGCGCAATGACCGCTGGCCTGGACGTCGGCGCCCTGGTCCTGGGCGTTTTCGCTCAGGGACTCAATCAGCGCCTGCACGTCCATCCATTGCGGTGCTTCGCTGGTGCGTTGTTCATGCAGGTAGGTGAGGGTGGCGTCGAGCATGCTGATCATGTCGTCCAGGTCCTGACGCATCTGGCCTTGCAACTTATCGTCGTCGATCTGTTCCAGTCGCAGCTTGAGCCGTGACAGCGGGGTGCGCAGGTCGTGGGATACCGCGCCGAGCATGCGCGAGCGCTGTTTCATTTGCTCAATGATGCGCCGCTGCATTTTGTTGAAGGTCTGTGCCGCCTGGCGCGCTTCCAGGGGGCCGGACTCTTCCAGCGGCGGGCTGTCGAGGTTCTCGCTCAAGCGTTCGGCCGCGTCACTGAGGCGCTGGATGGGGCGGCTCAACAATTTGGCGCCATACCAGGCGGCAACGATCAGCGAGATCAACTGAAAGGTCAGCGGCACCAACGGCCCGCCGAACCACGGCCGCGGTGGTCGTTTTTCGAAACGCGGGTCTGGTGCCGGACGTTGTCCGCCGAAATCTTCGGAAAAGGCCGGCGGCGGTGGGGGCGGCGGCGGACTGTAGTAGTGAAACCAGGCAAAAGCCAGCAGGTGCGCCAGGATGATCGCCACCAACAGCACGCCGAACAGGCGGCCGAATAGCGTATCGAAGCGCCCGCGCATCAGCCGATGTCTCTGGCGTCGAACAGATAACCCTCGCCGCGCACGGTCTTGATCAGTTGCGGCGCTTTGGGATCGTCGCCCAGTTTTTGCCGCAGTCGCGACACCAGCAGGTCAATACTGCGATCGAAGGCTTCGATCGAACGGCCGCGAGCGGCGTCCAGCAGCTGTTCACGGCTCAGGACCCGGCGCGGGCGTTCGATGAACACCCACAACAGGCGGAACTCGGCGTTGGACAGCGGAACGACCAAGCCATCGGCCGCGATCAATTGGCGCAGCACGCTGTTCAAGCGCCAGTTGTCGAAACGGATATTGGCCCGTTGTTCGGTGCGGTCGTCACGCACCCGGCGCAGGATGGTCTGGATGCGCGCCACCAGTTCCCGGGGTTCGAACGGTTTGGCCATGTAGTCGTCGGCACCCAGTTCCAGGCCGATGATCCGGTCGGTGGGTTCGCAGCGGGCGGTGAGCATCAGAATCGGGATGTCTGACTCGGCACGTAGCCAGCGGCACAGCGACAGACCGTCTTCGCCGGGCAGCATCAGGTCGAGCACCACCACATCAAAATGTTCCGCTTGCATCGCCAGGCGCATGGCGGCGCCATCGGTGACGCCGCTGGCATGGATGTTGAACCGGGCCAGGTAATCGATCATCAGTTCGCGGATCGGGACGTCATCGTCGACGATCAGGGCGCGAATGCTCCAGCGTTTGTCGTCGCCGGGCGCTTTTTGATCGTCGTTCAAGGGGGCTTGGGTGCTGTGCATGCGTGCGATTATCTGCCGTGTAGGCTGCCAACCACAAAGATAGGCGGCGAGGTTGTGGCTCCAGCATAGGCGTCCGGCCCGGGGGCGGGAAGTGCTGTAAGGACGTGTTGCGGCTGCCGAGGGTAGCGGGCAAGGGTGTTGTGGACGTGTCGTGTATGTACCGGGCTCGACACAATTGGGCCAGCGGCTAGGATTGCGTGAGCGTTCTCGACGATTTACCGATCATCGGGTCCCGCAGTGGCGCTGCTTCCGCTACAATGCGCGCCGATTTCGACTTGCCTGAGAGCCCACTCATGTCCGCCTGCCAGACTCCTATCATCGTCGCCCTGGATTTCCCTACCCGTGACGCCGCACTGAAGCTGGCCGATCAGTTGGACCCGAAACTGTGCCGGGTCAAAGTCGGTAAAGAGCTGTTCACCAGCTGTGCATCGGAAATCGTCGGCACCCTGCGCGACAAGGGTTTCGACGTGTTCCTGGACCTCAAGTTCCACGATATTCCCAACACCACCGCCATGGCCGTCAAGGCCGCTGCGGAGATGGGCGTGTGGATGGTCAACGTGCATTGCTCCGGTGGCCTGCGCATGATGGCGGCCTGCCGTGAAGTGCTGGACAAGCGCAGTGGCCCGCAACCGCTGTTGATCGGCGTGACCGTGCTGACCAGCATGGAACGTGAGGATCTGGCGGGTATCGGCCTGGATATCGAGCCGCAGGAGCAGGTCCTGCGCCTGGCCGCGCTGGCGGAAAAAGCCGGGATGGACGGTCTGGTGTGCTCGGCGCTGGAGGCCCAAGCCCTGAAGTCGGCACATCCGTCGTTGAAGCTGGTGACACCGGGCATTCGCCCGGCGGGCAGTTCCCAGGACGATCAGCGCCGCATCCTGACCCCGCGCCAGGCATTGGATGCCGGTTCCGACTACCTGGTGATCGGCCGTCCGATCAGCCAGGCGGCTGATCCGGCGAAGGCGTTGGCTTCGGTTGTGGCCGAACTCGCCTAATACCGCTGAAGCTGTGGGAGCGAGCAAGCTCGCTCCCACCGTTGTTTTGAGCTCATTTCAAGCGCTGGGTTAAACCTTCAGCACCAATTTCCCGAAATTCTCCCCGCTGAACAACTTCATCAGCGTCTCCGGGAACGTTTCCAGTCCTTCGACGATGTCTTCCTTGCTCTTGAGCTGCCCCTTGGCCATCCAGCCGGCCATTTCCTGTCCGGCGGCGGCGAACTGTGCGGCGTAGTCCATCACCACAAAGCCTTCCATGCGCGCGCGATTGACCAGCAGCGACAGGTAGTTCGCCGGGCCTTTGACCGCTTCCTTGTTGTTGTACTGGCTGATGGCGCCGCAGATCACCACCCGCGCCTTCAGGTTCAAGCGGCTCAGCACCGCGTCGAGAATGTCGCCACCGACGTTATCGAAATACACGTCGACGCCTTTCGGGCATTCGCGTTTGAGCCCGGCGATGACGTCTTCGTTCTTGTAGTCGATAGCGCCGTCGAATCCCAGTTCATCGATCAGGAACTGGCATTTATCCGCACCGCCGGCGATGCCGACCACCCGGCAACCTTTGATCTTGGCGATTTGCCCGGCAATGCTGCCCACCGCGCCAGCCGCGCCTGACAACACCACGGTGTCACCGGCCTTCGGGGCGCCGACGTCGAGCAGGGCGAAGTAAGCGGTCATGCCGGTCATGCCCAGGGCGGACAGGTAACGCGGCAGCGGTGCCAGTTTCGGATCGACCTTGTAGAAACCGCGCGGTTCGCCGAGGAAGTAATCCTGCACACCCAGCGCACCGTTGACGTAGTCCCCAACCGCAAATCCGGGATTGTTCGAGGCGATGACCTTGCCCACGCCCAGGGCGCGCATGACTTCACCCAGGCCCACCGGCGGGATGTAGGACTTGCCTTCGTTCATCCAGCCACGCATGGCCGGGTCGAGGGACAGGTATTCGTTTTTGACCAGGATCTGACCCGCAGCCGGCTCGCCGACCGGTACTTCCTGATAGGTGAACGTCTCGCGGGTTGCCGCGCCTACGGGGCGTTTGGCGAGCAGGAACTGGCGATTGGTCTGGGTAGTCATGACAGGCACTCAAGATGAATGAAGCCTTGTTGATAGCCCCACATGACCATTGCCGCAAGTTCGGCTGATGCGGCGAATGCAGGCCGATCCAGTGCAGTGATAGTTGGTACGGCAGTTCCATCACTGCAACTCATGGTCTGGCAACCGGCCTCTTGATAGTGCTGCCGTGCCCGGGGCCGCTATGGCTAGACTGGGCAAACACGATCTCCCGCACATCTCTCTCTTCGAGGACATAACAATGAGCATGACCTTTTCCGGCAAGGTCGCCGTCGTCACGGGCGCGGCCAATGGTATCGGCCGCGCGACCGCCCAGGCATTCGCCGCCGAAGGCTTGAAGGTGGTGGTGGCCGATATGGACACGGCGGGGGGCGAGGGCACCGTGGCGCTCATTCGTACGGCGGGCGGCGAAGCGACGTTCGTGCGCTGCAACGTCACCGTGGAAAGCGATGTGAAAAACCTGATGGATGAGGTCGTGAATACCTACGGCCGTCTCGACTATGCCTTCAACAATGCCGGTATCGAGATCGAGAAGGGCAAACTGGCAGAAGGCACGATCGACGAGTTCGACGCGATCATGGGCGTCAATGTCAAAGGCGTCTGGCTGTGCATGAAATACCAGTTGCCGTTGCTGCTGGCCCAGGGGGGCGGTGCGATCGTCAACACTGCCTCGGTGGCGGGCCTCGGGGCGGCGCCTAAGATGAGCATCTACGCGGCATCGAAACACGCGGTGATCGGCCTGACCAAATCGGCGGCCATTGAATACGCCAAGAAAAAGATCCGGGTCAACGCGGTGTGCCCGGCGGTGATCGACACCGACATGTTCCGTCGCGCTTATGAGGCCGATCCAAAGAAAGGCGAGTTCGCCAATGCCATGCACCCGGTCGGTCGCATTGGCAAGGTCGAGGAAATCGCCAGTGCGGTGTTGTACCTGTGCAGCGACGGCGCGGCGTTCACCACCGGGCACTCGTTGGCCGTGGATGGCGGCGTCACGGCTTTTTAAGGCCGGATTTTTTTCAACACACCACTCCGAACCGGTGGAAGCGAGCCTGCTCGCGACCAGGAAGTGTCAGTCGACATTTGTGCTGCCTGGCGCATCCTGATTGCGAGCGAGTTTGCCCACCGGTTTTTCATTGGCCTCAGGTTCCGCCAAAGGCCGGGCGATATGTTTCAAATCGTTAGAACCGAGGATTTTGGCGGCGTTGTCGCACATTCCATCGCGCGCTCCTGTGATTAACTGCTCCTGCAAAACGAACAGGAGTTTGCTTGCTCATGGAGTTGAGAATCGATCGACAGGCTTTGGTGCCGATTGTGCAGCAAATTGTCGATGCGCTGACCTGTTGGCTGCGTTGTAACGGTGTGCCGCCGGGTATACGTTTGCCTTCGGTGCGGCAAATCGCGCGAATCAATCTGCTCAGTCAATCAAGTGTCATGGAGGCCTGTGAACGTCTGGTGGCGCAAGGTGTACTGGTATCGCGTCATGGCAGCGTTTTTTTCGTCGCCGCTGCGCAGTCGGCCGGTCAGGGGCAGCAGGACACATCGCGGTTCGAAGGGACACAAATCAATCAAGGCTCGTTATTGAGCGCGTTGAAACTGGGTTGCGGTGGACTGCCCGAAAGCTGGCGCGAGACGGACGACCTGAGTTACGCAATCCGCGAGGTCAGTCGTACCGACATGGCCGGGTTGTTCAACTACAGCACGCCGCTGGGCTTGCCATTCCTGCGCCAACAGATCCTCAAGCGCCTGAACAAACTGGATATCAAGGTGGACGACAGTCGAATCCTGACCACCGCGGGTGCCAGTCAGGGCTTGGACCTGATCGTGCGAACCTTCTTCAAGCCGGGCGATTGTGCAGTGGTGGAAAGTCCCGGTTATCCCTTGCTGTTCGATTTGCTCAGGCTGCACGGGGTGAACTTGCTCGAAATGCCGCGAACCCCCTGTGGTCCGGACGCCACAGTGCTGGAGACGCTGTTGCTCAAGCATCAGCCGCGTGGAGTGTTCATCAATAGTTTCTGCCACAACCCGACGGGCAGCAGCCTGGCGCCAAAAGTGGCGCTGCAAGTGCTGCAGTTGGCGAACAAGCATGGCGTGCTGGTCATCGAGGATGATGTCTATGCGGACCTGCACTGTGGCCCCGGTGTTCGGCTGGCTGCGCTGGATGACGGTGTGATCTACGTCGGCAGTTACTCCAAGACCCTCAGCAGTTCTCTGCGGGTCGGCTTTGTGGTGGCGGGTGCCGAGGCGATTGCGCGACTGGCGCAGGTCAAGATGATCAGCAGCATGGGAGCGTCGCTGTTTGGTGAATCGGTGCTGGCCTGTCTGTTGGCCAACGGCGCATACCGTAAATTGGTGCAACGCCAGCGCCAGCGCTTGAATGGTGTCGGGCTGGCGGCGTTACAGTTGCTCGAAGACGCTGACTGGGAGGTGTTCGGCAAGCCCGTCGGTGGCCTGTTCATCTGGGCGCGATCACGGATGTCCGACTACGCTCATGTGCGGACCCAGGCGCAGCGCTTTGGTGTCTTGCTCTCATCGAAGACGGCCTTCAGCCCCAGCGGTGCGGCCAATGACTGGCAACGCATCAATGTGGCCTTTGCCTGTGATCCGCAAGCCCGCGCTTTTTTTCAGTCCACCGCTCCGGATCGACCTCAAGCGTTCTGAAAACGACGTGGGCGTAGCTTTTTGCCATTATTCCGACGCCAGAGACTTGTGTTGCTACAGGCCCGTTGCGAATCTGCGTCTATTGATTCTGGCAGGGGACTAAGTGCAATGATTTCGGCCGTGCAAGGACGTTTTGCCAACCTCGGGATGGCAAAAAAACTGGGTATCGGGTTTGTGCTGGTGCTGTTGTTGACCGCCCTGGTTGCGGGTATCGGCGTCTGGTCCCTGCAAACCATTAGTCATCGTTTCGACGGGCTCAAGCAAATGTCATTGCTCAACAGCGGTTTGTTGAAGGTGCGACTGCTGGAGCAGGAATACGCCTTGCGCGGTAATCCGAAAACCGCCGATGCCTTGCACGAAGGGGTCGATGGGCTGATCGCCCTGGCCACCCAGCTCAAGGCGCAGTCGGCGGCCAATGTGCCGGTCATGACGGACGTCGAGCAGTCCCTGGGGGCTTACCGCAAGGCTTTCGACGAGTTCGTTTCGCTCAGTCAGGCCAAGGACCTGGCGCTGGAAATGGCCAGTTGGTCGGTGTCCAGCGTGGCCAACAATCTTGATGTGCTGCAGTCCGGTCTCGCCGATGACGGCGCCTATACCTTGAAGGACTCCGAAGGCAAGGACGGTGCGCAGTTCATCGAACAAGCCAATCAAGTCAGCCAGGTGTCGCGCTTGATGCTGCAAGCCATGAATGAAGCCCGTGTGCGTCTGGACCAGAGCCGCAAGGGTGACGACAGCGCGGGGCAGGGCAAGATCGAACAGGCCAGTCAAGCACTGACCCAGGCCGAGCAGCTTAAAACCACGGTCAAGGATGACGGCTACCGTACCGTGCTCAATGAAGTGACCGGTCACATCGCCAGTTTCAGTGACAAGCTCGCTGAGTACACCGGACTGCTGGAGCAGGAAAAGACCGTCTACCAGCAGCTGCATCAACGGGCTGACCAAGTGGTGGAGCGAGTGGACTAGGCCTATGCGGCCGAAGATCGGTCCATGCAGACCGAACTGAAAAAGAACTCGCTGCTGATCATCGGTTCCTCGGCACTGGCGTTGCTGGTCGGGCTGGTGGCGGCCTGGGTGATTACCCGCTTGATCGTGGGCCCGCTGCGCAGTGTGATTCGTGTGGCGCAGCAGATCGCCTCGGGGGATTTGAGCGCCACGGTCGAGGTGACTCGCCGCGACGAGATCGGTCAATTGATGCAGGCCATGCAGCAGATGGGGGCAGGGCTGAGCCATATCGTCAGCGGCTTGCAGGCCGGGATCGAGCAACTGGCAACGTCAGCGCAATCACTGTCCGCCGTGACTGAGCAGACCAACCTCGAAGTCAGCAGCCAAAAGGAAGAAACCGAGCAGGTCGCCACGGCCATGAATCAGATGACCGCTACCGTGCACGACGTCGCACGCAACGCGGAGGAGGCTGCGCAAGCCGCGCAAACGGCGGACGGCAAGGTTGAAAGTGGGCAACAGGTGGTGCGCCAGAGCATGGCGCGGATCGAGCAATTGGCGGACTCGGCCACCTCGGCCAGTTCCAGCATCGAAAGCCTGAGTGCGGAAATCCAGAACATCGGCACTGTGCTCAGTGTCATCAAGAGTGTGGCCGAGCAGACCAACCTGCTGGCGCTCAACGCTGCCATCGAGGCGGCGCGAGCCGGGGAGCAGGGCAGGGGGTTTGCGGTGGTGGCCGATGAAGTGCGGGCGCTGGCCAAGCGCACCCAACAATCGACCGAAGAGATAGAACGGCTGGTCAGCGCTTTACGCACGGCAGCACAGGCATCGGTGCAACAGATTCAGAGCAGTGGCGAGCTGGTGAAGCTGGCGGTGAGCGATGCGCTGCAGACCGAGAGTGCGCTCGGCAGCATTGCCACGGCGGTGTCCTTGATTCAGCAGATGAACCAGCAGATCGCCGCCGCTGCCGAGGAGCAGAGTTCCGTGGCCGAGGAGATCAACCGCAGTGTCACGAGTATTCGTGCCAGTGCGGATCAGTCTTCGTTGGCGATGCAGGGGAATGCGGCGTCCAGTATCGAGCTGGCGCAGCTGGGGGTTGAGCTGAAGGGGATGGTGGGGCATTTCAGGCTCTGAGGGTGGCCTGACCAACTCCCAGCGGTCACGTCTGCGCGGGGTTGCGCTGTACTGTTTGGCGGGTATACGCGTTTTCCTGTAGGCGCTGGCTTGTCGGGTCGCCGCATCGCCGCGATGGTCGTTAACGATTACGCGTATGAACAGGTTAAGCGCGGCGCACTTGATGTCATCGCTGGCAAGCCAGCTCCGGTATTGCGTCCTGCATGTTCCCCAGGATTGCGAACCAAAAAAAAGCCACCTGTCACGGTGGCTTTTTTGCGATTGCTCGGTGATCAGTCGTAAATCACTTTTTTCTTCCAGTCCGCATCCGCCTCGACGTCTTTGAGGCCTTCGGTCAATTGGTTCACTTCGCCTTCTACCGGCGCGATGCGGTCCATGACCTGGTCGTTGGCGCGGGCCAGGAGTTTTTCCAGGTATTCCAGTTGTTCGGCATAGACCTGTGGTTCCTGCTGTTTGCGCAGGTATTGCACGCCGCGTTCGAATGCCAGGCGCGCCTGGCCAGGCTGGTTCTGTTGCAGGGAGTGCTGACCGAGGTTGTTGAAGAATTCAATGTGCAGCAACACCAGAATGTGGCGCACCTCGCGGATCCAGCGCTTGGCCTCAGTGGGCGGCAGGAAGCCATCCTGCGTCGCGCGGGTGATCTGGCCGTGCAGGGCTTCGAGCAGGAAACGCACGTCCTTAGCCTTGGCTTCGGTCAGGATCGGTGCCGGCGGGTTGTTCACTGGTATCCCTTCGCCCAAGGCCATCAGTACCTCCAGCTCGGCAATCCGTACCTTGAGATTGGAACTGGTTTTTTCCAGATTCAGCAGGCGCTGGCAGACGTTCATTTCCAGGCGAGTCAACAGCAGCTTGAGCGCTGGTGTCATAAACTGGCCGGGGAAGGTCTCGGTAATCTCGCCGCAACGACGCAGGCGATCATTGAGTTCAATCTTGGTACGGGCCCTTTCCACCTTGTTGTTTTCCACCACATGGTTGATGTAGCCAATGGCGATCAATAGTGCGATCCCTGCTACTACGAACAGGGTGATCATGAGTGGTGTCACCGGTAAGACCTCTTAATAGGGTTCGCGTCCGAGTTTAGTGGCTTGGCATTTAAGCGCCTAGGGCCGCTCGACGAGTTGGATCGGCGTGGCTCAACCTGTATCGGTCTGACCCTGCTTATATGAATACTGGCACCTCCTGAGCAAATTGCCATCATTCATGCCATTGACTATAACGTCTTGGCGAGTGTCAGAATATAGGCGCCAAACACCGGGCGGCGGAAAATCCGGATTGGTGCCGAAAAGCAGGGCGAAGTCATTGATTTAAATAAATTTATATCAGGGGGTTGACGACCTTCCAATCCATCCATAGAATGCGCGCCACTTGCAGCGTAAAGCACACCGCGAAACGAAGCAGGGAGTGAATGTTGTAGCGTGTCCCCTTCGTCTAGTGGCCTAGGACACCGCCCTTTCACGGCGGTAACAGGGGTTCGAGTCCCCTAGGGGACGCCAATGCGGGAATAGCTCAGTTGGTAGAGCACGACCTTGCCAAGGTCGGGGTCGCGAGTTCGAGTCTCGTTTCCCGCTCCAATTTTAAACAGCGTTGCTTTCGGGCAGGGCTGAGTGAAACCAGAACCAAGTCTTCGGATGCGGATCTGGGCACCGAAACACACACCATGTGTTCCGGGTAGCGTGTCCCCTTCGTCTAGTGGCCTAGGACACCGCCCTTTCACGGCGGTAACAGGGGTTCGAGTCCCCTAGGGGACGCCATTTGCGGGAATAGCTCAGTTGGTAGAGCACGACCTTGCCAAGGTCGGGGTCGCGAGTTCGAGTCTCGTTTCCCGCTCCATATTTAACGAAAACGCCGCTCATTGAGCGGCGTTTTTGTTTGTGCGTGATTTATCTGCGAGATAGAAAAAAGGCCCGCCAGTCTGACTGAGCGGGCCTTTTACGTGGTCGGGATTTTACATCGACAGAATCAGCCTGCCGGCAAACAGGATCAGGACCACCCCCATGGTGCGTTCAAACCAGTGTCCCATGCGCATGAACAACAATCGCACCCGTGCACTGGAAAAGAACAGTGCAACGATGACAAACCACAATGCGTTTACGAAACACATCCAGACTCCGTACAGCGCCTGAATCTTCAGTGGGGTCGTGGCGCTGATGAGGGTGGTAAAAATCGCCAGGAAAAACAGAGTGGCTTTGGGGTTTGAGGCGTTGGTCAGAAAACCGGTGGTGAAGGCTTTCAGCATCGTTTGCTCGACGAACGGTTCGTTGGCGTCGTTATTGCCCTCCGCCACGGTTTTCGGTTTGCTGCGCAACAGGCTGACACCGAGGTACAGAATGTAGGCGCCGCCCACGACCTTGGCCACCGTCAACAGCCAGGGAGTGGTGTGCATCAGCGCGCCGACGCCCAACAAGGTGTACAGCACGTGTACTGAAATTCCCGCGCCGATCCCCAATGCCGTGCAAATCCCGATCATCCGGCCGAAACGCACACTCTGGCGAATCGTCACGGCGAAGTCAGGGCCGGGAGCGACCACCGCCAGAAAGTGGATCATCGCCAGCGCCAGAAACTCGCTCAGGTAGTTCGAATACATTTCAACTCCAAAAGGTCAGGGGGGAAGCATTGCCGCGGTAGCCGACAAAGAATGAAAGGCTCAAACGCGGATCCGCCACGCCCGGTGTTACTGAATGCATGCGTCGTGAGTTGAACATGATGAAATCCCCGGGCTCGGGGCGAATTTCCAGGGTTGGCGTGCCCAGAAGAGCAGGGTCGATGCCATAGCTGTCGCCGCGCATTTCGTCGAACCGCTCCGGGGAAACATCGTGGTTCCATATCTGCAGCGCGCCACCCGCAGTGGGCATGCTCAGGTAAATATTGCAGGCGAACTGCGCTGCCAGGCTTCTGGCCTGAAAGCTGTCGGGGGCGTCCTTGGCGAAAATGTCGTGGTGGGCCAGAAAGCACACGTCTGGTTTCACCACCCGCGACAGGCCAACGTACATCTTGCGGCCGTAGAGGCTTTCCAGGTGCGCGCCGGCTGGCCATGATTCGTCGAGCATGCAACGCAGCGTGTCGACCGGGCAGGCATAGGGCGCGCAACGGTTGCGCAACTCTGCGATGTTGCGGGTGGCCCGCTCAAAGTAATCCTCGATCAACTGCGGCCGGTTTTCCGCTTCATAGAACGCCATGCCGATGCGTCCGATGCTCGGTGCGTTGATATAGCCTTCAAAGCCTGGTGCGAGAATCTTTTCACCGATCTGGATGGCCAGCGGCCGGGGTATCCAGCCTTTGACGCGGATGGCGAGGACTTCTTCGTTGGCCAGTTTTTTTATGCACGCCTCATCGAGACGCTCGACGTCAAACATCATGTCTTAGGTCCATCTATCAGAGAATCAACGAGGCCTGCGAATACAGGCGCCCCGGCGTCAGTCCACGTGGTAGTGAACCGACAGAATCCCTTTCTTCTGTGAAAGGGATGCGATTGTGACTGTGCCCAGATCCTTCAGGCTGCGTACGTGGGTGCCGCCGCAGCCATAGGCGGGCAGTTCACCGAAACCGATCTCCCGTGCGCCTTCGCGTAGCGATGTCAGGCGCGGCAGATCGCGGGCGATCCATTGTTCGATGCCGTGCTGAACCATGGGGGCATCAACGTCTTTTGCCGACTCTGCGGGTTTGAACTGCACACGTCCTTCGCCTGGCCAATGATGGGCCTTGGTCGGCATCCAGCCCATGGCCTGAACAAAGTGGCCGATCAGGTGGCCGGCGGTATGCATGCGCGTATTGAACTGACGACGTTGCTCGTCCACCTGGATCGGAGCCATGCCAGGTGTAATCGGTTGGTCGACAAAGTGAATGATCCGGTCGGGATCCTGAACCACGCGCAGTACCTGGCTTTCGCCTATCCATCCGGTGTCGCAGGGCTGCCCGCCACCCTGAGGGTGAAACAGCGTTGCGCGCAGCACCACGGCGAATTCGTTCTCGTGGGGCGTGCATTCCAGGACTTCCACATTGGCCTTGAGGTCATCCCTATGGAAAAAAAGGCGAAGCGTCATATTCAATGCTCGTATAAATGTTTCCACTTTTTATTATATGAAGCCTCGAATTGCGTGATAATCCGTTCAAATATCAAAGGACTGTTGCGTTTTGAGCATAAATCTTCCGCTGCCGTTGCTCGGTGAAATGGCGATTTTCGTCAAGGTCGTCGAGACCGGCAGCTTCTCCGAGGCGGCCCGGCAATTGGGCACTTCACCTTCGGCGGTGAGCCGTAGCATTTCGCGCCTGGAGAAGGCGCTGGCCACTCGCTTGCTACAACGCACCACGCGCAAATTGCGTTTGAGTGACGGTGGCGAAGAGGTGTTCAAGCGTTGCCGGGAGATGGTCAATGCCGCTCGTTCAGTGATGGAAATCAGTGGTCAGTTTACGGATGAGCCTGAGGGCGTGGTGCGTCTCAGTGTGCCGAAAGCGGTGGGCCGTATCGTGATTCACCCGCATATACCGGAGTTTCTGCGCCGCTATCCCAAAGTGGATGTTGAGTTGTTGCTTGAGGATCGTCAGGTGGATTTGATCGACGATCACGTCGACCTGGCGATTCGCATCACCGATCGGCCCCCTGCGGGTCTGGTGGGGCGGCAGTTACTGACGATTGACCATTTGCTTTGTGCGACGCCGCAGTATCTGGCTGAACACGGAACGCCAACTCATCCCCATGATTTGCTCAACCACAGCTGCATCTACCTGGGTGAAACCCCGAGCGATGCGCGCTGGAAGTTCAAGAAAGGCAGCAAATCAGTCACCGTGGGTGTGCGCGGGCGATACGCCGCCAACCACACGGGTGTCCGTTTTGGCGCCGTTTTGCAGCACATCGGTATTGGCAGCCTGCCGTACTTTACGGCGCGCCGTGCCTTGGAGAAGGGCTTAATGGTGCAGGTGCTGCCGGACTGGACTTTTCTGGCGTCCTACCACGGCGGCGCCTGGTTGCTGCATTCGCCCACTCGCTACCTGCCTCCCAAGCTACGGGTGTTGATCGATTACCTGGTGGAGTGCATGGAGAAAGAGCCGACGTTGGGCAAACCCGGTAAGCCGGGCAAGCTGGCTACGGCGGTTTCGGAGTATGAATTGCCTGAGAGTGACGGCTTGTTTTAACGCATTAAAAAGGCCCGCATGGTTGAACAGGCGGGCCTTTGTATGGCTGATCGCGGATCAGTGCTTGCTGTCTTCATTCGACAACGCCAGCAGCTGTTTTTCCTGGTTCCAGTCGAAAGGTTCGTCGTTCTGTTCGGCTTCGAAACGACGTTCTTCCAGGGCCTGGTACAGGTCGATTTCATCGTCGGGCATGTAATGCAGGCAATCGCCGGCGAAGTACCACAGCAAGTCGCGCGGGACCAGGTGGGCGATTTGCGGGTAGCGGGTGATCACCTGACACAGAATGTCCTGGCCCAGGTATTGGCTTTCGATCGGGTCGACCGGCAGCAACGCACGCAATTCGTCGAAGCGCTCCAGGAACAAGGCATGGCTTTCTTCGGGAACCTGGTCGGCCTCACCTACGGCGACCAGGATGCTGCGCAAGTGGTCGAGCAAAACGAGATGATCGGCAACGATGTTGGACACGAGATAAGTCCTCAAGAGCAAAACGGGCGCGGGAGTATAAAGCCCCTGCGCCCTTTTTTCACTGGGTAGAGAGGGGGTGCGGGATCAGCGGACCTTCCCTGCGGCCAGCGCCAGCTCGTCCTTGTCGAAATCATCGACATCAATCACCTTGCGTCGCGCCGCTTCGGCTTCACGCAGGGTGTGAGCCTCCACGGGTTGCAACACGCCAGCCTCGAGTGCCGTATCGATGATATGTTCCCCGGCGACCGGTTTGACCTGGCCGCTCTTGAGCGCCGTGTGCAGTTTCTTTTGAAGAGGTTGCGCCGCGCTCAACAGATCGCTGGCGTGCTGCAATGCGCCGACCGGGTCGTCGGCCGATTGCGGGCGGTAGCAACCCAGGAGCAACTCTTCCAGGGCCGGATCGCCTTTGGCACGGCCGATCACCGCTGCCACTTCGGCACCGAGTTTGTCCGATGGCCCTTTGTGACGGCGGCCGAACGGGAACACGATTACCCGCAGCAGGCAGCCCAGCACCTTGTTCGGGAAGTTATTCAGCAATTCATCCATGGCCCGTTCGGCCTGCCCCAGGCTTTCCTCCATGGCCCAGGTCAACAGCGGCGTCATGTGTTCCGGTGAGTCGAGGTCGCTGTAACGCTTGAGCGCGGCACTGGCCAGGTACAGGTTGCTGAGCACGTCACCCAGTCGTGCCGAGAGGCGTTCGCGTCGTTTCAGTTCACCGCCCAGCAACATCATGCTGAGGTCGGCCAGCAGCGCGAACGCAGCGGCCTGTCGGTTGAGCGCGCGGAAATAACCTTGGCTGAGCTTGTCGCCGGGCATGTGTTCCAGATGCCCGAAACCGAGGTTCAACACCAGGGTGCTGGCTGCGTTGCTCACGGCAAAACCGATGTGCTTGAGCAGCAGGCCGTCGAATTCGATCAGTGCCTGATCCTTGTCTTCGCGGCTGGCGAGCGCCATTTCCTTGAGGACGAACGGATGGCAGCGAATCGCGCCCTGGCCGAAGATCATCAGGTTGCGCGACAGAATGTTCGCCCCTTCCACGGTGATGCAGATCGGCGCGCCATTCCAGATCCGACCGAGATAATTCCTTGGCCCCATGATGATGGCCTTGCCGCCATGAACATCCATGGCGTGGGTGATGCACTCGCGACCGCGTTCGGTGAGGTGATATTTGAGAATGGCCGACAGCACGGACGGTTTTTCGCCCAAATCCACTGCATTGGTCGTCAGCATTCGCGCCGCGTCCATCATCCAGGCGTTGCCGGCGATGCGCCCCATGGCTTCCTGGATACCTTCGAAGGCGGCAATCGGAACGTTGAACTGCTCGCGAATCCGCGCGTATTGGCCGGTCACAAGACTGGTGAACTTGGCCATGCCGGTACCGACCGCTGGCAGGGAGATCGAGCGCCCGACCGACAGGCAATTCATCAGCATCATCCAGCCCTTGCCGAGCATTTCCTGGCCACCGATGAGGTATTCCAGCGGCACGAATACATCCTTGCCTGAGTTCGGGCCATTCATGAACGCCGCGCCGAGCGGCAGGTGACGGCGGCCGATTTCCACACCGGCGGTATCCGTCGGTATCAGCGCCAGGCTGATGCCCAGGTCTTCCTTGTCACCCAATAAATGGTCGGGGTCGTAGGCCTTGAACGCCAGGCCGAGCAGGGTGGCCACCGGGCCCAGTGTGATATAGCGCTTTTCCCAATTCAGGCGCAGGCCGAGGGTTTCCTTGCCTTCCCATTCGCCTTTGCAGATCACCCCGGTATCGGGCATGCCGCCCGCGTCGGAGCCG
Source organism: Pseudomonas mohnii (assembly GCF_900105115.1). Taxonomy (NCBI): domain Bacteria; kingdom Pseudomonadati; phylum Pseudomonadota; class Gammaproteobacteria; order Pseudomonadales; family Pseudomonadaceae; genus Pseudomonas; species Pseudomonas mohnii. The sequence goes on from NZ_FNRV01000001.1 coordinate 5,082,914, forward strand.
GCCAGGGGACCGGTCAGGGCAAAACAGGGGATTTCTTCGCCGCGCGCCAGGCGTGGCAAGTAATGATTGCGTTGTTCGTCGGTGCCGTAATGCAGCAACAGTTCGGCCGGGCCGAGGGAGTTGGGGACCATCACGGTGGAAGCGAGGTCGCCGCTGTGGGAGGCCAGTTTCATCGCCACTTGGGAGTGGGCATGGGCCGAGAATCCCTTGCCGCCAAATTCCTTGGGAATGATCAGGGCGAAGAAGCCGTTTTCCTTGATGAAGGCCCAGGCTTCGGCCGGCAGATCCAGGGTCTGACCGAGCTCCCAGTCACTGACCATGGCACAGAGTTCATTGGTCGGGCCGTCAATAAAGGCCTGTTCTTCTTCGCTCAACTGCGCTTTGGGATAGGCCAGCAGTTTGTTCCAGTCCGGGCGGCCACTGAACAATTCGCCATCCCACCACACCGTACCGGCCTCGATGGCTTCGCGCTCGGTTTGAGACATGGGCGGCAGGGTTTTCTGGAACCATTTGAACAGGGGCGCACTGAAGGATTTGCGACGCAGCTCGGGCAGCAACAAGGGGGCCGCTACGACCGCGAGCAACACCCAGAAAATCAGCAACAGCCAGCCTGGTGCACGGCTCAAAGCACCCATTGCCACCAGATAGACGGCCACGATGCCCAGTGCAGGCAGCGGCGAAATGCGACGGTGGGCCAGATAAGCTATCCCGACAATCAAAACCAGTATCCACAACAGCAGCATATTTAATCCTCCGTGAAACCAGGGCGAGCCAACCCTCAGAGCTTAGACGGCATCCGCAAAACAGGGGGGCACAGCGTTGTGATTGAAAACGTGGGGAAACCATGGATGATTTTGTAGGCCTGATGAACGACAGGTCGTGAAAAATCGTTCATTGAACGAGCGACATAGCGTCCATGTTTGGCCGAAACGTCGTTATCTTTGTGCTTGATCGCTCGCTAGACTCGGGGCTTCCCCTGGAGATTGCCCTCATGCACGAGTATCTGAGTCCCGGCCGCTTCATCGATAGTGACCATCCCTCGGTGGTGGAGTTCGCCGAAAAACATCGTGGCAACAGTCGCAACCCACTCGAGCAGGCGATCAACCTCTATTACGCCGTCCGTGAAGCCGTGCGTTACAACCCTTACACGTTTAGCCGTAATCCCCAGACCTTGCGCGGCAGTCATGCACTGGCCACCGGTGAGAGTTATTGCGTGCCCAAAGCCACGCTGTTGGCCGGGTGTGCGCGGCACTGCGGGATTCCTGCGCGGATCGGCCTGGCGGACGTACGCAATCATTTATCGACGCCGCGTCTGCTCGAATTGCTCAAGAGCGACGTGTTTGCCATGCATGGCTATACCGAGTTTTACCTGAGTGGTCGCTGGGTCAAAGCCACCCCGGCCTTCAACCAGGGTCTGTGTGAGCTGTTCAATGTCGCGCCGCTGGAATTCGACGGAATCAACGACAGTGTTTTCCACCCATTCAATCGCGATGGCGAGAAATTGATGGAGTATCTGATTGACCACGGTCAGTTCGCCGACGTGCCCGAAACGTTTTTCTTCGCCCACCTTGAAAAGTGTTATCCGCACTTGTTCGACGAGCAACTTCCAGCGTTGCTGGGGGACATGCAGAGCGATTTGAGTCGCGCCTGATCCGGCGTATGCTGCCTGCGCATTCATCCATTGAGAGGCGGTCATGCTGAAGATCTGGGGTCGGAAAAATTCATCGAATGTCAGAAAGCCGTTGTGGGCCGCCGAAGAGCTGGGCCTGGCCTATGAAGCCATCGATGCCGGCGGTGCCTTTGGTGTCGTTGACACCCCTGAGTACCGCGCGATGAACCCCAACGGCCGCGTCCCGGTGATTGAAGATGATGGCTTCGTGTTGTGGGAATCCAATGCCATCGTCCGTTACCTGATGGCCCGTCACGCCGCGGGCAGCGCCTGGTATCCGGCCGACCTGCAAGCCCGCGCAACGGCCGACAAGTGGATGGACTGGGCCACTTCCAGTTTTGCCGGACCGTTCCGCACGGTGTTCTGGGGCGTCTTGCGCACCCCGGCAGACCAGCAGGACTGGTCCGCCATCAAGGCGGCAATCAAGGAGTGCGAAGCACTGCTGACGATGGCCGATCAGGCACTGGCAACACGGCCTTACCTGTCCGGCGATGAGATCGGCATGGGCGACATTCCCTTGGGCAGTTTCATTTATGCCTGGTTCGAAATGCCGATCGAGCGTGCGCCCATGCCTCATCTGGAGGCCTGGTACGCACGGCTGAAACAGCGTCCGGCTTATCAACGGGCGGTGATGACCGCGTTGACTTAATACTCACTATCGACACACTTGACTGTACTTGTGTGGCGGCGACAAGCACCATTGTGCCGGTGCGTCGTGGTTGAGTTGTCCGCCGCCCGCCCCTATTTATTCCTCTCTTCCCTTCTTGGTGCGTAAATCCGATATGAGTTCCGCTCTGTCCATCCGGCAGCTAACCAAAACCTACGGCAACGGTTTCCAGGCCTTGAGTGGTATCGATCTGGATGTCGCTGAAGGTGACTTTTTCGCCTTGCTCGGCCCCAATGGCGCCGGCAAATCCACGACCATCGGCATTCTCTCCACCCTGGTGAACAAGACCAGCGGTACGGTGAATATCTTCGGTCACGACCTGGACAAGGATCCGGCGGGGCTCAAGCGCTCCATCGGCGTGGTACCCCAGGAGTTCAACTTCAACCAGTTTGAAAAGACCTTCGACATCGTCGTGACCCAGGCCGGTTACTACGGCATTCCAGCGAAAATCGCCAAGGAACGCGCCGAGCAGTATCTGACCCAGCTCGGTCTGTGGGACAAGCGCGATGTGCCGTCGCGTTCACTGTCCGGCGGCATGAAGCGCCGACTGATGATTGCCCGTGCGCTGGTCCACGAGCCACGCCTGTTGATCCTCGACGAACCGACCGCCGGCGTGGACATCGAACTGCGTCGCTCGATGTGGACCTTTCTCACCGAGCTGAACAAAAAGGGCATCACCATCATCCTCACCACGCACTATCTGGAAGAGGCTGAGCAGTTGTGCCGCAACATCGGCATCATCGACCACGGCACCATCGTCGAAAACACCAGCATGAAGCAGTTGCTCGGCCAATTGCACGTCGAAACCTTCCTGCTGGACTTGAAGAACAGTCTGAGCGTGCCACCGCAGCTGATCGGCTATCCGTCACGGTTGCTCGACGACCACACCCTGGAGGTCCAGGTCGACAAGAGCATGGGTATCACTGCGTTGTTCACTCAACTCGCACAGCTGAACATCGAAGTGCTGAGCCTGCGTAACAAAACCAATCGCCTCGAGGAGTTGTTCGTGTCCCTGGTGGAGAAAAATCTGTCGAAGGTGGCGGTATGAGTTCCGAGCTGCAGCCCAACCTCGTTGCCCTGAACACCATCGTTTACCGTGAGGTCCGGCGTTTTACCCGGATCTGGCCGCAGACCCTGCTGCCGCCGGCGATCACCATGGTTCTGTACTTCGTGATCTTCGGTAACCTGATCGGCCGGCAGATCGGCGACATGGGTGGTTTTACCTACATGGAGTACATCGTGCCGGGGCTGATCATGATGTCGGTGATCACCAACTCCTACGGCAACGTGGTGTCGAGTTTCTTCGGCAGCAAGTTTCAGCGTTCCATTGAAGAACTGATGGTGTCGCCGGTCTCGCCCCACACCATTCTGATTGGCTTTACCCTGGGCGGTGTACTGCGCGGGCTGATGGTTGGCGTCATCGTGACGCTGCTGTCGCTGTTCTTCACTGATTTGCAGGTGCATCACCTGGGTGTGACCGTTCTGGTGGTGGTGCTGACGGCGACGATCTTCTCGCTGCTGGGCTTCATCAATGCGGTGTTTGCGCGCAACTTCGATGACATATCGATCATTCCGACCTTCGTGCTGACGCCGCTGACCTATCTGGGCGGGGTGTTCTACTCGATCTCGTTGCTGCCGCCGTTCTGGCAGACCGTGTCCCTGGCCAACCCGGTGCTGCACATGGTCAATGCGTTCCGCTACGGCATCCTCGGCGTGTCGGATATCCGCATCAGCATTGCGATTACCTTCATGCTGGTGGCGACCGTCGTGCTGTACATCGGTTGCGCGCGATTGCTGGTCAGCGGCCGCGGGATGCGTACCTGAGTGGCGCCAAGCCAATAAGCTGTCGATCCAGATGCGATAAAAAAACGGCCTCCACTCAGGAGGCCGTTTTGCTTTCTCACATTCGACTTTTCTTGCGCCGTTTCCATTGCCGCGCCACCCACCAGCGCCAATACATCATCACCAGGCAATAGGCGAGCGCCCCGAGGGTCAGTCCCGTCACCACCGAACCCAGCAAAAACGGCTGCCACAAGGTTGATAACTCGCCGCTGATCCACTCCCAGGTCAACGCATCCGGCAGCTGGCGGGGAGGAACGTCCAACAACCAGGCGCCGGCCTGGTAAGTGCAGTAGAACACCGCTGGCATGGTGATCGGGTTGGTCAGCCAGACTAGGCTGACGGCAATCGGCATATTGCCGCGCACGATGATCGCGAGTATGGCGGCCACCAGCATCTGCAACGGGATCGGCAGGAACGCGGCGAACAGGCCAACCGCCATCGCCCGGGCTACGGAGTGGCGATTGAGGTGCCAGAGGTTAGGGTCATGCAGCAGAGTGCCGAGAAAGCGTAAGGATTTGTGTTCCCTGATGCTGGTCGGGTCTGGCATGTAGCGTTTGAATAAGCGCCGGGGCATAAGGCTTCTCGGTCGGTTAAGACGGCAAGTATGTCTGGATTCTATGAGGCGCCCATTCAGAGTTTGTGACAATTAATAACGACGGCGGTGCGACGGGCCGGCTATGCCTAGGGGCTGGACTCTCTAGGACGAGCTTATGCGCACAGGGATGGTTGCGTTGGCGCTGGGTCTGCTGGCGTTGCGTTTTTTACCGGCATTGCCGCCGGTCTGGTTATGCACGTTGTTGCCGGTTATCGGTTTGATGCTGCTGCCGTTCAGGACTTATCCAGTGGCGTTTTTCCTGTTCGGTTTGAGTTGGGCCTGCCTGCAGGCCCAATGGGCGCTGGATGATCGATTGCCATCGCGCCTCGATGGCGAAACGCGCTGGGTCGAAGGGCGGGTGGTGGGGTTGCCGCAGCATACCGAGGCAGTGGTGCGTTTCGAATTGGCCGACGCGCGGTCGCGCCACGGCACCGTGCCGCCACTCATGCGTCTGGCCTGGTATGGCGGACCGCCAGTGAAGAGCGGCGAGCGCTGGCGAGTGGCGGTCAAGCTGAAACGTCCCGCCGGGCTGCTGAATCCACATGCCTTTGATTACGACGCCTGGCTGTTGGCGCAACGAATCGGTGCGACCGGGACGGTCAAGGACGGCGAGCTATTGAGCGAGGCACGCTGGGCTTGGCGCGACGGCATCCGGCAGCGGTTGCAGGCCGTGGATGCCCAGGGCCGGACGGGCGTTCTGACGGCGTTGGTGCTGGGGGATGGTAGCGGACTCAGCCGTCAGGACTGGCAGGTGTTGCAAGACACCGGCACTGTGCATCTATTGGTGATTTCCGGGCAGCACATCGGTCTGCTGGCGGGGGTGGTGTATCTGTTGATTGCCGGACTCGCCCGCTATGGCCTGTGGCCGAACCGTCTGTCGTGGTTGCCCTGGGCCTGTGGTCTGGCATTCGCAGCAGCCCTCGGATACGGGTTGTTGGCCGGGTTCGAGGTGCCGGTGCGGCGTGCCTGTTTGATGATCGGTCTGGTGTTGTTATGGCGCCTGCGTTTTCGTCATCTCGGTGCCTGGTGGCCGCTGTTGCTTGCGCTCAATGGCGTGTTATTGCTGGATCCGCTGGCAAGTTTGCAACCGGGATTCTGGTTGTCCTTTGCGGCGGTCGCGGTGTTGATTTTCACTTTCAGCGGTCGTTTGGGGCCGTGGCGATGGTGGCAAACCTGGACGCGCGCGCAATGGTTGATCGCCATCGGCCTGGGCCCACTTTTACTGGTGCTGGGGTTGCCGATCAGTCTCAGTGGACCGCTGGTCAACTTGCTGGCCGTGCCGTGGATCAGCCTGCTGGTGTTGCCACCTGCTTTGCTCGGGACGCTGTTATTGCCGGTGCCGTATGTGGGTGAGGGCCTGTTATGGCTCGCCGGCGGCTTGATCGATGGGTTGTTCAGGGGCCTGGCGTGGGTGGCTGGCCTGGTTCCGGCATGGGTGCCCGCGGCGATCCCGCTGTGGGGCTGGGGGCTGGGTGCCTTGGGAGCCTTTCTCTTGTTGCTGCCGCGAGGCGTACCGTTACGCCCGCTGGGCTGGCCGCTGCTGCTGTTGCTGATTTTTCCGCCGCGTTCAGAAATACCGGAAGGCGTTGCCGACATCTGGCAACTGGACGTCGGCCAAGGTCTGGCGATCCTGGTGCGCACTCGCCACCACACGCTGCTGTATGACACGGGTCCCCGATTCGGTGATAACGATCTTGGCGAGCGCGTGGTCTTGCCAACGTTACGCAAGCTGGGCGTGGACGGTATTGATCTGATGCTGATAAGCCACGCCCATGCCGATCATGCCGGCGGGGCGCGGGCGGTCGCCCAGGGGCTACCGGTGAAGCACGTACTCGGTGGTGAACCCGCAGAATTGCCGAATGAATGGCAAGCGGCGGGCTGCGAGAGCGGTCGGCGATGGACCTGGGACGGCGTGAACTTTGAACTGTGGCAATGGGCGCACGCCCGTGAAAGCAATCCAAAATCCTGCGTGCTGCAGATTGAAGCCAGCGGTGAGCGAATGCTGCTGACCGGCGACATCGACATGGCCGCCGAGCGAGCGTTGCTCGAGAGTCCCTTGGCCATACCCACCGACTGGCTGCAATCGCCGCACCATGGCAGCCGCAGTTCGTCCTCCATGGCGCTGCTCGACCGATTGCGGCCCAAAGCGGTGCTGATCTCACGTGGCCAGGGCAATTCGTTCGGCCATCCACACCCGACCGTCCTGGCACGCTATCAAAAGTACGGCATGGCGATCTACGACAGTGCGGATCAAGGTGCCATTCATCTCCAGCTCGGGCGTTTCGAGGCGCCGCGCTCAATGCGTCTGGAACGGCGCTTCTGGCGCGATCCACCACCCCTGGCCAAATAACCGGGCGTCATGAATGCCCGACCGAATGCGACATCACGGTCTTCGGTGCGTCGACCCCCTATGTTAGAGTGGCGCACTTTTTCGAGGGGACTGTCACTGTGTGGGAATTGGTTAAATCCGGCGGTTGGATGATGATACCGATCATCCTGAGTTCCATCGCGGCAATGGCGATTGTCGCTGAGCGCCTTTGGACCCTGCGTGCCAGTCGCGTCACCCCGGAGCACTTGCTCGGGCAGGTCTGGGTCTGGATCAAGGACAAGCAGCTCAATAAGGAAAAACTCAAGGAACTGCGCGCCAATTCGCCGTTGGGCGAGATCCTGGCGGCAGGTCTGGCGAACTCCAAGCATGGCCGCGAGATCATGAAAGAGTGCATTGAAGAAGCCGCCGCCCGGGTTGTCCACGAGCTGGAACGCTACATCAACGCCCTCGGTACCATTGCCGCCATGGCGCCGCTGCTGGGCCTGCTGGGTACTGTGCTGGGCATGATCGATATCTTCAGTTCGTTCATGGGCACGGGCATGGCGACCAACCCAGGGGTGTTGGCCGGCGGTATTTCCAAGGCATTGATCACTACGGCGTCGGGGCTGATCGTAGGTATCCCATCGGTGTTCTTCCATCGTTTCCTGCAACGGCGTATCGATGAGCTCGTCGTGGGCATGGAGCAGGAAGCGATCAAACTGGTCGAGGTGGTGCAGGGCGACCGTGATGTGGATCTGGCCGGGAGCAAAGCGTGAAATTCCGCCGCAAACCACGGGAAACGGTGGACATCAACCTCGTGTCGTTGATCGACGTGGTGTTTGTCCTGCTGCTGTTTTTCGTGGTGACCACGACCTTTACCCGTGAAACCCAATTGCGCGTCGACCTGCCGGAAGCGGTCAGCGGCTCGCCGGCTGAAGACCAGAACCGGCAGCTGGACATCGCCATCAGTGCCGAAGGCGTGTTTTCGGTGAATAACCAGGTCTTGCCGAAAAGCGACCTGGCGACCCTGATGGAAGCGTTGCAGAAAGAGTCAGGCGGCGATACCAGCCGGCCGCTGTCCATCAGCGCCGACGGCAAAACCCAGCATCAGGCGGTGATCACCGCCATGGACGCCGCCGGCAAGCTTGGTTTCAGTCACTTGCGCATGACCACCATCGAGGCGGCGCCGCCCGCACCCTGATGGCCATGTCCGATCGCCTGCTTGCCGCCTGGTATCGGGGTCATCCGGCCCTGAAACTTCTGCAGCCGCTGGAGTGGTTGTATCGACGCGTGGTCAACAACAAGCGCAAGCGCTTTCTGGCGGGCGAAGGTGAAATCTATCAGCCACCCGTGCCGTTGATCGTGGTCGGCAACATCACCGTGGGCGGCACCGGCAAGACACCGCTGATTCTGTGGATGATCCAGCATTGCCAGCGCAGTGGTTTGCGGGTGGGTGTGGTCAGTCGTGGTTACGGCGCCAGGCCGGCGCACTGGCCATGGCGGGTCGAGGCGGATCAAGCCGCAGACATTGCAGGTGACGAGCCATTGTTGATCGTCCAGCGCACCGGTGTGCCGTTGATGATCGACCCCAATCGCAGCAATGCCGTCAAATCCTTGCTGGCGAGCGAGCCGCTGGATCTGATTTTGTCCGATGACGGCATGCAGCATTACCGGCTGGCGCGGGATCTGGAACTGGTGCTTATCGACGCTGCCCGTGGCCTGGGCAACCAGCGTTGCCTGCCGGCCGGGCCGCTGCGAGAACCGGTCGAACGCCTGCAAAGCGTCGATGCGGTGCTCTATAACGGCGCCATGGCTGATCCAGACGGGGGGTTCGCTTTCCGGTTGCAACCCACCGCGCTGGTCAATCTGCAAAGCGGTGAGCGTCGTCCCCTCGATCACTTTCCCAAAGGCCAGGCGCTGCACGCCGTGGCCGGGATCGGCAATCCGCAGCGTTTCTTCAAGACCCTCGAAACGCTACACTGGCAACCCGTGCCGCATGCCTTCGCCGACCATGCCGAATATAGCGTGCAGGCCTTGAATTTCACTCCGTCATTGCCATTGGTAATGACCGAAAAGGACGCGGTGAAGTGCCGTGCCTTCGCCGCTGCCGATTGGTGGTACCTGGCGGTCGATGCTGTGCCGTCGCCGGCCTTCGTGGCCTGGTTCGATACGCAGTTGATGCGCCTGTTGCCGGCTCGACTTTTGCCTTAAACCGTTTTATCCAGGGAATGCTCATGGACACCAAATTGCTCGACATCCTCGCCTGCCCGGTCTGCAAAGGCCCGCTCAAGCTCAGCGCCGACAAGACCGAGCTGATCAGCAAGGGCGCCGGCCTGGCTTATCCGATCCGGGACGGTATTCCGGTGATGCTCGAAACCGAAGCTCGCACCCTCACGACCGATGAGCGTCTGGACAAATGACCGCAGCCTTTACCGTTGTCATTCCTTCGCGATACGCCTCTACGCGCCTGCCGGGCAAGCCACTGCTGTTGATCGCCGGCAAGCCGATGATTCAACATGTTTGGGAGCAGGCCAGCAAAAGCAGCGCCCAGCGTGTGGTGGTTGCCACTGATGACGCCCGTATAGTCGAGGCTTGCCAGGGTTTTGGCGCTGAGGTGGTGCTGACTCGCGAAGACCACAACTCCGGTACCGATCGCCTGGCGGAAGTCGCGGCGAAACTGGGCCTGGCGCCCGATGCCATCGTTGTCAACGTCCAGGGCGATGAGCCGTTGATCCCGCCGAGCGTGATCGATCAGGTCGCCGCCAATCTGGCTATCCACACCGAAGCGCGCATGGCCACCCTGGCCGAGCCGATCGACGATGTTGAAACCCTGTTCAATCCCAACGTGGTCAAGGTTGTCAGTGATCTCAATGGCCTGGCCCTGACCTTCAGTCGCGCCACGCTACCGTGGGCACGGGATGCTTTCGCCAAGAGCCGCGAGCAATTGCCGCAAGGCGTGCCTTACCGCCGCCACATCGGTATTTATGCGTACCGCGCCGGTTTCCTGCATGACTTTGTCAGCTGGGGGCCATGCTGGCTGGAAAACACCGAGAGCCTGGAACAACTGCGTGCGATGTGGCACGGCGTGCGGATTCACGTTGCCGATGCGCTGATCGCACCGCCGGCCGGCGTCGATACCATTGAAGACCTTGAGCGCGTTCGTCGCCTGCTGGAGGCCTGATGCGTGTTTTGTTTGTATGCCTGGGCAACATCTGTCGTTCACCCACGGCCGAAGGCGTGCTGCGGCATAAATTGCGTGAGGCGGGGCTGGCCGACCAGATAGAAGTCGCCTCCGCCGGCACCGGTGAATGGCACGTCGGCCAGGCGCCGGACAAGCGTAGTCAGGCGGCTGCCAAGCTGCGAGGTTATGATTTGTCCGCCCAGCGCGCCCAACAAGTGACCCGCGCCGATTTCGCCACCTACGACCTGATCCTGGCGATGGATAAAAGCAATCTGCGCGATCTCGAGTCCATGCAACCGGTCAAGGGTAAAGCAGAGCTGGATCTGTTCCTGCGTCGCTATCAGTCGGGCATCGATGAGGTGCCGGATCCCTATCACGACAGTGACCAGGGCTTCGAGCGGGTACTGGATTTGATCGAGCGCGCCAGTGATCTGCTGGTGATCGAATTGAAGGGACGGTTATGAGTCTGCAGGTGCGGCAACAGGTTTCGCTCAAACCGTACAACAGCTTTGGCGTGGATGTTCAGGCCCGTCTGTTTGCCGAGGCCCATAGCGACGCCGACGTGCGTGACGCTCTGGCTTATGCACGGGACCATGATGTGCCCCTGCTGGTCATCGGTGGTGGCAGCAACTTGCTGTTGACGGCAGACGTGTCGTCGCTGGTGCTACGCATGGCCACTCGCGGGGTTCGTGTGCTAAGCGACGATGGCAGCAAAGTCGTGCTTGAAGCCGAGGCTGGCGAGCCCTGGCATCCGTTCGTGCAGTACACACTGGCGCAGGGGTTGTCCGGTCTGGAAAACCTGAGCCTGATTCCCGGCACCGTCGGCGCGGCACCGATGCAGAACATCGGTGCTTATGGCGTCGAGATCAAGGACGTGTTTGCCGGCCTGACGGCGCTCGATCGCCACAGCGGAGAGCTGCGCGACTTCAGCCTGGAAGAATGCGACTTCGCTTACCGCGACAGCGTCTTCAAGCAGCAACCGGGGCGCTGGTTGATCCTTCGGGTACGTTTTACGCTCGACCGCACCGCACATCTGCACCTGGAATACGGCCCCGTGCGTCAGCGGCTGACCGAGCAGGGCATCGATCAGCCGACCGCCACTGATGTCAGCCAGGCCATTTGCAGTATCCGCAATGAGAAGCTCCCGGACCCGGCGGTGCTCGGCAATGCTGGTAGTTTCTTCAAGAATCCGCTGGTGCCGGCCGCGCTGGTCGCGCAGCTCAAGGGCGAATACCCGGATCTGGTGGCCTACGCGCAACCGGACGGTCAGATGAAGCTGGCGGCAGGCTGGCTGATCGAACGGGCAGGGTGGAAAGGGTTTCGCGAGAACGATGCAGGCGTGCATAAATTGCAGGCATTGGTGTTGGTCAATTATGGCGGTGCCACCGGGCTGCAATTGCTCGACCTGGCACAGCGTATCCAGAAAGACATTTCAGAACGTTTTCATGTCAATCTGGAAATGGAGCCCAATCAGTATTGAAGCTAAGCTCTCCTGACTGATCTCAAAGCTCTGTACAACTTCCGTTGTGCAGGGCTTTTTTGTTAATACTGGGTTAACTTAGCCACCTAACGATACCAGCATTTGCTCCATCCAAAGGCCCGGTGCAGACGTGTTCGTTCGCACAAGAGAGCCCATTAGCCTGAGTCGATCTGCGATGACCGAACCGCTTGGCTAAAGCGGCAGATTGCTCGACCCCATAACCCAATACTATGCGGGCGTGCCCATGATTACCCTGAAACTCAATGGTCAAGACCATCAACTCGACGTCACCGAGGACATGCCGCTGCTCTGGGCGATCCGCGACGTGGCCGGCTACAACGGCACCAAATTCGGCTGCGGCATGGGCCTGTGCGGAGCCTGCACCATTCACATCGAAGGCGCCCCTGCACGCAGCTGTATCACGCCAATCGGCTCGGTAGTGGGGCAGAACGTCACCACGATCGACAACCTGCATGCCGACCCGGTCGGCCAAGTCGTGCAGCAAGCCTGGCTCGATACGGCCGTAGCCCAGTGCGGTTACTGTCAGGGCGGGCAAATCATGTCTGCTACTGCATTGCTTAAAACCAATCCGAACCCCAGCGACGAACAGATCGAAGAGGCGATGGTCGGCAACATTTGCCGCTGCGGCACCTACAACCGCATCAAGACCGCGATCCGCCAGGCATCCACTCACCTGAAGGAGGCCAAGGCATGAGCCAGTTACCGAATGATTTCGCCCTGAGCAATCTCAGTCGGCGTGGTTTCCTCAAAGGCGTCGGCGCTGCAGGTGCGCTGGTGGTGGCCGCCAGTTGGGGCTGGCAAGACGCGTTCGCCGAAGAGGCGCAGAAGAAGTTCGGCGCCGATGGTATGCCCCATGGCTGGGTCGACGATCCCAAGGTTTATCTCAGCATCGCCACCGACGGCACGGTGACGGTTATCTGCAACCGGTCGGAAATGGGCCAGGGTGTGCGCACCAGCCTGACCATGGTCGTGGCCGACGAACTCGAAGCCGATTGGGCGCGGGTCAAAGTCAAACAGGCGCCGGGCGACGAAGTGCGTTTCGGCAACCAGGACACCGACGGTTCGCGCAGCATGCGCCACTGGTACGAACCCATGCGCCGCTGCGGTGCCGCCGCGCGGACCATGCTGGAGCAGGCGGCTGCCGAGCAGTGGAAAGTGCCGGTCAGTGAATGTCATGCGCAACTGCATAAAGTCATCCACAAACCTTCCGGTCGCGAGCTGGATTATGGCGCCCTGGCCGCCGCTGCCGGCGCCTTGGCCGTGCCGGCGCGTGACAGTCTGCGACTCAAGCAACCTTCGGAGTTCCGCTACATCGGCAAGGAAGGCACCAGGGCCATCGACGGCGACGACATCGTCAACGGTCGCGCGGTGTATGGTGCCGACGTGCATGTCGACGGCATGTTGTTCGCCACCATCGCCCGTCCAGCGGTGTACGGTGGCAAGGTCAAAACGTTCGATGCCAGCGCCGCGATGAAAGTCCCCGGTGTGCTCAAGGTCGTGCAGATCGAAAGCCGTCCACTGCCATCAGAGTTCCAACCGCTGGGTGGGGTGGCGGTGGTGGCCAGTAACACCTGGGCGGCGATCAAGGGACGTGAAGCGCTGAAAATCGAATGGGATGACGGCGCCAATGCCAGTTACGACTCGATCGCCTACCGCAAGGAGCTGGAAGCCGCTTCGCTCAAACCCGGCAAAGTGGTGCGCAACACGGGCAACATCGATGAAGCCATGAGCGGCGCCAACAGCACGCTGGAAGCCTCCTACTACTTGCCGCATCTATCGCAGTCACCGATGGAGCCAATGGTCGCCATCGCCCGCTACAAGGACGGTGTGTGCGAAGCCTGGGGCCCGAGTCAGGCGCCACAGGTCACCCGTGAGCGGATCAGCGAACGTCTCGGCCTGCCGTTCGACAATGTCACCTTCAATGTCACCTTGTTGGGTGGCGGTTTCGGCCGCAAGTCGAAGCCCGATTTCATTATCGAGGCGGCGATTCTTGCCAAGGAGTTCCCTGGCAAAGCCGTGCGCGTGCAATGGACCCGCGAAGACGACATCCACTGCTCCTATTTCCACACCGTGTCCGCTGAATACCTGAAGGCCAGCCTGAACAAGGATGGCCTGCCATCCGGCTGGTTGCATCGCACGGTAGCGCCGAGTATCACCGCACTATTCGCGCCGGGCATGAACCACGAGGCGGCATTCGAGTTGGGCATGGGCTTTACCAACATGGCTTACGCGATCCCCAACGTACGCCTGGAAAACCCCGAAGCGGCGGTACACACCCGGGTGGGATGGTATCGCTCGGTATCGAACATTCCCCACGGCTTTGCGATCCAGAGCTTCGTCGATGAATTGGCGCACAAGGCCGGACAGGACCCGCTGAAGTACCAGATCAAATTGCTCGGTCCAGACCGTCAGATCGATCCGCGCACCTTGAGTGAAGAGTGGAACTACGGTGAATCACCGGAACGTTACCCGATCGACACCGGACGTTTGCGCACGGTGCTGGAAATTGCCGCCAAAGCCGCCGGTTGGGGGCGCGAGCTGCCGAAAGGGCGCGGCCTGGGCCTGGCGGTGCATTACAGCTTCGTCACATACGTGGCGGCGGTGATCGAAGTCGAGGTCAAAGATGATGGCACATTGATTGTGCACAAGGCTGACATTGCCGTGGATTGCGGGCCGCAGATCAACCCCGAGCGGATTCGCTCACAGTTTGAAGGCGCCTGCGTGATGGGCCTTGGCAATGCGGTGCTGGGTGAGATCAGCTTCAAGGATGGCAAGGTCCAGCAGGACAACTTCCATATGTACGAAGTGGCGCGCATGTCCCTGGCGCCGAAGGAGGTCGCGGTGCATCTGGTCACGCCGCCGGGCAATGTCCCGTTGGGCGGCGTCGGCGAACCCGGCGTGCCGCCGATTGCGCCGGCGCTGTGTAACGCGATCTTCGCTGCCACCGGCAAGCGCATCCGCAGCCTGCCGGTTCGCTATCAGTTGCAGGGCTGGCAAAAGGCTGAATCCTGATGGACAGCGCTGATCTGAATGTCCTGCGCAGTGTCCTGGAGTGGCGCCGCGCCGGTCAGCGGGTGGTGTTGTACAGCGTGGTCCAGACCTGGGGCACCGCGCCCCGGGCACCCGGGGCCATGCTGGCCTTGCGTGAAGACGGCGTGGTGATCGGTTCGGTGTCGGGTGGTTGTGTCGAGGACGACCTGATCGCCCGGTTGCACGATGGTCGGATTCCGGCAGACGGGCCGCCGGTGCAATTGATCACCTACGGCGTGACCCGCGAAGAGGCGGCACGTTTTGGCTTGCCCTGCGGCGGCACGTTGCGATTAACCGAGGAGCGTGTCGGTGATCCGGCGTGGGTCGCTGAACTGCTGGCGCGTTGCGAAGCCCACGAAATCGTGGCGCGTTGCCTTGATATCGCAACCGGTGAAGTGGTTTTGCAGCCGGCCGGTAAAACGGATGTACTGGTGTTTGACGAGCAGACTTTGCGCGCGATCTATGGCCCCCGCTGGCGCTTGTTGTTGATCGGCGCGGGGCAATTGTCGCGCTACGTTGCCGAAATGGCGCGGCTGCTGGATTTCGAAGTGCTGATTTGCGATCCGCGGACCGAGTTCGTCCATGGCTGGGAAGAGCAGCATGGTCGTTTCGTCTCCGGCATGCCCGACGAGGCGGTGCTGAGTATCCAGACCGACGAGCGCACGGCCATCGTTGCCTTGACTCACGATCCACGCCTGGATGACATGGCCCTGCTCACGGCCCTCGACTCCAGGGCGTTTTATGTCGGCGCGCTGGGCTCACGGGTCAACAGTCAGAAGCGCCGGGACAATCTGGCGCAGTTGGGCTTGTCGCAACAGTCCATCGAGCGGCTGCACGGTCCGATCGGTTTGCATATCGGCAGTCATAGCCCGGCGGAAATCGCCTTGTCGCTGATGGCTGAAATCGTGGCCATTAAAAATGGCGTGGAGCTGAAACAGAAGAAGCCGCTACGGGAGCGCGTATGAGCGAGTCCATCGGCGTCATTGTGCTGGCAGCGGGGCAGGGCAGTCGGTTTCGTCAGCTCGCCGGTGCCGACAAGGACAAGTTACTGGCCGATTGCACCGGCCGCGATGGCGCGGTTCGTTCGGTTATCGAGCACGTGCTGGTGAATCTTCCGGCCAATGGCGGCAAGCGCGTCCTGGTGACCACCGCTGATCGACCTCAAGTGATTCGCATGGCCCAGGCCTATGGCTGCGAAATTGTGTTGATCGAGTCCATCGGCATGGGTGACAGCATTGCTGCGGGAGTTTCTGCCTGTGCCCAACTCGATGGCTGGTTGATGGTGTTGGGTGACATGCCGTTCATCCTCCCGTCCACCATTGAAAAAGTCCTGGCGGGTATCAGTCACGACAGCGTCAGCGTGCCGGTGCAAAACGGAGAGTATGGGCATCCGGTCGGGTTCGGACGTGATTTCGCGGCGGGATTGATGGCGCTATCGGGAGATCGTGGCGCCAAGCCGCTATTTGCCAACGGGCGCGTGGTTGAGGTGGCTGTGGGGGATCCCGGGGTGTTGTGGGATGTGGATGTGCCGGGGAGCTTGCTCTTCAAGTGATCGCAGACCCCTTGTGTGAGGGAGCTTGCTCGCGATAGCGGTGGGTCAGCCTGCATCAATTTCCGAATGTTAAGCAGGGAATCGGTGTGATTGTTTTAGCTATAAAAAAGCCCCGCCAGGGTCACCTGGCGGGGCTTTTCATTAGCCGATGGAATCAGACGAGAGGTTTAGGTTCGTGTTCTTTTTCCAGGGCTTGTTCGTGTTGCTCAATCGCTTCCTGAACGGAGCGTGGTGCTTCGTGGATTGCGGATTGAGCTGGCTCGGCATCAACTTCTGCAGTCGGGGCAGGTGCTGCCTCGGCCACTTCAGCAACGACTGCTTCAGCCTGAGCAGCAGCGGCAGCCAATTCGGCTTCCTTCTGCAGGCGCTCTTCTTCACGCTTGCGACGACGCACTTCACGCGGGTCGTTCGGTGCGCGGCCACTTGGTGTCAGGGCATTGGCCGGAGCGGCAGCAACCACTGATGCAGGCACTTCGGCAACTACCGGCGTTTCCACGACAGGAGCAGGCTCGGCTGCTGCGACGACCGGCTCGGAGGTCACTGCATCGGCAACCGGAGCTTCAATCGCCGGAGCTTCAACGACTGGCGCTGGAGTTTCGGTTACGGCTGGCTCGGCAACCCAGTTGAACGCGGTTTGCTCTTCGCGAGCTTCACGAACGGCTTCGGTCACGGTTTCAGTGGCGGTTTCGACAACCGGCTCTGCAACCACGACAGGCGCTTCAACCACAGGCTCTACGTGTGGTGCTTGTGCCACTTCGACTTCCGGCGATGCGGTAGCTTCGACCGGGGTAGTCGCTTCAACGACTGGCGCTTCGACTGGAGCGATTTCCAGGGTGGCGGCAGTGGCGCGTTCGGCTTGCTCGTTGGCCTGTGCTTCGGCCGGGGCGCTGATCACGGTGCTGGCAACGGCTGCGGTAACAGCCAGGCCGGCGGCGAGGTCGGCGGTGCTTGGTGCTTCATTGCTTTCGCCGGATTCGGATTCTTCCGATCCTTCGATCACATTGCCGTTGGCATCGCGTTGACGCTCGCGACGGTTGCTGCGACGACGCTGGCCACGGGAACGGCGGCGTGGGCGATCGCCTTCTGCGCCGTCCTGACCTTCTTCCTGCAGTTGCTCTTCGTTGGTGGTCAGCTCTTCTTCAGCGACGGCAGCGGCTTGCTCGGCACGGGGTTGACGTTCTTCACGCGGTGGGCGTGGAGCACGTTCTTCGCGTGGCGGGCGGGCCGGGCGCTCTTCAGCGGTCGCCGCAGCAGCCGGAGCAGCCGGAGCAGCATCCAGAGGCTCACGCAGTTCACGAACGCGCTCTTCGCGTTCGCCACGTGGCTTACGGTCTTCACGCGGTGCGCGAGGTGCACGTTCTTCTCGTGGAGCACGCGGTGCGCGTTCTTCACGTGCTACGGCTGGTGTTTCTTCACGGGCTTCGCGTGGTTGACGCTCTTCGCGTGGCTCACGTGGTGCGCGCTCTTCACGCGGTGCACGTTCTTCGCGCGGCTTGCGTTCTTCATCGCGGCGACCGTTACGGTTGCGGCTCTGCTGGCGACCGTTGCGACGTTGTTCTTCATTGCTGCGAGCCGGACGCTCGGTGGCAGCCGGTTTCTCGACCACGGCCGGGGCAGCAGGCTCTTCCTTGGAGGCGAACAGGCTGACCAGCGACTTCACCAGGCCCTTGAACAGGCTTGGCTCTGGAGCAGCGACTGGAGCGGCAACCGGAGCGGCAACGACTTCGGTCGGAACCGGAGCGTTGGCACGGGCTGGCGCAGTCTTGACCGCGGCTTCCTGGCGAACCAGGGTGCGGGTCGCTGCGGCGGGCTGGACTTCTTCCACTTCGGCAGCGGCAGCAGCGATTTCGTAGCTGGACTGGTTGATCGCGGCTTCTGGGCTGTCATCACGCAGACGCTGAACTTCGAAGTGCGGCGTTTCGAGGTGATCGTTCGGCAGAATAACAATGCGGGCGCGGGTGCGCAGTTCGATCTTGGTGATCGAGTTGCGTTTTTCGTTGAGCAGGAACGCGGCGACCGGGATCGGCACCTGGGCGCGAACTTCGGCGGTGCGGTCTTTCAGTGCTTCTTCTTCGATCAGGCGCAGGATCGCCAGCGACAGCGATTCAACATCACGGATGATGCCGGTGCCGTTGCAACGCGGGCAGACGATGCCACTGCTTTCGCCCAGGGAAGGACGCAGGCGCTGACGGGACATTTCCAGCAGGCCGAAGCGCGAGATGCGACCGACTTGCACACGGGCGCGGTCGGCTTCCAGGCATTCGCGGACTTTTTCTTCCACGGCGCGCTGGTTCTTGGCAGGGGTCATGTCGATGAAGTCGATGACGATCAGGCCGCCAATGTCGCGCAGGCGCAACTGACGGGCGATTTCTTCGGCGGCTTCGAGGTTGGTCTGCAGGGCGGTTTCTTCGATGTCGCTGCCTTTGGTGGCGCGCGCCGAGTTGATGTCGATGGACACCAGGGCTTCGGTCGGATCGATAACGATGGAGCCGCCGGAAGGCAGTTCGACGACGCGCTGGAATGCGGTTTCGATCTGGCTTTCGATCTGGAAGCGGTTGAACAGCGGAACGCTGTCTTCGTACAGCTTGATCTTGCTGGCGTACTGCGGCATCACCTGACGGATGAAGGTCAGGGCTTCGTCCTGGGCTTCGACGCTGTCGATCAGCACTTCGCCGATGTCCTGGCGCAGGTAGTCACGGATGGCGCGGATGATCACGTTGCTTTCCTGATAGATCAGGAATGGCGCGGAGCGATCCAGCGAGGCTTCTTTGATGGCGGTCCAGAGTTGCAGCAGGTAGTCGAGGTCCCACTGCATTTCTTCACTGCTGCGGCCCAGGCCGGCAGTGCGCACGATCAGACCCATGTCGGCCGGGGCAACCAGGCCGTTCAGGGCTTCGCGCAATTCGTTGCGCTCTTCGCCTTCGATGCGACGGGAGATACCGCCGGCACGCGGGTTGTTCGGCATCAGTACCAGGTAACGACCGGCCAGGCTGATGAACGTGGTCAGGGCGGCGCCCTTGTTGCCACGTTCTTCTTTTTCGACCTGAACGATGACTTCCTGGCCTTCGCTCAGGACGTCCTTGATGTTGACGCGGCCTTCAGGGGCTTTCTTGAAGTATTCGCGGGAGATTTCTTTGAGTGGCAGGAAGCCGTGGCGCTCGGAGCCGAAATCGACAAAGGCAGCCTCAAGGCTTGGTTCGATGCGAGTAATCCGGCCTTTATAGATGTTGGCCTTCTTCTGCTCGCGTGCACCGGATTCGATGTCCAGGTCGTAGAGGCGCTGGCCATCTACCAGTGCAACACGCAACTCTTCGGGTTGAGTTGCGTTAATCAGCATTCTTTTCATGTAGTACCGTCGGTTTCCGGGCTGCCGGAAACGGCGTTCGGCACACACGACTTCTCATGGTCGGTGTCAGGTGCGTCAGGAGTGGTTGGACACTCCAGTGTCTAGCGAACCCCGACCAATTGGGCCGGTGTCGCGACGTACGCGTCCTGCTTGCTGTGGCTACTTAAGCACTCAGTCAGGAGGAGGAATCAACCAGCGGCTGTGGACGAGATGAAGCGTCTTGATAAAGCCTATTGCTACACAGTCCAGCGGTTGTGCATCTCCACCCTACACGTATCCCTGATAATTCGGGTGCTGCCGCGCGCAGAATCCGCAGCGGGTTGGCATTTACCGTGAGCTCCGATAGGGGAGGTCACGCATCATGGCTAATTTAGGCGTTGTTTCCGAAGCATTCGCTCGGGGTCATTCGCAGCTGACTGCACTTTGTGAACTGGCCATGAATATTGGCTCGCAAGACGAGTGAAAACTCTGCTTTGCGGTTTGATTCAGGCCTCATGTCACCTGCGCTTGTTACAACTGCAAACTCCACCGTTACGCAGCGAAAGCCCCGTAGGACGGCCTCGCGTCCTGGTGAATTGCGTTGGTCAGGGTCGGTTTTTGACCGTTGGTCCGCTGTCCAGGCCGCTTTTGGCGGCGTTCGCGACTATAGCAGCAATGATTAAGTGCTTCAATTCCATAAAAAATTGTTATCATCCGCGGCATGACGACTACAGCCCCCTCGACCCCAAGCGTACAACTGCTTGAGGTCTCGCCGGAATATGCCGGCCAACGTATTGATAACTTCCTTCTCGCTCGGCTCAAAGGCGTGCCCAAGACCCTGATTTACCGCATTTTGCGCAAGGGCGAAGTGCGGGTGAACAAGGGGCGGATCAAGCCCGAATACAAGCTGCAGGCGGGCGATATCGTGCGCGTGCCGCCGGTTCGCGTGCCTGAGCGCGACGAACCGGTGCCGCTGGCCCAAGGCCTGCTGCAGCGACTCGAAGCCTCGATTGTCTATGAAGACAAGGCGCTGATCGTGATCAACAAGCCTGCTGGCATCGCTGTTCACGGCGGTAGTGGCTTGAATTACGGCGTCATCGAAGCCTTTCGTCAGTTGCGCCCCGATTGCAAGGAACTGGAACTGGTTCACCGTCTTGATCGTGACACTTCCGGGCTGCTGATGATCGCCAAGAAGCGCAGCATGTTGCGTCACTTGCACACCGCATTGCGCGGTGATGGTGTCGATAAGCGCTACATGGCGCTGGTTCGTGGCAACTGGGCGAGCTCGATCAAGCAAGTCCGTGCGGCGCTCGGCAAGAGCAATCTGCGCTCCGGCGAGCGCATGGTCGAGGTCGACGAGGAGGAGGGCAAGGAGTCTGTGACCGTGTTCAAGGTCCTGCGTCGCTTTGGCGACTTTGCCACCCTGATCGAAGCCAAGCCGATCACCGGCCGCACTCACCAGATCCGCGTCCACACGTTGCACGCCGGGCACTGCATCGCCGGCGATACCAAGTACGGCGATGACGATTTCAGTAAGGAAATTCGCGACCTGGGCGGCAAGCGCCTGTTCCTGCACGCCTACATGCTGACCGTGCCGCTGCCCGATGGCGGTGAACTCAAGTTGCAGGCGCCGGTCGATGAAATGTGGGCCAAGACCGTGGAGCGATTGAGTGCGCCCATCTGATTACAAGCTGCTGATTTTCGATTGGGATGGCACGCTCGCCGATTCCATTGGTCGGATTGTCGAAGCGATGCATGTGGCATCGGAGCGAACCGGTTTTCCGTTGCGTGATGATTTCGCCGTCAAAGGCATCATCGGGCTTGGTCTGCCGGAAGCGATCCGCACCTTGTATCCCGAAATCGGCGATGCCGAGCTGATAGCCTTTCGTCAGCATTACGCGGATCACTACATCGCATCGGAAGCTGTGCCTTCGCCGTTGTTCGAAGGTGTGGTCGAGTCGCTCGAAGCGTTTCGTGCCGAGGGCTATCATCTGGCTGTGGCGACCGGCAAGGCCCGTCGCGGGCTGGACCGGGTACTGAAATCCCATGGCTGGGAAGATTATTTCGACATCACTCGTGCGGCTGACGAGACCGCCAGCAAGCCGCATCCGCTGATGCTTGAGCAGATCCTGGCTCATTGTCAGGTGGCTCCCGCGCAGGCGCTGATGGTTGGCGACTCGTCGTTCGATCTGCAGATGGCGCGCAATGCCGGGATGGATTCGGTGGCGGTCAGCTACGGTGCTCAATCGATCGAGGCGCTGAAGCTGTTCGGGCCGCGGCTGGCGGTTGATCGCTTTTCAGAATTGCATGCCTGGCTGAGTCAGCGGGCTTAATACGTTGTTGCTGGGGTAGATGGCATGACCGACGAATGGAAAGCGCCCGCCAAGTCGAGCGCAGAGAGCGGTGACGAGAAAAGCTGGAAGCTGCTGGAAAAGACGCTGCTGGCCAGCGTGCAGGAACAGCGTCGGTCCCGTCGCTGGGGGATTTTCTTCAAGTTGCTGACGTTTGTGTATCTGTTTGGTGCGCTGGCCCTGTTCACGCCGCTGATGGACATGGAAAAAGCCGCCACCCGCAGCGCCCATTACACCGCGTTGATCGACGTGACGGGCATGATCGCCGACAAGGAGCCGGCCAGCGCCGACAATATCGTTGGAAGCCTGCGAGCGGCCTTCGAGGACGATAAGGTCAAGGGCGTGATCCTGCGAATCAACAGTCCGGGTGGCAGTCCGGTGCAGTCAGGTTACGTCTATGACGAGATTCGCCGTCTGCGTGGCCTGCATCCGGATACCAAGCTCTATGCGGTGATTTCGGATCTGGGGGCTTCCGGCGCGTATTACATTGCCAGTGCGGCCGATCAGATCTACGCCGACAAAGCGAGCCTGGTGGGTTCCATCGGCGTCACGGCGGCCGGTTACGGCTTTGTCGGTACCATGGAGAAGCTGGGGGTCGAGCGTCGCACCTACACTTCTGGCGAGCACAAGTCGTTCCTTGATCCGTTCCAGCCGCAAAAACCGGAAGAGACGGCGTTTTGGCAGGGTGTGCTCGATACCACTCACAATCAGTTCATCAACAGCGTCAAGCAGGGGCGGGGTGATCGCCTGAAGGACAAAGAGCATCCTGAGCTGTTCTCCGGTCTGGTCTGGTCTGGCGAGCAAGCATTGCCGCTGGGGCTGATCGATGGCCTGGGCAATGCCAGTTCGGTAGCCCGGGATGTGATCGGCGAAAAAGAGCTGGTGGACTTCACGGTTCAGGAGTCGCCGTTCGATCGCTTCTCGAAAAAGCTCGGCGCCAGCGTTGCTGAGCATTTGGCGATGTGGATGGGTTTCAAGGGTCCATCACTGCGTTGATCTTTTGGATGCTCAAAAAAACCGGCCCGTTTGGCCGGTTTTTTGTGGCTCAGGGAATTTGCACGCCTTCAGTCAGCAGCATGTCGACAAGGCGGATCAGCGGTAATCCGATCAGGCTGGTGGCGTCCGGGCCTTCGGTGCTTTGGAACAGGCTCACGCCCAGGCCTTCGGCTTTGAAGCTGCCAGCGCAGTCGTAGGGTTGTTCGGCGCGCAGATAGCGCTCGATGCGGGCGTTGTCGAGTGTGCGCATGTGCACGGTGAACGGTATGCAATCGATCTGGCAGCGACCGGTCTGGCTATTGAGCAGTGCCAGGCCCGTCAGGAAGGTCACGCTGGCACCGCTGGCGGCCAGCAGTTGTTCGCGGGCCTTTTCGAAGGTGTGGGGCTTGCCGATGATGCTGTCCCCGAGCACGGCAACCTGGTCGGAGCCAATGATCAAGTGAGCGCTGTGACGGCCGGTCAATGCGCGGGCTTTTTCCTCGGCGAGGCGCTTGACCAGATCAACGGCGGTCTCTCCCGGGCGATGGCTTTCGTCGATATCCGGCGAGCTACAGGTAAACGGCAGTTGCAGGCGGGCCAGCAATTCCCGGCGATATACCGAGCTGGAAGCGAGTAATAAAGGCAGCATGGGCAACTCCAAAAGGCAGGCGGGAATTCTAGCGAGCCTTCCAAGTGACGGACAGGGCTGAATTTCCTTTGACATGGGCGGGGGCATCCCTATAATGCTGCGCCTATGTTGAATGACCCGATTCCACCTCACGTTGACCCGCGCAAATTGGCTGACCGTGGCACCACCCTTCAAGGTGAAATGCTGCTGGCCGATTTGGAGAGACTCTGCGACCCGCTTTCCGACAATGTCGGTACGGTGCAGGCTAAATTCGTTTTTGAACGAGATGAACGTAAATCTGTGGTCATCCACAGCTTTATCGACACTGAAGTCAAAATGGTTTGCCAGCGTTGTCTTGAGCTGGTCACCCTGCCGATCCATAGCGAATGCAGTTATGCTGTGGTGAAGGAGGGTGCGAATACCCAGTCGTTGCCGAAAGGTTATGACGTGCTGGAACTGGGCGAAGATCCATTGGATCTGCAGTCACTGATCGAGGAGGAGCTTCTGCTCGCCTTGCCCATTGTGCCTGCTCATCATCCGGAAGAATGCCAGCAGCCGGCGGGAGCAGATGAGCCCGAACCGAGCGAGGACGAGGTAACGCGGTCCAACCCGTTCAGTGTATTGGCGCAGTTAAAGCGTGACCCAAACGTTTAGGAGTTAATCAATTATGGCTGTTCAGCAGAACAAAAAATCCCGCTCTGCCCGTGACATGCGCCGTTCGCACGACGCTCTTGAGGCTAGCACTCTGTCTGTAGAAAAAACCACTGGTGAAGTTCACCTGCGTCACCACGTATCGCCAGAAGGCGTATACCGTGGCCGTAAAGTGATCGACAAGGGCGCTGACGAGTAATCACTTGTCCGCTCAAGTCATCGCGATTGACGCAATGGGCGGGGACTTCGGTCCCCGCAGCATTGTCCAGGCCAGCCTTGCTTGCCTGTCTGCTACACCCTCGCTACACCTGACCCTCGTCGGTCAAGCCTCCCTCCTTGAAGAATTGATCGCTGGCCATTCGGCTGTGGATCGCGCTCGCCTGTCGATTACACCTGCGTCCGAATTCATCACCATGGACGAAAAACCGGCCCAGGCCCTGCGCGGCAAGCCTGATTCCTCGATGCGCGTGGCGCTTGAGTTGCTGCGTGACGGCAAGGTCCAGGCCTGTGTCAGTGCTGGCAACACCGGTGCGTTGATGGCGTTGTCGCGGTTTGTGCTCAAGACCTTGCCTGGCATTGATCGGCCCGCCATGATCGCGGCGATTCCGACGCAGAAAGGGTACTGCCAGTTACTCGACCTGGGTGCGAATGTCGATTGCAGTGCCGAGCACTTGTTGCAGTTCGCGGTGATGGGGTCTGTCGCGGCAGAAACCCTCGGTATTGTTCGTCCGCGTGTAGCGCTGCTGAATATCGGCACTGAAGACATCAAGGGCAACCAGCAGGTCAAACTGGCGGCAACGTTGTTGCAGAATGCCCGTGGCATCAATTACATCGGTTTCATTGAGGGTGACGGCTTGTACCGTGGTGAGGCGGATGTCGTGGTGTGTGATGGCTTTGTCGGCAATATCCTGCTCAAATCCAGCGAAGGCTTGGCCACCATGATTGCCGGACGCATCGAGGCATTGTTCAAGAAAACCCTGATGTCGCGAATGGTCGGTGCATTGGCGCTGCCGTTGATGAAGCGCCTGCAGGCGGATCTGGCTCCGGCGCGGCATAATGGCGCAAGCTTTTTGGGGTTGCAGGGGATTGTGGTGAAAAGTCACGGTTCTGCCGGAGTGCAGGGCTTTCAGAGTGCCATTCAGCGTGCCCTGATCGAGATTCAGGAAAACCTGCCTGAACGGCTTCACGGTCGTCTTGCGGATTTGTTGCTTTAGGCGTTTTCGTCGGACAATGCTTAAATGTGACCGCTCAGTTCAATTGGCCATCCAACTGTCAGTTTCTTGCGTCCCCCAAGAGGGACGTCAATTCTCCGACGACAAGATCATTAGGGGCTTGTTACATGTCTGCTTCCCTCGCATTCGTCTTTCCGGGACAGGGTTCGCAGTCCCTCGGCATGCTGGCCGAGTTGGGCGCGCAACATCCGGTTGTCCTCGAAACATTCAAAGAAGCTTCCGATGCTCTGGGTTACGACCTGTGGGCACTGACCCAGCAAGGGCCGGAAGAGCAACTCAATCAAACCGATAAGACCCAGCCGGCCATTCTGACCGCCTCGATCGCCCTGTGGCGTCTGTGGCTGGCTGAAGGTGGTGCGCGTCCAGCCTACGTGGCCGGTCACAGCCTGGGTGAATACAGCGCGCTGGTCGCGGCGGGCAGCCTGAGCCTGGGCGATGCAGTGAAGCTGGTCGAGCGTCGTGGCCAACTGATGCAGGAAGCCGTTCCGGCCGGGCAGGGTGGCATGGCCGCCATCCTCGGGCTGGACGATGCTGACGTAGTGGCGGCCTGTGCTGAAGCGGCACAAGGCGAAGTGGTCAGCGCGGTCAACTTCAACTCCCCGGGCCAGGTGGTTATCGCCGGTGCCAAGGCGGCGGTCGAGCGCGCCATCGAAGGCTGCAAGGCCCGTGGTGCCAAGCGAGCCATGCCACTGCCGGTCAGTGTGCCGTCCCATTGCGAGCTGATGCGCCCGGCCGCCGAGCGTTTCGCTGAGTCGATCGCGGCGATCGACTGGCAGGCGCCGCAGATTCCGGTGGTGCAGAACGTCAGTGCCGAGGTGCCGGCCGATCTGCAAACCCTCAAGCGCGATCTGCTTGAACAGCTCTACAAGCCTGTGCGCTGGGTCGAATCGGTCCAGGCACTGGCGGCCAAGGGGGCAACTCAATTGGTCGAATGCGGCCCGGGCAAAGTGCTGGCCGGTCTGAACAAACGCTGCGCCGAAGGCGTATCGACTTCCAACCTCAATACCCCAGACGCTTTCGCTGCCGCTCGTGCAGCGCTGGCCTGAATCAGGAGAAGCTTGCATGAGTCTGCAAGGTAAAGTTGCACTGGTCACTGGTGCAAGCCGCGGTATCGGCCAGGCTATCGCCCTGGAACTGGGTCGTCAGGGCGCCATCGTTGTGGGCACCGCGACCTCCGCTTCGGGTGCCGAGCGCATTGCCGCCACCCTGAAGGAAAATGGCATTCAGGGCACTGGCCTGGAACTCAATGTCACCAGCGACGAGTCCGTGGCGGCTGTCCTGGCGAGCATTCAGGAGCAGTTCGGTGCGCCGGCGATTCTGGTCAATAATGCCGGCATCACCCGCGATAACCTGATGATGCGCATGAAAGACGACGAGTGGCATGACGTTGTCGATACCAACCTGAACAGTCTGTTCCGCCTGTCCAAGGGCGTTTTGCGTGGCATGACCAAGGCCCGTTGGGGACGAATTATCAGTATTGGCTCGGTTGTGGGTGCCATGGGCAACGCAGGCCAAGTAAACTACGCTGCCGCCAAGGCCGGTCTGGAAGGTTTCAGTCGTGCACTGGCGCGTGAAGTCGGTTCGCGTTCGATTACGGTAAACTCGGTGGCCCCAGGGTTCATCGATACCGATATGACCCGCGAACTGCCCGAGGCGCAGCGTGAAGCCTTGCAGGCGCAGATTCCGCTGGGTCGTCTGGGGCAAGCACAAGAGATCGCGTCTGTGGTCGCTTTTCTTGCGTCCGACGGTGCGGCATACGTTACTGGGGCTACAATCCCGGTGAACGGCGGGATGTACATGAGTTAAATGTGACGGATTGCTTCAAAAAAATGTCATACGAGCTGTCTAAAATCCGTTATAAAGCTGCAATCTATTTATAGGCAGAGGGCTGCAGGGTTTGAGGAGTGAAGCTTTCAGTTGAAAAGCTGAAAAGTCTTTCTATACACTTACCCACTGGCCAGCTGCCTGAATTTGTCCATTAGGAGTGAAAACAAGGTATGAGCACCATCGAAGAGCGCGTCAAGAAAATCGTTGCCGAGCAACTGGGCGTTAAAGAAGAAGAAGTGATCAACACTGCCTCCTTCGTTGAAGACCTGGGTGCTGACTCCCTTGACACCGTTGAGCTGGTGATGGCTCTGGAAGAGGAATTCGAGACCGAAATCCCTGACGAAGAAGCTGAGAAGATCACTACTGTACAAGCTGCAATCGACTACGTTACTAGCCACCAGGCGTAATAGTTTGTAATCGTTGCTTGCTGTCATGGAAAAACCGCACTGCTATCACGGCGTGCGGTTTTTTCTTTAGGCCTGATGCAAAGTCGTCATTTCAAAAAAGGAGAGTGCTGTGTCGCGTAGACGCGTCGTAGTCACCGGTATGGGTATGTTGTCGCCACTGGGCACGGATGTGCCAAGCAGCTGGCAGGGCATTCTGGCTGGCCGCAGTGGCATTGGTCTGATCGAACACACCGACCTTTCTGCCTATTCCACCCGTTTTGGCGGCTCGGTAAAGGGTTTCAATGTCGAGGAATACCTGTCGGTCAAGGAAGCCCGCAAGCTCGACTTGTTCATTCAGTACGGCCTGGCCGCAGGTTTTCAGGCGGTACGCAATGCCGGCCTGGAAGTCACCGATGCCAACCGTGAGCGCATTGGCGTCGCCATGGGCTCGGGCATTGGCGGACTGACCAATATCGAAGAAACCAGCCGTACCTTGCATGATTCCGGCCCACGACGGATTTCGCCGTTTTTCGTGCCTGGCTCGATCATCAATATGATTTCCGGTTTCCTGTCGATCCACTTGGGTGCACAGGGACCTAACTACGCCATCGCCACCGCATGTACCACGGGTACGCACTGCATTGGCATGGCTGCACGCAACATCATGTACGACGAAGCTGACGTGATGATTGCCGGCGGCTCCGAAATGGCGGCCTGTGGCCTGGGCATGGGCGGCTTCGGTGCCTCTCGCGCCTTGTCGACCCGCAATGACGAACCGGCCCGCGCCAGCCGCCCATGGGACAAGGGCCGTGATGGCTTCGTGCTTTCCGATGGTGCCGGTGCGCTGGTTCTTGAAGAGCTGGAACACGCCAAGGCCCGCGGCGCGACCATCTATGCCGAACTGATCGGTTTCGGCACCAGTGGCGATGCCTATCACATGACCTCGCCTCCGGCTGATGGCGCCGGTGCTGCGCGCTGCATCACCAATGCCTTGCGCGACGCCAGGATCAATGGCGATCAAGTGCAGTACATCAACGCCCATGGCACCTCGACGCCTGCTGGCGACCTGGCGGAAGCCAATGCGATCCGTTCGGTGTTCGGCGATCACGCCTACAAGCTGGCCGTCAGTTCGACCAAATCCATGACCGGTCACCTGCTGGGTGCGGCGGGCGCGGTCGAGGCGATCTTCAGCGTGCTGGCGATCAACAGTCAGGTGGCGCCACCGACCATCAACCTCGATGAACCGGACGAAGGTTGCGATCTCGATTTTGTGCCGCACACCGCGCGCAACATGGATATCGATGTCGTCCTCTCCAACTCCTTCGGTTTTGGCGGTACCAACGGCTCGCTGGTATTCCGCCGGTTCGCAGGCTGATGGACAGCTGGGTCGACGGTCAGCCGGCTGACGCTTTGTCGCTGAAGGATCGCGGCCTGGCTTATGGTGATGGTCTGTTCGAGACCATTGCCGTGCGGCGTGGCCTTCCAGTGTTGCTGGACCGCCATCTGCAGCGTTTGGCGAAGGGGTGCCAGCGGTTGGCGATCAACCTTGATCGTGATGCGATGGCCACGGAGCTGCTGGCCTACGCCAGGGAGCTGGACGAAGGTGTGCTCAAGCTGATCGTGACTCGCGGCGATGGCTTGCGTGGCTACGCTTTCGATCCTTCAGCCCAGGCCCGACGTATCCTGTCTGGTAATCCTCCAGCCGTTTATCCAGCCGCCCATGCTGAGCAGGGTGTTCGTCTGTTCCCCTGCACGACACGACTTTCCATTCAGCCATTGCTCGCCGGTCTCAAGCACTTGAACCGCCTCGAACAGGTGATCGCCCGCGCCGAATGGCGAGACACCGAACATGCCGAAGGCCTGATGCTCGATCAGGCGGGGCGCGTGATCGAAGGTGTGTTCAGTAACCTGTTCCTCGTACGCAATGGCGAGTTGATCACGGCCGATCTGAAACGTTGCGGCGTGGAAGGTGTGATGCGTGCCGAGATATTGTTTCAAGCCGAGTCATTGGGCATTCCCACGCAAATCACCGATATCACCCTCGAACAGCTGCAATGGGCTGACGAAGTCTTTGTCTGCAACAGCGTGTATGGTATTTGGCCCGTGCATGCCTATGCCGCACTGAGCTGGCCGGTTGGGCCGCTCACCCGTAAACTCCAAATCATTGCCCGTGCGCTATTGGATGCTTGATACGTGAGACGTAAATTCTTGCTGCTGCTGGAAACCGGACTGGTTCTGGCAGGGCTGATGTTGGGCGCTTCTGCCTGGAAAGTTCATTCGGCGCTGGTGCAGCCGCTGAATATCGCTCAGGAAGAACTGCTGGAGGTGCCCAAGGGCACCACGCCGACCCGCACCTTCTACCGACTCGAAGCCGATGGCGTCATCAAGGACGCTTTTTGGCTGCGCCTGTACTGGCGTTTCAATCTACCGAAACAACCCTTGCACAGCGGCGAATACCGCATGCTTCCCGGCATGACCGTAGAAGGTCTGATCGATCTGTGGAAGCGTGGAGAAATGGTGCAGTACAGCGTAACCCTGGTCGAAGGCTGGAACTTCCATCAGGTTCGCGCCGCCTTGGCCAAGGAAGAGAAACTCGATCACACCCTGGACGGCCTGAGCGACACCCAGGTCATGGATAAGCTCGGCCATGGCGGAATTTTCCCTGAGGGACGATTCTTCCCTGACACCTATCGCTTCGTTCGTGGAATGTCCGACGCAGAACTGCTGAAAACAGCCTATGACCGTCTCAATGAAGTGCTCGCCAAGGAATGGGAGCGGCGTGCCCCTGATGCGCCCTACACCGAGCCCTATCAGGCGTTGATCATGGCCTCGCTGGTGGAAAAGGAAACCGGCGTGCCACAGGAACGCGGGCAGATCGCGGGTGTATTTGTGCGGCGGATGGCGATCGGCATGTTGCTGCAGACCGACCCGACGGTGATCTACGGCCTTGGTGATCGGTACAGCGGCAAATTGACCCGCGCCCATCTCAAGGAGCCAACGCCGTACAACACCTATGTGATTGCCGGCCTGCCGCCGACCCCGATCGCCATGGTCGGCCGTGAAGCGATTCATGCGGCGTTGAATCCGGTGGCTGGCAACAGCCTGTATTTTGTCGCTCGTGGCGATGGCAGCCACGTGTTCTCCGATGACCTGGATGCCCACAACAACGCCGTGCGCGAGTTCCAGCTCAAGCGTCGTGCCGATTACCGCTCCAGCCCGGCGCCCGCCACCGTACCCGACACGCAGGAGACCCCGGCCGCGGAAGGCCAGGCGATTCCGGCTGCTTCACCCGATCCGGCCCCGGAAGCCCTGTCGCCAGTGCCGGCGCAAGATCCCGCACCTGCGCCAGCGACTGCTCCGGAGCCGGACGCAGCCGCCCCGCAAAGCCCGCAATGACTCTGACTAAGGACTGCCTGTGACTGGCTTGTTTATTACGCTGGAAGGCCCGGAAGGCGCCGGCAAGAGCACCAATCGCGAATACCTGGCCGAGCGCCTGCGCGCCGCCGGTATTGAGGTCGTGCTGACTCGCGAACCGGGCGGTACGCCACTGGCCGAGCGTATCCGCGAAGTGCTGTTGGCACCGGTTGAAGAGCAG
The DNA here is from genome assembly GCF_900105115.1 of Pseudomonas mohnii. NCBI lineage: Bacteria > Pseudomonadati > Pseudomonadota > Gammaproteobacteria > Pseudomonadales > Pseudomonadaceae > Pseudomonas > Pseudomonas mohnii. The sequence goes on from NZ_FNRV01000001.1 coordinate 5,114,229, forward strand.
ATGAACCCGGACACCGAATTGCTGCTGGTCTTCGCCGCGCGGGCCCAGCATCTGGCCGAGGTGATCCGCCCTGCGCTGGCTCGGGGTGCTGTGGTGCTCTGTGATCGTTTTACCGATTCGACCTACGCCTATCAGGGCGGTGGCCGCGGCTTGTCGCTGGAGCGTATCGCGACACTGGAAACCTTCGTGCAGGGCGATCTGCGTCCCGACCTGACACTGATTTTCGACCTGCCGGTAGAAGTGGGCCTGGCCCGTGCCAGTGCGCGGGGTCGTCTCGATCGCTTCGAGCTCGAAGGCCGAACCTTTTTCGATGCGGTGCGCAGTGCCTTCCTCAAGCGCGCGGCAGCGGAGCCGGAACGTTATGTATTGGTCGACGCCGCGCAGCCGCTTGCGCAGGTTCAGCAGTCCCTCGATGCCTTGCTGCCGCGTCTGCTGGAGCTGACCCGTGGCTGAAGCCTATCCGTGGCAGGACAGCCTTTGGCACCAGTTGGCCGGTCGTACGCATCACGCCCACGCCTATCTGCTGCATGGCCCGGCCGGGATCGGCAAGCGAGCGCTGGCCGAGCGCCTGATGGCCAGTCTGTTGTGCCAGCGTCCCACTGCGCAGGGCGCTTGCGGTGAATGCAAATCCTGCCTGTTGCTCAAGGCCGGCAGTCACCCCGACAACTACATTCTCGAACCGGAAGAGGCCGACAAGGCCATCAAAGTCGATCAGGTACGTGACCTGGTCAGCTTCGTGGTCCAGACCGCGCAGCTGGGCGGGCGTAAAGTGGTGCTGATCGAGCCCGTCGAATCAATGAACATCAACGCCGCCAACGCCTTGCTCAAAAGCCTTGAAGAGCCGTCTGGCGATACCGTATTGCTGTTGGTCAGCCACCAGCCGAGCCGTTTGCTGCCGACCATCAAGAGTCGCTGCGTGCAGCAGGCTTGCCCGCTACCGAGTGAAGCCATGAGCCTGGCCTGGCTGGCGAAAGCGCTGCCGGATTGCTCGCAAGAAGAGCGTATTGAATTGCTGACCCTGGCGGCCGGTTCGCCATTGGCCGCGGTCAATTTGCAGGCTCAAGGTGTGCGCGAACAACGTGCGCAAGTGGTCGATGGCGTGAAGAAGCTGCTCAAGCAGCAGCAATCGCCGACCCAACTGGCCGAAGGCTGGAATGCGATCCCGTTATTGCTGTTGTTTGACTGGTTCTGCGATTGGTCGAGCCTGATCCTGCGCTATCAGCTGACCCAGGACGAAGAGGGGCTGGGACTGCCGGATATGCGCAAGGTGATTCAATACCTGGCGCAGAAGACCGCGCAGGACAAAGTCCTGAATATCCAGGACTGGATCCTTGCCCAGCGCCAGAAAGTACTGAGCAAGGCCAACCTCAACCGGGTGTTGCTGCTGGAGGCGCTGCTGGTGCAGTGGGCGTCCCTGCCTGCCCAGAGGTAACCTGGACGCTACCTGTCAGCGGTAAGGCGTTACCAGGCCACCGGGGTTGGCGTACAGTTCAACCATGGTGAAAACACTGCCCGCAGTCGAATCGAAATCCATCTGGCCGGAGTCCTCGAGTCCGGCCTTCCCACTCATACGATGTAAGTTGCAGCCCTTTTTATGCTCGTAGATTCCCATTGCCACCTTGATCGCCTTGACCTGGCAGCCCACGACGGATCCCTGGACGCAGCTCTGGATGCCGCTCGTCAACGCGGGGTTGGGCACTTTCTGTGTATCGGCGTCAGCGTCGATAACGCGGCTGATGTCAAAGCGCTGGCCGAGCGTTATGACGACGTCGACTGCTCGGTTGGCGTGCATCCGCTGGATGTGCAGCCGGGAGCGGCGCCTGCGCTGGACTGGCTGTTGCAGGAACTCAATCACCCGCGCGTCGTGGCGATTGGTGAAACCGGTCTGGACTACCACTACGAACCCGAAGCCGCCGAATTGCAGCAGGCGTCTTTTCGACTGCACCTGCAAGCGGCGCAACAAACCGGCAAACCGGTGATCATCCATACCCGTGGTGCCCGTGCAGATACCCTCGACTTGCTGCGTGAAGCGGCGCTGCCCCAGGCGGGCGTTCTGCATTGCTTCACCGAAGACTGGGACATGGCCAAGGCAGCCCTGGACATGGGTTATTACATTTCCCTGTCCGGTATTGTCACTTTCCGCAATGCCGATGCGTTGCGTGATGTGGCCAGCAAAGTCCCGGCCGATCGGTTGCTGGTCGAAACCGACTCGCCGTATCTGGCGCCGATTCCCTATCGTGGCAAGCCGAACCTGCCGCAGTATGTGCGAGAAGTGGCAGAGTTTCTGGCCATGCTGCGCGGTGAACCCTACGAGCGATTTGCCGAGCAGACCACCGAGAACTTCAAGCGATTGTTCCCGCTGGCGCATGTGAAATCAGTTTAAGGTTCGAAGCCGCTTTCGCGAGCAGGCTCGCTCCTACAGGGTTAAATCGCAGGCAAAAAAAACCCGGGTTCTGGGGGGTGAATCCGGGTTAAGACCATTAGGAGTAAAACAATGGCACGCGGTCCGTTGGTACCAATATCGGCGTGACACTTGGGGGAGATGCCCCGCCGACAGTTCAAGTATTGATCACTATTGCGCCCAGTCCAGTTTACCGGACACAGTTTTTAAACAATTTTGGAATACGCCCGCTTCGGAAGCGTTCTCATCAGGCGCAGACCCTGTCCGAATTCATCAGGAAACACAGACATGGTCGGATGATCCGTGCATTTTTGCGTAAGTTAGGCATAATACGCGGCTTCGAATTTTGACCCCTACAGACCTTTTCTTATGCATAAAGAACCTCGTAAGGTCCGTGAGTTTCGCCGCCGCGAGCAGGAAATTCTCGATACCGCGCTCAAGCTGTTCCTCGAACAAGGTGAAGACAGTGTCACCGTCGAGATGATTGCTGATGCCGTCGGTATCGGCAAAGGCACGATCTATAAGCATTTCAAATCCAAGGCCGAGATCTATCTGCGGCTGATGCTCGACTACGAGCGCGATCTGAATGAACTGCTGCATTCGGCCGACGTCGACAAGGACAAGGAAGCCCTGTCGCGCGCCTATTTCGAATTCCGCATGCGTGACCCGCAACGTTATCGGCTGTTCGATCGCCTGGAAGAAAAGGTGGTCAAGGGCAACCAGGTTCCGGAGATGATCGAGGAGTTGCACAAGATCCGCGCCTCGAATTTCGAACGCCTGACCTTGCTGATCAAGGGCCGGATCAGCGAAGGCAAGCTGGAAGACGTGCCGCCTTACTTCCATTACTGCGCATCCTGGGCGCTGGTGCACGGTGCCGTGGCCCTGTATCACTCGCCGTTCTGGAGCAATGTGCTGGAAGATCAGGAAGGCTTCTTCCAGTTCCTGATGGACATCGGCGTTCGCATGGGCAACAAGCGCAAGCGCGACACCGACGCCCCGAGCAGCTGAGCCATTCAGTTGCCTTATGACGCCATGAATTCGTTACATGGTGCGATACCGCAGGAATATACTCAGGCATAGGGCTTGCTAAAACTTGATTTGTGAGTCAAGTTTTAGCGGTTCGATTTTCTTCCGCCGGAGTGATCCATGATCGTTGACCGTCAAGGCAGGCGTTTTCGTAATTTGCGAATCAGTCTGACCTCAGCCTGCAATTACGCTTGTACCTACTGCGTGCCTAACGGCAAGCGGCTGGTGGCTGCGCAGGATGAACTGTCGGCCGAAGCCATGGCGCGCGGCGTGGCCTATCTGATTGAAGCGGCAGGCATCGAGCGCTTGCGCATCACCGGCGGCGAGCCGCTGGTCAGCCCCAAACTCGAAGCCTTCATGACCGCCATCGGGCAGATGGGCCTGGAAGACATCAGCCTGACCACCAATGGCCAACTGCTGGCGAAAAAGCTGCCATTGCTGGTCAATGCCGGCATTCGCCGCATCAACGTTTCCCTCGATACGCTCGACGCCAGCGCCTTTCGCGGCATTGCCCGTGGCGGCGATCTGGCGACGGTACTCGACGGCATGGACCAGGCCAGCGCCGCCGGCATGAAGATCAAGGTCAACATGGTGCCGTTGCGTGGCCAGAACCTTGACCAGGTGATGCCACTGCTCGAGTACTGCCTGGAGCGTGGCTATGAGCTGCGCTTCATCGAATTGATGCGAATGGGCCACCTGGCCAGCGACTCCAATGCCTTCCTGCAGCAGTTTGTCAGCCTTCAGCAGTTGTTGAGCCTGATCGGCGAACGCTACGAATATCTCCAGGCCGATGCCCCACTCGATGCCACGGCCGTGCGTTACGAGATTCCGGGGATGGGCCATTTCGGTGTAATCGCCAACGAAAGCGTGCCGTTCTGTCGCACCTGTTCCAGGCTGCGCCTGTCCTCCACCGGCTGGTTGCATGGCTGTTTGTCCTCGAGCAATCGCCACTACGTCGGCGATCTGTTGGACAAACCGCGTCATCAAGCGCTGCCGGCGCTCCAGCGGCTTTTGGTGAAAGCCTTGGGCGACAAGCAGGAGGTGGCGTTTTCCGGTGGTGCCACAGTCATGAAGATTATCGGCGGCTGAACCGGCCTCATGGCGGGTAAGCCACGCTCCCACAAGCATCTACGTAAAACCTTGTGGGAGAGTGGCTTGCCCGCGATTGCGTTGGATCAGGTGACGATGTCCGTGAGGTGGCGCAAAAGCTGCATCCCATGGCCATTCGCCGGTTTTCCGACACCGGCCTCTGGAGGATAGGATGCGTAGCCTGGTTTTGCTGCTGGCCGTTTTGGCGCTTGGCGGCTGCATGAATGTCAGCGATATGGCCGAAGGGACTCGTTACCACATGAGCGACGCCGGTCTGCTGGACCACAGCGACAGCCGCCGCGTGAATAACCTGCGCATTCAGCCGGACTCGTTCGTCTATATTGCCCAGGGCGCATTCGTACCGCCGGGCAGTGCCGTCTACCCGCGACCTAACGTGATCGCCGAAGTCGCCTTTGATGGCTTTGTCGAATACTTCCCGATGGTTCGCCGCGCTCGCACGCCGGAAGGTCTGGACCAGGCCATGAGCGAAGCCCGTGCCGTTGGCGCCCATTACCTGCTCTACACCCGTTTCGCCAAGTCCGATGACCGCATTGGCAACTCGGATGAATGGCTGGATCAAGAGGCGCTGGATCGCCTCGGAATCGACAGCGGCGTGATTCAGATCATGTTGATCGAGACCAGCACCCAGTATTTGATTGATACTGCACGTATCAAGAGTCGTGGCGGTTTACTGACGTTCCACGATAAAAAGCCGGAAGACCTGATGGGCCCGCCGCTGGAGCAATACGCTCGTAGTCTGCTGGGGCTCAGCGACCAGTAAATCAAAGGAGATCGCCATGAGTGGCCCGCAAAAAGCCAACGACCTGTTGGGGCAAATCCCCAAAACCAAAGGCTTGCCGCCGGTCCACCTGTGGAATCCCGACTTCTGCGGCGACATCGACATGCGCATCGCCCGCGACGGCACCTGGTATTACCTGGGCACGCCGATCGGGCGCAAGCCGATGGTCAAACTCTTCTCCACCATCATTCGTCGCGATGGCGATGATTATTTCCTAATCACACCGGTCGAGAAGGTCGGCATCAAGGTTGATGACGCGCCCTTCGTGGCCATCGCCGTGGACGTCGAAGGCGAGGGTGAGGCGCAGGTCCTGCGCTTCACCACCAACGTCGACGAAACCACCGACGCCGGTGCTGAACACCCGATTCGTGTGGTGGTCGATCCACTCACCCAGGAACCGGCGCCTTACGTGCATGTGCGCACGAACCTTGAAGCGCTGATCCATCGCAATGTGTTTTACCAACTGGTTGAGCTGGCAGTCAGTCGCGAGATCGATGGGCAGCGTTGGTTGGGCGTGTGGAGTGGGGGTGAGTTTTTCCGCATCGGTCTTGAGCCCTGACACATAACCCTATGGGAGCAAGCTCGCTCCCAAAAGGGTTTGCGTGTGTTCAAAAAATCAATTTGACAGTCAATCATATGATGATTAGCGTGGCCACCTTAGCGAATGGCTTTGGGGATATCCATGTCCAGCAGTTTTCATGCGTCGACCGTCGATTGGCTGGGTTGCTGGATCGCTACCGGCCAAGTGAAGCCCGGCGAAACCATCAAGGTCGAAGCTGACCTCGGCGAGCAGCTCGGCGTCAGTCGTACCGTCATCCGCGAAGCCATCAAAACCCTGGTTGCCAAAGGCCTGCTCGAAGTCGGGCCGAAGGTCGGCACCCGTGTGTTGCCGGTACGGCGCTGGAACCTGTTCGATCCGCAAGTCGTCGGCTGGCTGTCGCGCAGCGGCTTGCCGGAAAACTTCGTCGATGACTTGCTCGACCTGCGCCGCACCATCGAACCCATGGCCGTGCGCTGGGCCTGTGAGCGGGCGACGGGCGAGCAGGTCGAGGCGATTTTACTGGCTTGCAACGCGCTCGAACGCGCCGTGGACAGTGGCATCGACTACAACCGCGCCGACCAGCTCTTCCATGAGTGCATCCTCGCCGCGAGCCACAATCAATTCATCGAGCAAATGGTGCCGGCCCTCGGTGCCTTGCTGGCGGTGTGTTTCGAAGTGTCCGCCGCCGACCCCGACGAACTGCGTCGCACCTTGCCCATTCATAAAGACATGGCCCAAGCCATCGCCGCCCGCGATGCCGCGCGCGGTGTCTGGGCCTGCATGACCCTGATCGACAACGCTGACCTGGCGATCAAGCGCTACTACCCGCAGGTCATGGCCGACAAAAAAGCCAGCTGAAAACGAAGAACCTGTGGGCGCCGGCAAACCGGCTCCGACCTGAAAAGAATAAGAAAGCAGGAGGTTTCATGACGTGGACAGCGGTGACCGGACACCGGGCGCAACTCGGTGAAGGCCCATTCTGGGATGCGCCGAACCAGGCACTGTACTGGGTGGACATCGCCGGCAAGCAAGCGTTGCGGCTGATTGGCGCCAACGTGCAGATCTGGCAGATGCCGGAGCACGTGTCAGCGTTCATTCCGTGTGAGCGCGGCGATGCACTGGTGACCTTGAGCAGTGGCGTCTATCGACTTGATCTGGATTCGCCCGGCCTGGAGCCGCGGCTGACGTTGCTCTGCGTTGCCGACCCGCAACCGGGCAACCGCGCCAACGAAGCGCGTTGCGATGCCCTCGGTCGGCTCTGGCTCGGCACCATGCAAAACAATATCGGCGAACAAGGCGAAGACCTGCCCATCGTGCGGCGTACCGGCGGGCTGTTTCGCATTGACCGCGACGCCAGGGTAACGCCCCTGCTTCGCGGTTTGGGCATTCCCAATACGTTGTTGTGGAGCGATGACGTCACCACCCTGTATTTCGGCGACAGCCTCGATGGCACGCTGTATCAACATGTCATCCGCACCGACGGCAACCTCGAACCGGCGCAGACCTGGTTTGCAGCCCATGGGCGCGGCGGTCCGGACGGATCGGCGATGGATGCGCAAGGTTTTATCTGGAACGCCCGGTGGGACGGTAGCTGCCTGCTCAGGCTCAGTCCGGACGGGAAAGTCGATCGGGTGATTGAGCTGCCAGTCAGCCGCCCCACCAGTTGCGTGTTCGGCGATACCGATCTTAAAACCCTGTACATCACCAGTGCCGCGAGCCCGCTCGGGCATTCGCTGGATGGGGCCGTGTTGTCGATTCGTGTGGACGTCCCCGGAAAGCATTGCACTCGTTTTGCGGGATAAATCCCAAAATATGGGATGTAAATATATATATTGAGATTTATCCTGGGCCAGGTTTATAGTCGGCCTCACCAGTTACATGCACTCACACTTAAGAAAAACAAAACAGGTGAAGTGATGCAGCGATATTCCACCGTCTTCCCGTGCGGAGTCAGTGCTTCAGAGCGTTTCAAAGCTGAAACGTTTTTTGCGTGCCTGTTCTTGCCTCAACGCCTTTTGACCGGACATCCACGGATGCCCGGTTTTCGTCGTGCTTTCGAACAGGAGTCTTGATCCATGGCTGAACCTCTTTCCTTGCCACCGGTACCCGAACCGCCGAAGGGCGAGCGCTTGAAAAACAAAGTCGTGTTGCTCACCGGCGCGGCTCAGGGTATTGGCGAAGCGATCGTCGCCAGCTTCGCATCTCAGCAAGCCAGGCTGATCATCAGCGATATTCAGGGGGATAAAGTCGAAAAGGTTGCGGCGCACTGGCGGGGAAAAGGTGCCGATGTGGTGGCGATCAAGGCCGATGTCTCGCACCAGCAGGATCTGCACGCCATGGCCAGGCTGGCGGTGGAACGTCACGGCCGGATCGACGTGCTGGTCAACTGTGCCGGGGTCAATGTGTTCCGCGACCCGCTGCAAATGACCGAAGAAGACTGGCGTCGCTGCTTTGCCATCGACCTCGACGGCGCCTGGTTCGGCTGCAAGGCCGTTTTGCCGCAGATGATCGAGCAGGGCATCGGCAGCATTATCAACATTGCCTCGACCCATTCCAGCCACATCATTCCCGGTTGCTTCCCGTACCCGGTGGCCAAGCACGGCTTGCTCGGCCTGACCCGTGCCCTGGGCATCGAATATGCGCCCAAGGGTATTCGCGTCAATGCCATTGCACCGGGCTACATCGAAACTCAGTTGAACGTCGATTACTGGAACGGTTTTGCCGATCCTTATGCCGAGCGTCAGCGCGCCTTTGATCTGCACCCGCCAAAACGAATCGGTCAGCCGATAGAAGTCGCCATGACAGCGGTGTTCCTGGCCAGCGATGAAGCGCCGTTCATCAACGCGTCGTGCATCACCATCGATGGTGGGCGCTCGGTCATGTACCACGACTGAAACCTGAGGATTTCAGGCGCAGTACTGCGCCTGAAACTCAATCATCATACGATATGACTATTTAGCGATAAGGTTTCACCGCGCCATTGGTTGAAAAGAACGCTTTCGAAGAATGCTCAACAAAAATAACAAGGAGTCAAAACCTATGAATCGTCGTCGTGCAATCCGTTCCCTGTGCTGTGCCGCTCTGGCGGTCACTGCGGTCAGCCTGAGCAGTACGCTGCTGGCGGCCGAGGAAGTGAAAATCGGGTTTCTGGTCAAACAAGCGGAAGAGCCGTGGTTCCAGACCGAATGGGCCTTCGCCGAAAAGGCCGGTAAGGAGAAGGGCTTCACCCTGATCAAGATTGCCGTGCCTGATGGCGAGAAGACCCTGTCGGCCATCGACAGCCTGGCCGCCAACGGCGCCAAGGGTTTTGTGATCTGCCCGCCCGATGTGTCCCTCGGCCCTGCGATCATGGCCAAGGCCAAGCTCAACGGCTTGAAAGTGATCGCCGTCGATGACCGCTTCGTCGATGCCAGTGGCAAATTCATGGAAGAGGTTCCGTACCTTGGCATGGCAGCGTTCGAAGTCGGCCAGAAGCAGGGCGGCGCCATGGCCACCGAAGCGAAAAAGCGCGGTTGGGACTGGAAAGACACCTACGCGGTGATCAACACCTACAACGAACTCGACACCGGCAAGAAACGCACCGACGGTTCGGTCAAGGCGCTGGAAGACGCCGGCATGCCGAAGGATCACATCTTGTTCTCGGCGCTGAAAACCCTCGACGTGCCGGGCAGCATGGACGCCACCAACTCGGCGCTGGTGAAGCTGCCGGGCGCGGCGAAGAACCTGATCATCGGCGGCATGAACGACAACACCGTGCTCGGCGGCGTGCGCGCCACGGAAGCTGCCGGCTTCGCGGCGAAGAATGTGATCGGCATCGGCATCAACGGCACCGATGCCATCGGTGAATTGAAGAAACCCGACAGTGGCTTCTATGGCTCGATGCTGCCAAGCCCGCACATCGAGGGCTACAACACCGCCAGCATGATGTACGAGTGGGTCACCACCGGCAAAGAACCGGCGAAATACACGGCCATGGATGACGTGACGCTGATCACCCGCGACAACTTCAAGCAGGAGCTGGAAAAGATCGGTCTGTGGAACTGAGGGCGGGTTGATTTCATCGGCAGCCCCGGCCACGGGGTTGCCTGATCTGTGTCATGAGGTGGTTATGCACGCGCAAACACAAATACAACAACGCACCGGCCGTTCCTTTAGTGGCGGTGGCAGCTTGCGCTTCAACGGGATTGGCAAAACCTTTCCCGGCGTGAAGGCGCTGGATGGCATCAGCTTCGTCGCCCATCCGGGGCAGGTTCATGCCCTGATGGGCGAGAACGGCGCCGGCAAGTCGACCCTGCTGAAAATCCTCGGTGGCGCCTATACCCCGAGCAGCGGCGACTTGCAGATCGGCAAGCAGGCAATGGTCTTCAAGTCTACCGCCGACAGCATTGGCAGCGGGGTGGCGGTGATCCACCAGGAGCTGCACCTGGTGCCGGAAATGACCGTGGCGGAAAACCTGTTCCTTGGGCATTTGCCAGCCAGTTTCGGCTTGATCAATCGCCGTACCCTGCGCCAGCAAGCGCTGGCCTGCCTCAAGGGACTGGCCGATGAAATCGACCCCCAGGAAAAAGTCGGACGCCTGTCCCTTGGGCAACGGCAACTGGTGGAAATCGCCAAGGCCTTGTCCCGTGGCGCCCATGTGATTGCCTTCGATGAGCCGACCAGCAGCCTGTCGGCGCGGGAAATCGACCGCTTGATGGCGATCATCGCTCGCCTGCGCGACGAGGGCAAAGTGGTGCTGTACGTCTCCCATCGCATGGAAGAAGTGTTCCGTATCTGCAACGCGGTGACGGTGTTCAAGGATGGTCGCTACGTACGCACCTTCGAGGACATGAGCGAGCTGACCCACGATCAATTGGTCACGTGCATGGTCGGTCGCGACATCCAGGACATCTACGATTACCGTCCCCGCCAGCGTGGCGCGGTGGCACTTAAAGTCGACGGCCTGCTCGGGCCAGGCTTGCGCGAACCGGTGAGTTTCGAGGCACACAAAGGCGAGATTCTCGGGCTGTTCGGTCTGGTGGGCGCCGGCCGTACCGAGCTGTTCCGCATGCTCAGCGGGCTTACGCGAAACACCGCCGGACGCCTTGAACTGCGCGGCCACGAATTGAAGTTGCGTTCACCCCGCGACGCCATCGCCGCCGGGATTCTGCTGTGCCCGGAGGATCGCAAGAAGGAGGGCATCATGCCGCTCTCCAGCGTCGCCGAAAACATCAACATCAGTGCGCGCGGCGCCCATTCCACGTTTGGCTGCCTGTTGCGCGGGCTGTGGGAAAAGGGCAACGCCGACAAGCAGATCAAGGCACTGAAAGTAAAAACGCCGCATGCCGGACAACAGATCAAGTTTCTATCCGGCGGCAACCAGCAGAAGGCCATTCTCGGTCGCTGGCTGTCGATGCCGATGAAAGTGTTGCTGCTCGACGAGCCCACTCGCGGTATCGACATCGGCGCCAAGGCCGAGATCTACCAGATCATCCATAACCTGGCCGCCGACGGTATTTCGGTGATCGTGGTGTCCAGCGACCTGATGGAAGTGATGGGCATTTCCGACCGCATCCTGGTGCTGTGCGAAGGCGCCATGCGCGGCGAACTGAGCCGAGAACAGGCCAACGAATCCAACTTGCTGCAACTGGCTTTGCCGCGCCAACGCGCTGACGGCGTGGCGAACTGAGAGGTGACTATGATGACAACCCAAAACGAAACCCTGCCGACCGTGCGCAAGCCTCTGGACCTGCGACGCTTTCTTGATGACTGGGTGATGCTGCTGGCGGCGGTGGGGATCTTCGTGCTCTGCACCTTGCTGATCGACAATTTCCTATCGCCGCTGAACATGCGTGGCCTGGGCCTGGCGATTTCGACCACCGGGATTGCCGCCTGCACCATGTTGTACTGCCTGGCGTCCGGGCATTTCGACTTGTCGGTGGGCTCGGTGATCGCCTGTGCCGGGGTCGTCGCGGCCGTGGTGATGCGCGACACCAACAGCGTGTTTCTCGGTGTCTGTGCGGCACTGGTCATGGGGCTGATCGTCGGGCTGGTCAACGGGATCGTGATTGCCAAGCTGCGGGTCAATGCGTTGATCACGACGCTGGCCACCATGCAGATCGTGCGCGGCCTGGCCTACATCTTCGCCAACGGCAAAGCGGTGGGCGTGTCCCAGGAATCATTCTTCGTGTTCGGCAATGGCCAACTGTTCGGTGTACCGGTGCCGATCCTGATTACCATCGTCTGCTTCCTGTTCTTCGGTTGGTTGCTCAACTACACCACCTATGGCCGCAACACCATGGCCATCGGCGGTAACCAGGAAGCGGCGCTGCTGGCCGGGGTCAACGTTGATCGGACCAAGATCATTATCTTCGCCGTGCATGGCCTGATCGGCGCGTTGGCCGGTGTGATTCTGGCTTCGCGCATGACCTCGGGTCAGCCGATGATCGGCCAGGGCTTCGAGCTGACGGTGATCTCGGCGTGTGTGCTGGGCGGGGTTTCGTTGAGTGGCGGGATCGGCATGATCCGGCACGTGATTGCCGGGGTGTTGATTCTGGCAATCATCGAGAATGCGATGAACCTGAAGAATATCGATACGTTTTACCAGTATGTGATTCGGGGTTCGATTCTGCTGTTGGCGGTGGTGATTGACCGTTTGAAACAGCGCTGAGATTTTCGCTGCTCTCACGAGCGCCATCGCGGACAAGCCACGCTCCCACAGGTTTTTGCGTAATCTGTGGGAGCGTGGCTTGCCCGCGATGGCTGCATGACTGACTCACTCCCGCTCTCGCGAACAATCGCATCCTTCTGTCACCTCCCTTAAATATTTCTTGCCCGTCCCAACCCGTTTCGGGTATCAATTTGTACATGATTAGACAGGTACGATTCGACAAGAAACAACGGGTGGTCGACGAACTCATCCGGCGCATTGAAAGCGGCCTCATGGAGGACGGCTTTCATCTGCCGGGCGAGCATCAGTTGGCTCAAGAATTCAAAGTCAGCCGAGGTACTTTGCGTGAAGCCCTGGCCGAGTTGAAACGGCGCAACTACATTGCGACGCAAAGCGGGGTAGGCTCCATCGTCACCTTCGACGGTATGGTGCTCGACCAGCGCAACGGCTGGGCCCAGGCCCTGGCCGACAGCGGCGCGCTGGTCAACACCGAAGTACTGCGGTTGGAGGCGGTGACCCGTCCTGACCTGCTGTCGCGCTTCGGCATCGACCAGTTCATTACGCTCGACCGACGCCGCCGTTCCAACGACGGCACGCTGGTCTCCCTCGAACGCTCCTTGATGCCCGCCACCGGAGGTCTGGAAAGCCTGCCGCGTGTCGGTCTGATCGACAACTCCCTGACCATCACCCTGGCGGCCTATGGCTATATCGGTGAACGCGGCGATCAATGGATCGGTGCCGAACCGCTGAACGCCGAAGACGCGGAACTGTTGGGCCGCCCGGTCGGTACGGTATTCCTGAAAGCCTTGCGCACCACGTACGACCGGCAAAACCGTTTCATGGAACAGGTGGAAAGTTTGCTCGACCCTGTGCACTTTCGTCTTCACCTGCAGTTTGGAACGGCGCAATGACGGCGCTCAACCGTGCGCTTGGCGCATTCTATGGCTTGGCCCTGGGTGATGCGCTGGGAATGCCGACCCAATCCCTGAGCCGCCCCGAAATCAAGGCGCGCTTCGGCGAAATCACCGACCTGCAAGACGCCGGCCCCTTGCAACCGATTGCCCCCAACATGCCCAGGGGCTCGATCACTGACGACACCGAACAGGCGATCCTGGTCGGCCAGTTGCTGATCGACGGCAAGGGCAGGATCGAACCGGCGCTGCTCGCCCGGCGCTTGATCGAATGGGAAGCCCAAATGCAGGCCAAGGGCTCCCAGGATTTGCTCGGGCCGTCGACCAAACGTGCGATTGAAATGATCCTGGCCGGTCATTCGCCGGAAGAGGCGGGGCGTTACGGCACCACCAACGGTGCGGCGATGCGCATCACCCCGGTCGGTATCGCGGCCGACGTCGCAGATCCCGCGCGTTTTATCGATGCCGTGGTACAGGCCTGCCAGGTGACCCATAACACCACGCTGGGTATTTCGAGCGCGGCGGCGGTGGCGGCGGTGGTTTCGGCCGGGATCAACGGCATGGATTTGGGGGAAGCGCTGAACCTTGGCCAGCAAGTCGCCCAGCAAGCCGAAAGCCATGGCCATTGGGTTGCCGGCGGACGCATTGCCTCGCGCATCAGTTGGGCGCGCAGCATCAGCATCGACAGCGACAAGGCGTTGTTGGCCGACCTGCTGTACGACGTGATTGGCACTTCGGTGGCATCACAGGAATCGGTGGTGGTAGCGTTTGCCCTGGCGCAGCAAGTGGCCATCGGCGAGATGAATGCCTTCGAAGCGCTGTGCATGGCCGCCAGCCTGGGGGGCGACACCGACACCATCGCCGCGATTCTCGGCGCGATGCTCGGGGCCAACCTGGGCCTTGAGACTTGGCCTGTCGCGTTGATCGACACAGTCAAGGCTGTCAACGATCTGGAGCTGAAGCCACTGGTGCAGGGGCTATTGGCTTTGCGTTGATTGCGCTGACGCCATCGCGGGCAAGCCCGCTCCCACAGGTACAGCGTGTACCTTCAGGATCGCAGTGACCCTGTGGGAGCAAGCCTGCTCGCGATAGTCGCGCTGAACACTGGATTTGATAACCCGCAATGGATCGCACGAGCACGGCCAGGAACGCCGAGACGTTGTGTCGACTTCCGTATTGCCCACAACCACAACAAAGGCAACAGGAGCATTTTTTTCATGAGTTCATCAAACGCGGGGCAAAATGCCGGACAACTGGAAACCCGTGGCATCGAACCTGTGCCGGAAGCCGAGTGCAAGGGTCATCCCTTGCAACTGTTCTGGGTCTGGTTCGCCGCCAACATTTCCATCCTCGGCCTGCCTTTGGGCGCAACCCTCGTAGCGTTTCGCGGCTTGGCGATCTGGCAGGCGATCATCGTCGCGATCCTCGGTGCCGCCGGTTCTTTCGCGGTGGTCGGGATCATCTCCATCGCCGGCCGTCGAGGCCGGGCACCTAGCCTGACCCTGTCGCGCGCGATCTTCGGCGTACGCGGCAACATCGGCCCGACCCTGGTCTCACTGATGTCGCGCCTGGGTTGGGAAACGGTCAACACCACCACTGCCGCGTTCGTGCTGTTGTCATTGTGTTCGATTCTGTTCGGCTCGCCGGTGGAAGCGAAAAGCGCACCGCTGTTGACGCTGCTGTTCATCGCGATTTTCGTGTTGCTGACCCTGTCGGTGTCCGGCCTCGGTCACGCCACGCTGTTGGTGATCCAGAAATGGGCGACCTACGTGTTCGGCGCGCTGAACATTCTGGTCGGCGGGTTCCTCTGCGCCACCATCGACTGGAGCGCGGTATTCAATGCCACGCCTGCGCCGCTCAGCGCCATGATCATCGGCGTTGGCACCATGGCGGCGGGCACCGGGATTGGTTGGGCCAATGCCGGTGCCGACATGTCGCGCTATCAGCACCGCAGCGTCAAGGCTGTGCGCCTGGTGGCGTCGGCGGCATTCGGCGCGGGCATTCCGCTGGTGCTGCTGATCACCCTCGGCGGCCTGCTGTCGGTGGGCAATAACGACCTGGCCCAGGCCACCGATCCGATCATCGCGATTCGCGACATGCTGCCGACCTGGATGGCCGTGCCGTACCTAGTCACCGCATTCGGCGGGCTGCTGCTGTCGAATAACCTCTCGGTGTATTCCGCCGGCCTGACCACGCTGACCCTCGGTTTGAAGGTCAAGCGTGTCTACGCCGTGGTGGTCGACATCGTTGCGATCTTCGCCGGTTCGATTTACTTCATGCTGATCGCCGACAGTTTCTATGGTCCGTTCATCACCTTCATTTCCCTGCTGGCAGTGCCGATCACCGCGTGGGTCGGGATTTTCGTGGTCGACCTGATCCATCGTCACTATTACAGTCCCAAGGACTTGCTGGATGTCAGCCCGAGCAGCGCCTACTGGTATCGCGGCGGCGTCGAATGGCGAGCCTTCGGTGCCTGGGCCATCGCCATTGTGCTCGGTTTCAGTTTCACCACCATTGGCACTACCGCAGACAACGTCTGGTTCAAAGGCTTTCTGTCCGATTCGTGGCTGGGCCATAACGGCCTCGGCTGGATCGTGACCTTCGTGGTCGCTGGTGGGATTTATCGGGTACTCGGCGGGGCGAAGGATCGTCGCGCCGCATTGATCGAGAATGCCCATGCCTAAGTTGTTGCACACCGGCCAGGTCATCATCGACCTGGTCATGGCCGTGGATAAATTGCCGCAAGCAGGTGGCGATGTGCTCGCGCAATCGGCCCGTTTCGAAGCCGGTGGCGGTTTCAATGTGATGGCCGCCGCCCGTCGCAATGGTCTGCCGGTGGTTTACCTGGGTCGGCATGGCACCGGGCGCTTCGGTGACTTAGCGCGCGAGGCGATGAACGCGGAGGGCATCCAGATCGGCATCGCTCAGCGCGCCGAGCGCGATACCGGATTGTGTGTCGCCATCACCGACGCTTCGGCCGAGCGCAGTTTTGTCTCCTACATCGGTGCGGAAGGTGAACTGACGGCCGAAGACCTGGCAAGCGTGTCGGCCGAGGCGGGTGATTATGTCTACGTCAGTGGCTACAGCCTGCTGCACGTCGGCAAGGCACAGGCGCTGGTGGACTGGGTGCTGGCGTTGCCGAGCGCTATCAAGGTGGTATTCGATCCGGGGCCCTTGGTGGATTCACCGGATGCACCGCTGATGCAGGCGTTGTTGCCACGCATCGACCTGTGGACCAGCAACGCGGTCGAGGCGCAGAGATTCATGGGGGTGTCGGACATCTCCGACGCGCTGACGTGCCTGGCGGCGCATCTACCGGCCACGGTGTTGATGGTCGTGCGCGATGGGCCGCAAGGCTGCTGGATCAGCCAGGGTTCTGAGCGTCGGCATGTGCCGGGCTTCAAGGTCGACGCGGTGGACAGCAATGGTGCGGGCGATGCCCATGCCGGGGTGTTCGTGGCGGGGCTGGCCCAGGGATTGTCGGCGTTTGATGCAGCACGGCGGGCGAATGCGGCGGCGGCTTTGGCGGTGACTCGCTGGGGGCCTGCTACTTCGCCAGGGGCGGCTGAAGTGGATGCGTTGATTGGCGATGGCTCTAGCCGTTGATCTGCCGTCATCGTTGGCAAGCCGGCTCCTGAAGGCGATTCGCGATAGCTGATCCGCACCCCGAAAGTGGGACAGCAATCCTGCTTTCCGGGGGTGGGGCAGCTATTGGCTGATTCCGCCGGCTTTGCCCGAGTCACCGCTGGTGCTTGAGCCCAGGCCGCCGCCGGTGTCACCGGGTGTTTCGGTGTCCGGCAAGTCGAATCCGCCCTGGCGCCCGGGGTCGTTGCCCTGGGTGCGTGGATCGGTCCCCGTGGAAGGCGGCAAACGGTTGTCGATTCCCGCACCGTCGGTGTTGATGCCAGGGGCGCTCTGGATGGCCGGGGCCTTGGGTTTCTCCACAGGGTTAGTGGGGCCGGTGGTCCCGGCGAAGGCGGTAGAGGACAGCAGCGCAGCAAGGGCGAGGGCGGTCAACCGGGACAGGCTCATGGTGTTGTCTCCAATAAATAGAGTCCTACCTGATTAGTCCGCCCCGGATCTCGATGGGTGCCTGATGGGCGACGGACGGCTCAGGCGCGCTGCAACGCCTTGGCCATGCTCATTCGACGCCAGAGCAGGCGCCCGACGGTGATCAACCAATTGAGCGATGCAACCGCCATTACGGTGAGCAGCAGCGTGGCCATGCCGTGTTCGACGATGATTTTCCCGGCCAGCAATGGAAAGCCGAATACGCCGATGAAGTACGACAGGCTGAACAGCAGCAAGGATTGCGCGGTGGTGCCGCTCGGCGCCTCATTGGCGGCCAGGCCGTTGATCACTGAATAGGTCAGGCCGTAACCGACCCCGAGCATCACGGCGGCGAGCACGTAGTTGAAGCCGTTGTCGACCACGAACCCGAACATCAGGATCGAGGCCAGCATCAGCCCCGAAAGCAGGCAGGACGCACGCAGTGGATCGCGCTTGACCACGAATCCGGCGATCAGCAGGCGACCGCTGATCGCCGCGCTCATGAAGCCGAGAAAGAACAACGAATAGTCGAGCGAGCGCTGCGCCGCGTAGCTGGTTTGAAAGCTCGACAATCCGCCGAACACGCAGCCACCGAGGCCGACCATGATGATCGGAAACACCGCTCTGGACGACAGCACTCGGGCCGCGGCGTGCCAGGAAATCCGCGATACGACGGTCGATTGCGCCGCGGCCGTTTTCAGGTGTCGGTCCAGACGCCAGAACAGCAGTACCCCCACAAGACTCGCCAGCGCCGCCAGGTAAAACGCCGCCGTTACCGGATAGCCGAGGGCGCTCGCGGCGCGACCGAGCAACGGACCGCTGCCGATGCCGGTCATCATGCTGCCCGACAGGAGGGCGAAATACTTGGCTCGCTGCGCCGGCGTCACCAGGCTGGCGACGATGATCGGCCCGAGGGTGTAGAACACGCCCCAACCCAACCCCAGCAACAACCCGAAAATCAGCAGCAGATGGCCGAAGCCTGGCGTCAGGGCAAAACCAAGGCTGGCGGCGACCAGCAACAGGCCGAACAGCGCCACCGAACGGGCCGCGCCGAGCCAGTCGGACAAGTGACCGGAGACGATTACGGCGGCGAAAGTGCTGAGCATCGCTACCGAAATCACGCTGCCGGCATCCTGCTCATTGCCACCGCGAGAGCCGATCAACAGCGACAGCAAAAAGGTCGAACCGTAAGACAGCGACAGCAGGTAGCTGGCCAGGCAAAACAGGCCGAACAACTTGCTGGAGACAGGGGGTGTTGCGGTAGACATGACGTGGTTCCTTCACCCGATCAAATGGCAGGTCATCTATCTATCACGCAAGGCGTCTATCTTAGGTGCGAGGTTCGCGATGCAAGGGTTAGCCCTAGCCGGAGTAACAACCTGTGGCGACGGTGTTCTGTGGCGAGGGAGCAAGCTCCCTCGCCACAAATCGCGCGCCGCCTTAGTATGGCGTTTTCAACTTTTGACAAGGCGCGTCCATGACGATCGAAATCCGCCCGGCAACCCCCAGTGACGCGCCACAAATCCTCGCGTTCATCACGGAATTGGCCGACTACGAACGTGCCCGCCACGAAGTCATTGCCAGCGTCGCCGACATCGAGCGCAGCCTGTTCAGCGAAGGGGCGACCGCCCATGGCCTGATCTGCCTGCGCGACGGGTTGCCGATCGGTTTCGCGGTGTTCTTCTTCAGCTATTCCACATGGCTGGGCAGCAACTGCCTGTACCTCGAAGACCTCTACATCACCCCGGAGCAGCGGGGTGGCGGTGCCGGCAAAACCCTGCTGCGGCATTTGGCGAAAATTGCCTGTGCCAACGATTGCGGGCGCTTCGAATGGAGCGTTCTGGAGTGGAACACCCCAGCCATCGATTTCTACAAATCCCTGGGCGCGCAGCCACAGGAGGAGTGGGTTCGCTACCGCATGGACGGCAAAGTGCTTCGCGAGTTCGCCGAAGGTCAATAAACGCCCAACCCCCGTAGGAGCGAGCCTGCTCGCGAAGAAATCGAAAGCACCACGGGGTGTCAGGCTTCACGCTTCTTCGTTGACGACCATCGCAGACAAGCGAGCTCCTGCATTCCAGGGGCTCGCGAACGCTGCGATTTTTTTTGTCTTCTCCCAATATATGGGATTGATATTTATATATTGAGATTTTGCGCCGTCCGGGTTTATAGTCCAGCTCACTCACTGCCAAAAACCAAAACAGGTGAAGCGATGCTGGCGCAATTGATCGCGCTCGATTGGGGGACAACCTCATTACGTGCTTACAAACTGGCCGAAGGTGGCCAAGTGCTCGAACAGCGTTCGCTGTCGTCGGGGATCATGCAGCTGCCCAAGGCGCCGCGCGTCATTGCCGGCCGGGAATGCACCGACGGTTTTGAACTGGCCTTTGACCAGGCATGCGGCGACTGGCTCGACGAACAGCCCGGCCTGCCGGTGATTGCCTGTGGCATGGTCGGCAGCGCCCAGGGCTGGTGTGAAGCGGCCTACCGCGATACGCCGGCAAACGTCGCCACCCTCGGCACCGCCTTGCAAACCGTACGCAGTCTTCGTGGTGTCGACGTGCACATCGTGCCGGGTGTGATCCAGCGCTCGCGCTTGCCCAACGTGATGCGCGGCGAAGAAACCCAAGTGCTCGGCGTGCTGCAAACCCTGTCGAACGAGGCGGGCGCCGATCTGTTGATCGGCCTGCCGGGCAGTCATTCGAAATGGGTGGAAGTGGCCGACGGCTGCATCGTCCATTTCGACACTTTCATGACCGGCGAAGTCTTCGCCGTGCTCAGCGAACACAGCATTCTGGGGCGTACCCAGCAACGCGGCGGGTCGTTCGATGACGAAGCGTTTGATCGCGGCGTGCAGGTGGCATTGTCGGCGGACGGCGAAACCGGTGTGCTCTCGACCATGTTCAGCGCTCGCAGCCTCGGTCTGACGGGGGCGCTGAGCGCCACCGCACAACCGGACTACCTGTCCGGCCTGTTGATCGGCCATGAACTGTCGGCCCTTGCCCGCGTCCTGCGACATCGGCGCAACAGTGTGCACCTGCCATCGATCATCCTCATCGGCAACGCCCAACTCTGTACGCGTTACAGCCGGGCCCTGGACGCTTGCGGGTTTGCCCGAGTGGCGCTGGTCGAACAGGCCACCGAACGCGGGCTGTGGCAACTGGCGCTGGCCGCCGGACTGATCACGCCCAACCCATCCCGTTAAACCTGACTGGAGCTCTGAACATGCTCAAACAAGCACTGGCGCAAAACGGTCTGATCGCGATCCTGCGCGGCTTGCGTCCGCAAGAAGCGGCGGCCATCGGCGAAGTCCTGTACGCAGCCGGATTTTGCGTCATCGAGGTACCGCTCAACTCCCCGGAGCCGTACGAAAGCATCCGTATCCTGCGCAGCACCTTGCCCGCTGATTGCCTGATCGGTGCCGGCACGGTGCTGACACCGGAACAGGTCGAGCAAGTGAAAGCGGCGGGCGGTCAGGTGATCGTGATGCCCCACAGCGATCCCAAGGTATTGCGCGCCGCGAAGGCTGCGGGGCTGTACCTGTCGCCGGGTGTCGCCACGCCGACCGAAGCCTTTGCGGCACTGGCCGAAGGGGCGGACATCCTGAAGATGTTTCCGGCCGAACAGATGGGGCCGGCGGTCGTCAAGGCATGGCTCGCGGTGTTGCCGGCGGGAACGATTCTGGCACCGGTCGGTGGCATCACCCCGGACAACATGCAGGTGTTCATCGATGCCGGCGTCAAAGGCTTCGGCCTCGGCTCCGGGTTGTTCAAGCCAGGCATGACCCCTGCGCAAGTGGCGGCCAATGCCAAGGCCTATGTCGCGGCCTGGAAATCCCTTCGCTAAGGCTTTTGGCGCTGCGTGCGCTGCATCTGAATAAGAGAGACAAAAAGATGAAAATCACCAAACTGACCACCTTCATCGTTCCGCCGCGCTGGTGCTTCCTCAAGGTCGAAACCGATGAGGGCGTCACCGGTTGGGGCGAGCCCGTGGTCGAAGGCCGCGCCCACACCGTGGCGGCTGCCGTCGAAGAATTGTCCGACTACCTGATCGGCAAAGACCCGCGCAACATCGAAGACATCTGGACCGTGCTTTATCGCGGTGGCTTCTACCGTGGCGGCGCAATCCACATGAGCGCACTGGCCGGCATCGATCAGGCGTTGTGGGACATCAAGGGCAAGGCGCTGGGGGTGTCGGTCAGCGACCTGCTGGGCGGCCAGGTGCGCGACAAGATTCGTGTCTATTCGTGGATCGGCGGCGACCGTCCGGCGGATACCGCGCGGGCAGCGAAAGAAGCGGTGGGGCGCGGTTTCACCGCGGTGAAAATGAACGGCACCGAAGAGCTGCAGTTCCTCGACACCTTCGAGAAAGTCGACCTGGCCCTGGCCAACGTCGCTGCCGTGCGTGACGCGGTGGGCCCGAACGTCGGCATCGGCGTCGACTTCCATGGCCGGGTGCACAAGCCCATGGCCAAGGTGCTCATGAAAGAGCTCGACCCGTACAAACTGATGTTCATCGAAGAGCCAGTGCTCAGTGAAAACTATG
The DNA here is from genome assembly GCF_900105115.1 of Pseudomonas mohnii. Classification (NCBI taxonomy): domain Bacteria; kingdom Pseudomonadati; phylum Pseudomonadota; class Gammaproteobacteria; order Pseudomonadales; family Pseudomonadaceae; genus Pseudomonas; species Pseudomonas mohnii. Next base: position 5,136,237 of record NZ_FNRV01000001.1, read on the forward strand.
AAGCGCTGAAGGAGCTGGCGCCGCTGACCAGCACGCCGATTGCCCTGGGCGAACGGTTGTTTTCCCGTTGGGATTTCAAACGCGTGCTCAGCGAAGGCTACGTCGACATCATTCAACCCGATGCGTCCCACGCCGGTGGCATCACCGAAACCCGCAAGATCGCCAACATGGCCGAAGCCTACGACGTGGCGCTGGCGCTGCATTGTCCGCTGGGCCCGATTGCGCTGGCCGCTTGCCTGCAACTGGACGCGGCCTGCTACAACGCGTTCATTCAGGAACAGAGCCTGGGCATCCATTACAACGAGAGCAACGACCTGCTGGATTACGTCAAGGATCCGCGGGTGTTCGACTACGACAAAGGCTTCGTGAAAATCCCCAACGGCCCGGGCCTGGGTATTGAGATCAACGAGGAGTACGTGATCGAACGCGCAGCCATCGGGCACCGCTGGCGCAACCCGATCTGGCGCCATGCCGATGGCAGTTTTGCCGAGTGGTGAGTTTCTCCTGACACATAACCTGTGGGAGCGGGCTTGCCCGCGATAGCGTCCTGTCGGTCACATCAATGCCGGATGTGCCGCCGCCATCGCGGACAAGCCCGCCCCCACAGAGACAGTGCAAATTTTCCAATCGTCCTCAATAAACATAAGAAGAGGCACTCCTCATGCAACCGCAAACCCTCACCGGGCAGGCGACGTTGGTGACGCCCAGCCGCAAGCGTTTTTTTATCATGGTCCTGCTGTTCATCACCGTGGTGATCAATTACCTGGACCGCAGCAACCTGTCGATCGCTGCCCCGGCGCTGACCAGCGAACTGGGCATCGACCCGATTCACGTCGGCCTGATTTTCTCGGCCTTCGGCTGGACCTACGCCGCCATGCAGATCCCCGGTGGCTGGCTGGTGGACCGTGTTCCGCCGCGCATTCTCTACACCGCTGCCTTGCTGCTATGGTCGATTGCCACAGTGATGCTTGGCTTCGCCGGCAGCTTCATCGCGCTGTTCGTGCTGCGCATGGCCGTCGGTGCCCTGGAAGCGCCGGCCTATCCGATCAACAGCCGCGTCGTCACCACGTGGTTCCCGGAACGCGAGCGCGCCACGGCCATCGGTTTCTATACCTCTGGGCAGTTTGTCGGCCTGGCATTCCTGACGCCGTTACTGGCCTGGCTTCAGCACGAATTCGGCTGGCACATGGTGTTTGTCACCACCGGCGCGGTAGGCATTCTCTGGGCGGTGATCTGGTACGCGGTGTATCGCGAACCGCGTGACTTCAAAGGCGCCAACGAGGCCGAAATCGACCTGATCCGCGAAGGCGGCGGGCTGGTGGACATCCAGGCCGAGCAAGCCAGGGTCAAAGCGAAATTCAGCTGGGCCGACCTGGGGATCGTCCTGAGCAAGCGCAAACTCTGGGGCATCTACCTGGGCCAGTTCTGCCTCAACTCGACGCTGTGGTTTTTCCTGACGTGGTTCCCGACCTACCTGGTGAAATACCGGGGGATGGACTTCATCAAATCCGGCTTACTGGCATCGCTGCCATTTCTCGCGGCGTTCGTCGGTGTGCTGTGTTCCGGATTCTTTTCGGATTTCCTGATCCGGCGCGGGTACACGGTCGGTTTCGCTCGCAAATTGCCGATCATCAGTGGCCTGCTGATTTCCACTTCGATCATCGGCGCCAACTTCGTCGAGTCGACGCCGCTGGTGATCGCCTTCCTCGCCCTGGCGTTCTTCGGCAACGGTCTGGCTTCGATCACCTGGTCGCTGGTTTCCACGCTGGCGCCGGCACGTTTGCTGGGACTGACCGGTGGCGTGTTCAACTTCATCGGCAACCTGTCGGCCATTGCCACGCCAATCGTCATCGGTTTCCTCGCCAGCGGTGAGTCCTTTGCCCCGGCGATCACCTACATCTCGGTTCTGGCATTGCTGGGTGCACTTTCCTACATTTTGCTGGTGGGCAAGGTCGAGCGTATCAAGTTGTAGTCGCAGCAGGAGGGCGACCATAATGCCGCCCGTTCACTCGCTCAACGGTAAAGGCTGGATATGCAGGAAGACGCCCCAAAAATCGCCAAGGACGCCGCGCCAACCGGCACCCAGACACTGCTTCGAGGTTTGGGTGTGGTTCAGGCCGTGGCCAGTGGCGCCCGTGATCTCAAGGAGATCGCCCGGTTGATCGGGACCACGCGCAGCACCACTCATCGACTGGCCAGTTGCCTGGTCGACGAACGTTATCTGCGGGTGGTGCCGCAAGTCGGTTACCTGCTGGGGCCGAAGCTGATCGAATTGGGGTTTCAGGCGCGCGAAGAACTGCCGTTGGTCACCCTGGCCGGGCCGTATCTGGATGAGTTGTCGGCGCTGACCGGTGACACCATTCACCTGGCGATCCGAGAAGGCGACGAAGTGCTGTACCTGCACAAGAATCCGGGACGCAACGGCCCGGAAATGCGCTCGCGGGTCGGCCATCGCATGCCGTTGGCGCGTACCGGCATCGGTAAGGCACTGATGCTCGACGACACGCCACAAGAGTGGCAACGGTTGTACGAAGTCAGTTTGCCAGCAGGTGGGAAAAATCAGTTCTGGCCGCAGCACCCGGAGCAGTCCTGGGAGCAATTTCAGCAGCGCATGATCGAGTATGTGGCCGGAGGTTATGCGTTCGACCTGGAGGACAACGAACCGTCGATCCGTTGCGTGGCGGCACCGATTCGTGATGCCAGCAAGCGCATCGTCGCCGGCATCAGCATCGCCAGTACCGTGCCGTATATGTCGCTGGAAAAAATGGCCGAGTTGATTCCCCTGATCAAAGGGGTCACGGCGCGGTTGTCGAACGACCTAGGCGCGAAAGTCTGACACGTGACCTGTAGGAGCGAGCTTGCTCGCGAAGGTCGATAGCGCTGACGCGTAGTGTCTGAATACAAGCGGTGTATTGGCGTCTTTCGCGAGCAAGCTCGCTCCCACAGAGGACGATGCATTGCGCGAAATTTCAGGCAACAAAAAGGCCCCCATTCGGGAGCCTCGTTGTTCAGGCGTACGGCTTACATGTTCGGGTAAGTCGGGCCGCCAGCGCCTTCCGGCGTCACCCAGGTGATGTTCTGCGAAGGGTCCTTGATGTCGCAGGTCTTGCAGTGCACACAGTTCTGGGCGTTGATCTGGAAGCGCTTCTCGCCATCTTCCTTGGTAATCACTTCGTACACGCCGGCCGGGCAATAACGCTGGGCTGGCTCATCGTACAGCGGCAGGTTCTTGTTGATCGGGATGCTCGGATCGGTCAGCTTCAAGTGGCACGGCTGTTCTTCTTCATGGTTGGTACCGGAGATGAACACCGAGCTGAGTTTGTCGAAGCTGATCTTGCCGTCCGGTTTCGGGTAGTCGATCTTCTTGCAGTCGGCCGCAAGCTTGAGGCACGCGTAGTCCGGCTTGGTGTCGTGCAGGGTGAACGGCAGTTTGCCGCCGAAGATGTTCTGGTCGAGCCAGTTGAAACCGCCACCGACGATAGCGCCGAACTTGTGGATCGCCGGGCCGAAGTTGCGGCTGGCGAACAGTTCGTCGTAGAGCCAGCTCTTCTTGAACGCGTCGACGTAACTGGTCAGTTCTGCAGTGCCGTCCAGATCAGCGAACAGCGCGTCGGCCACGGATTCGGCGGCCAGCATGCCGGACTTCATCGCGGTGTGGCTGCCTTTGATCTTGGCGAAGTTCAGGGTGCCGAGGTCGCAACCGATCAGCGCGCCGCCCTTGAAGACCATTTTCGGCAGCGAATTCAGGCCGCCCTTGCAGATGGCGCGAGCGCCGTAGCTGATGCGCTTGCCGCCTTCCAGGTACTGTTTGAGCACCGGGTGATGCTTGAGGCGCTGGAACTCGTCGAACGGCGACAGGTAGGTGTTGCTGTAGGACAGGTCGGCGATCAGGCCGACCACCACCTGGTTGTTTTCCAGGTGATAGAGGAACGAGCCACCGGTGTTCTCGGTGCCCATGATGTCCATCGGCCAACCGGCGGTGTGGACCACCAGGCCTGGCTGATGCTTGGCCGGGTCGACTTCCCAGATTTCTTTCAGGCCGATGCCGTAGTGCTGGGCGTCTGCATCGCTGTCGAGGTTGAAACGCTTGATCAGCTGCTTGCCGATGTGGCCGCGGCAACCTTCGGCGAACAGCGTGTACTTGCCACGCAATTCCATGCCCGGGGTGTACAGGCCTTCCTTCGGGTGACCTTCGCGGTCAACGCCCAGGTCGCCGGTGATGATCCCGCGAACCACGCCGTTCTCGTCGAACAGGGCTTCCTGGGCGGCGAAGCCCGGGTAGATTTCCACGCCCAGGTTCTCGGCCTGCTGGGCCAGCCAGCGGCACAGGTTACCCAGGGAGATGATGTAGTTGCCTTCGTTGTGCATGGTCTTGGGCACAAAGAAGTCAGGGATTTTCTGCGCGCTTTCGGCGTTTTTCAGCACGAAGATGTCATCGCGGGTGACCGGCGTGTTCAGCGGCGCGCCGAGTGCTTTCCAGTCCGGGAACAATTCGTTCAGGGCCCGTGGTTCGAACACGGCACCAGACAAGATGTGAGCACCGACCTCGGAGCCTTTTTCGACCACGCAGACGCTGATTTCCTTACCGGCTTCGGCGGCCTTCTGCTTCAATCGGCAGGCAGCGGAAAGACCAGCGGGGCCGGCACCGACGATGACGACGTCGAATTCCATGTATTCGCGTTCCACAGGTTATCTCCTACTCAAGGCTCAACAGTTTTTTTTCTAATTGGGAGGTTGGGTGTCGCATCCCTGAATCCCTGCGCAACGCCGGGAGAGGACAATCGAGTAACCACCTTTCTCTTTGGGTGGCGCATTATATCTACACCACTCTCAGCGTCCAATACAAACGTTTGTTTGAATTGGCTCAAAGCCAGAGAAATCAAAGTCACGCGGCTTATGAACGGCTATTTTGCCGTATTGACCGGAATAGGTGTTCCGGTCAAGATACGGGCGGTTTTGCGCTCGCCGTAGGCTGACTGTTGGTTTCAAGAGCACCTCTAAAGACAGGGCGATGGCACTGGAAAGTGATGAGCCGCGCAGGTTTGGCGCGCAGTTTACACGCCGCGATAATGAATGACTCGTGAGTCACGACTGACGAACGGTCATCAACATTATGAGCGATGGTCACTTGACACGTTTGCCGGCGTTTTTAGAGGTGCCCTTGCGCCCGATGAGCATCAACCGCCAGGTTCGCCTAGGCGACTTCCTTTTCACCGGAGAGTAACGAGGAATCCATGAAGGTTCTTGTAGCTGTCAAACGCGTTGTGGATTACAACGTCAAGGTCCGCGTCAAGGCGGACAATTCCGGCGTCGATCTTGCCAACGTCAAGATGTCGATGAACCCGTTCTGCGAAATCGCAGTGGAAGAAGCGGTACGCCTGAAAGAGAAAGGCGTCGCGACTGAAATCGTCGTCGTCTCCGTCGGCCCGTCCACCGCTCAAGAGCAACTGCGCACTGCGCTGGCTCTGGGTGCTGACCGCGCCATCCTCGTCGAATCCGCCGAAGATCTGACTTCCCTGGCCGTTGCCAAACTGCTGAAGGCTGTTGTCGACAAGGAACAGCCTCAGCTGGTGATCCTTGGCAAACAAGCCATCGACAGCGACAACAACCAGACTGGCCAGATGCTTGCCGCATTGAGCGGTTACGGTCAGGGCACGTTCGCTTCGAAAGTCGAAATCAGCGGCGACAGCGTCGCCGTGACCCGCGAAATCGATGGCGGCGCGCAGACCGTTTCCCTGAAACTGCCGGCCATCGTCACCACCGACCTGCGTTTGAACGAGCCGCGCTACGCGTCCCTGCCAAACATCATGAAAGCCAAGAAGAAGCCTCTCGAAGTGCTGACTCCGGACGCTTTGGGCGTTTCCACCGCCTCCACCAACAAGACCGTGAAAGTCGAAGCGCCTGCTGCACGCAGCGCGGGTATCAAGGTCAAGTCGGTGGCTGAACTGGTCGAGAAACTGAAAAACGAAGCGAAGGTAATCTAAATGACTATCTTGGTTATTGCTGAACACGACAACAAAGTGCTGGCCCCGGCCACGCTGAACACCGTGGCTGCCGCTGCCAAAATCGGCGGCGACATCCACGTGCTGGTTGCAGGCCAGGGCGCTGGCGCCGTGGCTGAAGCCGCTGCGAAAGTCGCTGGCGTGGCTAAAGTGCTGGTGGCCGACAACGCTGCCTACGCTCACCAGCTGCCGGAAAACGTTGCGCCTCTGGTTGCCGAGCTGGGCAAGGGCTACAGCCACATCCTGGCTGCCGCCACTTCCAACGGCAAAAACATCCTGCCGCGCGTCGCCGCTGCGCTGGACGTTGACCAGATCTCCGAGATCATCTCGGTCGAAAGCGCTGACACCTTCAAGCGTCCGATCTATGCCGGTAACGCCATCGCTACCGTTCAGTCGAACGCGTCAGTGAAGGTGATCACCGTGCGTGCCACCGGTTTCGACCCGGTTGCCGCTGAAGGTGGTTCGGCTGCTGTAGAAGCCGTTGCCGCTGCCCACAACGCTGGCATCTCCAGCTTCGTCGGCGAAGAACTGGCCAAGTCCGATCGTCCGGAACTGACCGCTGCCAAGATCGTCGTTTCCGGCGGCCGCGGCATGCAGAACGGTGACAACTTCAAACACTTGTACGCCCTGGCCGACAAGCTGGGCGCTGCCGTCGGTGCTTCCCGCGCCGCGGTCGACGCAGGTTTCGTACCCAACGACATGCAGGTCGGTCAGACCGGCAAGATCGTTGCTCCACAGCTGTACATTGCCGTCGGTATCTCCGGCGCGATCCAGCACCTGGCCGGCATGAAAGACTCCAAAGTGATCGTTGCGATCAACAAGGACGAAGAAGCGCCGATCTTCCAGGTGGCCGATTACGGCCTGGTGGCGGACTTGTTCGAAGCCATCCCTGAGCTGGAGAAGCTGGTCTAATCCGGCTGCTTCACTTATAAAGAGCCCGGCCTTCTGGTCGGGCTTTTTTTTGCCTTTTTTTCTGTAGGAGCGAGCCGGCTCCGGGCGGCGTTCCGACGATGGACGTCAACGATGACGCGGGGAACCTGAATTAGCACGGTGCCCTTGAAACCATCGCGAGCTGGCTCGCTCCTACAAGAACATAAACGGTCTCAACGGGAGTGTTTCGCCATGGATTTGAGCCGCCTATGTGGCTGGTCATTGCTTCTTGGGTTGACGCTATTTCCAGCGCTGTCCACTGCAGCCGGCAAGTGCGATCGCCTGGTGGTGACCGGCAGTCCGGATGCGCCACCTTTCCTGTGGCAAGACCCGCAGGATCCCAGGCATCTGATCGGCGCCAGTGCCGATTTGTTGCAGCTAGTGGCGGGGCAGTTAGGGATCAAGGTTGAACTGTTGTACGCCGGAAAACGCTCCCAGGCCCTGGACGAAGTGCGCAGTGGACGCATGGACATGCTGGCTGACGCCTCGTTGACGGTCAGCGAACTGGAAACCCTGGATTACATTCACCCGCCGTTGCTGGAAAACGATTATCTGGTCTGGACCCGCAAGGATTCGTCACTGGTCTATAGCAAGGTGCAGGACCTGCCGGGGCATACTGGCGCCTTGTCGGAAAAGTCCCGACTGACCCCGGCATTCGCCACTTTCGCCGAGCAGCAATTGTCCCTGACGCGTACGTCCAACCTGACCCAGGCCTTCCAGAAACTGCTGTTGGGCGAGGTGGAATATGTCCTGGCCGGACGCTACTCGGGCGTGGCGATGGCGCAGACATTGGGCATGTCCAATGACCTGGTGGCTCGCGTGCAACCGGTAGACAAGCCGGGGCTGTTTCTGGCCATTTCCCATGACTCCGCCTGCAACGATCCGTGGTTGCGCGGACAGTTGGCCAAAAAGATGACAGAATTGCCCGCGTCCGGACTGACGGAGGCCGTGCTGTTGCGCAATATCGAGCGTTGGAATGCTCAACTTTCTCAACGGCAGACGCCACCTGTCAGTAGCCCAAAACAGTAGGGATTTTTAGTGAGTATTCGACCTCTTTTCGCTGCCCTGGCCGTTCTGGCTCTGGCGGGTTGTGCAGCCGATCCTGCGCCGAATGAACAAATGCGCCTGACTGCACAGGCACTCGAACAAGCCAAGGCTGTTGGCGCCACTGCCGACGAAGTGCCTGAAATGAAACTGGCCGAAGACAAGTTCAACCGGGCCAAGGGCAACATGGCCGACCAATCCTTCAGAAACGCACGCATGCGGGCCGAACAGGCCGAGCTGGACGCGCGTCTGGCTGAGGCCCGGGTCCTGACCCTCAAGAGCGAGGAGCAGTTGAGCGTGCTCAATACCCGCATCGCCCGTCTGCGCAAGCAAGTGGGGGACTCCCAATGAGCCTCAAGACCAAGGCCCTCGGTGGTCTGATCCTGGCGGGTTGCGCGAGCCTTTATGGCTGCGCCGGCCAGCACAGCGAAGCGGCATTGCAGGAGGCGGGCGCCAACTTCCAGAAGGTCAAGGAAGATTCCAACGTGCTGCGTATCGCCCCCAAGGACGTGATCCGCGCCGGTGAGTCCCTGGCGCGCGCTGATCGTTTGTCCAGCTACTGGGGCAGCGGGTCGGACGTGGTGCATTACGCTTATCTGAGCCAGCGTTACAGCGAGATCGCTCGGGAACACACCGATCAGGTGCTTAACGAAGAGCGCGCGGCAAAACTCGAACTGGAGCGGCAGCGCCTGCAACTGGCCTTGCGTGAATCCAAACTGCTCAGCGTGCAGCAGCAGGGCAAATGGATCGAAGAGCAAATCGTTGCGACGGCCACCACCCAGACCGACCGTGGTTTGGTCATGACCCTGGGCGACGTGCTGTTCGACACCGGCGAAGCAGAATTGAAAAACTCGGCGAACCGCGTCGTGCTGAAAGTCGTCCAGTTCCTGCAGCTCAACCCCAAGCGTGTGGTGCGGATCGAAGGCTACACCGACAGCACCGGCGGCAAACAGGAAAACCTCAAGCTGTCCCGCGACCGTGCGCAATCGGTGGCGGACGTTTTGACGGATCTTGGGATCGACGACAAACGTATTCAGGTTGAAGGCTACGGTGATGAATACCCTGTGGACGTTAACGCTTCCGAGCGGGGTCGTGCCCAGAACCGTCGGGTGGAAATTGTGTTCTCCGATGAAAAAGGCCAGATGGGCGCCGCCCGCTAAGGGTTGCGTCACTGGAAACCCGGCCTGCCAGTCAGCGCCGGGTTTTTTTTCGCCTGCCAAATAGTGCTCAGAACAGTACAGTTCTTGCTGACACTGCACTGTACTGTCGACTATTGTGGCAACTGTCCCCGTACACTTCTAAACTGTTCCGGTATTGTTTCACACAAGAATAAAATGCCCGTGAAATCGAGTGCTGCGTCATGACCAATCTCCTGCTCTACCAACGTATTGCTCAGCAACTGGCCGAAGATATCCGTCGAGGTGTCTATCAACCCGGCGAGCGTGTGCCTTCGGTGCGCAAGATGAGCTCGCAGCTCAATGTCAGCCATGCGACAGTGCTGCAGGCCTATGCCAACCTCGAGGATCAGGGGCTGATCCGTGCCCGGCCGCAATCGGGCTACTACGTGCACCAGACCCCGGCCCTGACCGCACCGACACCGGATATCGCCAGGGTTGAGCGTCCTGGGCTGGTCACTCGCAGCAGCATCATCCAACAGGTGCTGGTCGAATCCCGCCGCGAAGGCGTCTTTCCGTTGGGCGCCGCAGTACCGAGCGTCGATTATTTGCCGGTGCGGGCACTGCATCAGCAACTGGCCAAAGTCACCCGTTTTCACAGTCCGCGTGCGTTCAGCTATATGTTCAGCCCGGGTTTTGAACCGTTGCGCCGGCAAGTGGCGATTCGCATGCGTGATGCAGGCGTGGTGGTCGATCCGTCGGAAGTGGTGATCACCCACGGCTGTGTCGATGCCTTGCAAATGTCCCTGCGAGTGCTGACCCGACCGGGTGACCTGATCGCAGCCGAGTCGCCGACCTACTATGGTTTGCTGCAATTGGCTGATCTGCTGGGCCTCAAGGTCATCGAAATTCCCAGCGACCCATCCACCGGCATGAGCCTCGAAGCCTTGCAATTGGCGGCCAACCAGTGGTCGATCAAGGCCTTGGTGCTGACCACTCGTTTAAGCAACCCGCTGGGGGGCACCATGCCCGAGGAGCGGCAGAAACAACTGCTGCGCCTGGCATCTGACTTCGATATCCAGATTGTCGAGGACGATATTTACGGCGAGTTGATGTTCGAGCAGGGGCGCACCAAAGCGCTCAAGGCCTATGACCGCCTGGACCGGGTGATCTATTGCTCGAGTTTCTCCAAGACCCTGTCGCCGGGTGTACGGATCGGCTGGATGATTGCCGGCAAGTACCAGCAGGAAATCCAGCGTTTGCAGACGTTCAGCACCCATTCCGCCTGCAGCGTCACGCAAATGGGTATTGCTGCCTACTTGGAAAACGGTGGATACGACCGTCATTTGCGTTACATCCGTCAGGAATACCGCAAGAACCTCAGCGCCTTCCAGCTGGCCGTGCAGCAGTATTTCCCCGAAGGCACCCAGATGACGCGGCCAACCGGCGGTTTCATTTTGTGGGTGAGCCTGCCGGGTCGGGTCAATACCCAGGAATTGCACGTGCGGGCGCTGCAGCAGGGCATCAGCATCGCGCCGGGGCTGATTTTCAGTAATACCGAGCAATTCAATCATTGCATTCGCTTGAACTGCGGCATCCCGTGGAATCGTGAAGCCGAACGTGCCTTGATGACCCTTGGCATGCTCGCCACCCAGCTCTGCCAGGAAATGGCCGGTGGTCTGTGACGGAGGCGGGCAGGTAATGCCTGTCCGCGCTTGTCATGTTGATTGCAACAAGCGAGCATATGGCCCCTCTGTCGTTAGCGCAGTTGCGCCGTTGGGTCCATGAAACCGATTTTTCCCGCCACCTGGCTGATGATTTGCCTGTTATTGAGCGCTCAGCCGCTCTCCGTGATGGCCGCTTCTGTTCAGGAAAAACCGGCAGCAAGCACTACCTCGAAAAAAACCGCTCCAGCCACCAAAGCCGCCCCGGTCAAAAAGAAAGCCGCGCCGGTCAAAAAGCGTCCTCCGATTGCGGCCAAGTCGAAACCGGCCAGCGAGGTGGCGAAAACCCCGCTGCCTTCAGTCGACCTGGATTTGAGTTTGCCCAAGGGCATGGTCGAGGAGCTGAAGCCGGTGGGCACCGTGCCATTACCGAGGCGAGATCCGGTACTGCCGCAAATGTTCGGTGACAAAAGCAGTCAGTTCCAGCTCAACGGAAGGTTGATCAGCAACGAAATGCAATTGCAGCTGCGCAACGAAGAACGTCGTGAAGTCGAAGGCGCGGCGCTGGAATTCGAGTTCAAGCATTAATTCTTCCCTGCTGATGACCCGCCAACCAGGCGTTTTGTCGGAGACTGCCCGGTCACGCCCGGTTGCAGGCAAAAACCCGTGGTTCGCCAATTTCAAACAACTGTTTTAGCGGTTACTCTGTGCCACGTCCTTTAACACATTGCCCGTCGCGAGGAGCTTGTCGTCATGAAATGCCGTGAAGGCTGTGGCGCCTGTTGCATTGCCCCATCCATCAGCTCACCCATCCCCGGCATGCCCAACGGAAAAGCCGCGGGGGAACGATGCCTGCAATTGTCTGCCGAAAACCTGTGCACTATTTTCGGCCAGCCAGAGCGCCCGGCAGTCTGTTCGGCGTTCGAGGCTGACATCGAGGTGTGCGGCAATAGCCGTGAAGACGCGATCAGGCTGATCGGCTGGTGGGAGCAAATGACGGCTGCGTGATGTGTGGGCTCGCACCTCCGAAAAACCGGAAGGTGATCGGAGGTGCAAGCCCGACGAACTGAACTTCAACAATAAGGAATAAGACTATGGGTTCGCTGCATCGTATTGCTCTGCTGTGTGGTTTGACAGCTGTATTGGCCACCTCGGTCGCTCAGGCCGAAGACTGGAAAGTTGCCAAGAACGAAGACGGCATCAAGGTATCCCTGAGTGAAGTGCCAGGTTCCGACTACAAGGCCTACCAGGGCGTCACCCTGATGAAGACCACCATGGCCAAACTGCGCGCACTACAGGATGACGTCCCCGGCGCCTGCGCCTGGATTCACGAATGCAAGACCCAGAAGTTGCTCAAGCAGGAAGGCAATCAGCTCTGGACCTACACCCAGTTCAATACGCCTTGGCCAGTCACCCCGCGTGATTCGGTGATGCACGTCACCATTATCGAAGGTGCCGATGGCAGCCTGACCCGCAAGCTCGAAGGTGTGCCGAAATACCTGCCTGAGGAAAAAGGTCTGGTCCGGGTGGCCAAGATCGATGGTTTCTGGAAGTTCGTTCCCAAGGGCGATCAGGTTGAAGTGACCTATCAGGTTCACACCGAGCCGGGCGGTAGTGTTCCGTCGATGGTGGCCAACAAGTTTGTGGTCGATGCGCCGTTCAATACCTTGAAAAACCTCAAAGCACGCGCCGAGAAGTAATCGCATTGCGCTGTTGAGCAAGGCTTGAGCAACGCCCCGACCGGTTCGGGGCGTTGCCGTATTTGCAGGGCAGGGCTTTATTTTGTTTCCAGATATGCGTTGCACGAAATTTTCACAACGCCTCCAAGACAATTCGCGCGCGTCTGCATCGACGAACACTTATCAATGGCAATGCTGCGGTTGATCGTGCAACATTTGCGCATCGCGCAAACCCCGGGCCAGGATCTGGCCAACAGAGGGCAGGGCGCAGCTGTATTTTTGAAACTTCAACTTCCAATGGGTCCTAATACGACATGGCAATCCCGGACGCCCTGAATCAGCAGCGAGCTTCAAATCGCCTGCTGCAACCGACCGTCAAATCGCATCTGGCTTATACACTGCTGTGTGCTTTGGTCATGATGGTGATGTTTTCCGCACTGCGCGTCGCGCTGCTGGTCTACAACCGCGAGATGATCCTCTCCACACCAGCCTCGACATTTCTCGAAGCATTCGCCAACGGCCTGCGTTTCGATTTGCGCCTGGTGGTTTACCTCAGCGTTCCGTTGCTGCTCGCGTTGTTTAGCGTCCGTACCATGGCGGCGCGCGGGCTGTTCCGCTTCTGGTTGACGGTTGCTTCGAGCATCGCCCTGTTCCTGGGCCTCATGGAGATGGATTTCTACCGTGAGTTCCACCAGCGCCTCAACGGCCTGGTTTTCCAGTATGTAAAAGAAGATCCGAAAACCGTGATGAGCATGCTCTGGTACGGTTTTCCGGTCGTTCGCTACCTGCTGGCCTGGGCCGTAGGCACCTGGATCCTCAGCCTGGCATTCAAGGGTGCTGATCGTGCGACCCGTCCTCGTGGCCCCTTCAGCGGCGGCAGCATTGGTACGCGTCAGGTTGCCCCGTGGTATGCGCGAATGGCGGTTTTCGTGGTCTGCCTGCTGATCTGCGTGGTCGCTGCCCGTGGCACCTTGCGTCAGGGCCCACCGCTGCGTTGGGGTGACGTCTACACCACCGACTCGAACTTCGCCAACCAGTTGGGCCTTAACGGTACCCTGCAACTGATTGCCGCCGCCAAGAGCCGGATGTCCGACGAGCGCAGCAACATTTGGAAAGCGACATTGCCACAACCCGAGGCACAGCAGACCGTGCGTGACATGCTGGTGATGAAGGACGAAAAACTGGTGGATGGCGATACCGCTGCCGTACGTCGCGTTTATACGCCTCCGGCAGACAAGACCCTGCCGATCAAGAACGTCGTCGTGATCCTGATGGAAAGCATGGCCGGTCACTCGGTGGGGGCATTGGGTGCACCGGGCAACATCACGCCATACCTCGACAAATTGTCGAAGGAGGGTCTGTTGTTCGACCGCTTCTTCTCCAACGGCACCCACACCCACCAGGGTATGTTCGCCACCATGGCGTGCTTCCCGAACCTGCCGGGTTTCGAATACCTGATGCAAACGCCGGAAGGCAGTCACAAGCTGTCTGGTCTGCCGCAATTGCTCAGTGCCCGTCATTACGATGACGTGTATGTCTACAATGGTGACTTCGCCTGGGATAACCAGTCAGGTTTCTTCAGCAACCAGGGCATGACCAACTTCATCGGGCGTAACGACTTCGTTAACCCGGTGTTCTCCGACCCGACCTGGGGTGTGTCTGACCAGGACATGTTCAACCGTGGCCTGGAAGAGCTGAAGGCTCGTGATGGCAAGGATAAAAAACCGTTCTATGCCTTGCTGCAAACCCTGTCCAACCACACACCTTACGCCTTGCCGTCGCCATTGCCCGTTGAGCGAGTGACCGATCGCGGCAACCTGAATGAGCACTTGACCGCCATGCGTTACTCCGACTGGGCGCTGGGTCAGTTCTTCGAGAAGGCACGCAAGGAGCCGTACTTCAACGAAACCCTGTTTTTGATCGTCGGTGACCACGGTTTTGGCAACGAACAGCAGATCACCGAAATGGATCTGGGGCGTTTCAACGTCCCGATGCTGATGATTGCACCGGGCATTCAGGAAAAATTCGGCCAGCGTGACCACACCGTCGGGACTCAAATTGACATAGTGCCGACCATCATGGGTCGACTGGGTGGTGAAGTGCGCCATCAGTGCTGGGGGCGCGACCTGCTCAACCTGCCGGAAGGCGACAAGGGTTTTGGCGTGATCAAGCCATCGGGCAGCGATCAGACCGTCGCCTTGCTCACCGCCGATCGCGTATTGGTATTGCCGAAGGAAATGTCGCCGAAACTCTACCGGTACGAGCTGGGCGCGAATCCTAAAGGTGAGTTGATTCCGGAGTCGTCCGATGAAGCGGCACTGAAGCTGAAGCTTGAGTCGTTCCTGCAGACGGCCACCAAGAGCCTGCTCGACAACACCGCCGGTGTGGTTGACGGCAAGCCGGACTAAGTAACGCGGCAATAGAGAAACAAACACTTGTAGGAGCGAGTTTGCTCGCGATGGACGTTAACGACGACGCGTATTTTCTGGATAAGCGCGTCGTCATCAAGTCCATCGCGAGCAGGCTCGCTCCTATATTTTTTTGCCGGTCAGATCTTCATATTTTGCCGAGCAAGAGCAGGATCAGCAGCACGACCAACACGACGCCGATGATGCCTGATGGGCCATAACCCCAACTTCTGGAGTGCGGGAAGACCGGCAAGCCACCGATCAGTAACAAGATCAGAATTACGATAAGAATTGTGCCCATGACTGTTTCCTTGTTGGATGTATTCGGGAATGACCTGATCGTTAACGGTCAGCGGGAATGAAATTAATTCTAGCTGCTTAAAAAATCGGACTGCCGCGCACGCTATAAAATTCCAAGTTTTTTCGATGTTTTTCGAACAATGTGCTGTTTCGGGGTTAATTGTGTTAGTTGGGTCGGACGCGCCTGCGGTTTGCTCGGGGCATTCAGCAATCTGATGGAGCGTGGGTCGGGCAATATCCTTCGCTACACTCGCTGCATCTTCCCCCGAACAACAAGGCTGTTTGCTATGCAAAATCGCATGATGATCACTGGTGCGGGCTCCGGCCTGGGTCGCGAAATCGCGCTGCGCTGGGCGCGCGAAGGCTGGCAGCTGGCCTTGTCGGACGTCAGCGAGCCGGGCCTGCAGGAAACCCTGAAGTTGGTTCGCGAAGCCGGCGGCGACGGTTTCATCCAGCGCTGCGATGTGCGCGATTACAGCCAGTTGACCGCCTTCGCCCAGGCCTGCGAAGTGAAACTGGGTGGTATCGATGTCATCGTCAACAACGCCGGCGTGGCGTCCGGTGGGTTCTTCAGTGAACTGTCCCTGGAAGACTGGGACTGGCAAATCGCGATCAACCTGATGGGCGTGGTCAAGGGGTGCAAGGCCTTCCTGCCGCTGCTGGAGCAAAGCAAGGGCAAGATCATCAACATCGCGTCGATGGCCGCGTTGATGCAAGGTCCGGCCATGAGCAACTACAACGTGGCCAAGGCTGGCGTGGTGGCACTGTCCGAAAGTTTGCTGATTGAATTGGCCCAGCAGGAAGTCGGCGTGCACGTGGTTTGCCCATCGTTCTTCCAGACCAATCTGCTGGACTCGTTCCGCGGCCCGACCCCGGCGATGAAAGCCCAGGTCGGCAAACTGCTGGAAAGCTCGCCGATCAGCGCGGCAGACATCGCTGACTACATCTATCAGCAGGTCGCCGCCGGCGAGTTCATGATCCTGCCCCATGAGCAGGGCCGCATGGCTTGGGCGCTCAAGCAGAAAAACCCGCAACTGCTCTACAACGAAATGACCCTGATGGCCGACAAGATGCGCGCCAAGGCCAAACAAACCGCAGGCTGAACTTGCCCGCACGGAACAGCCTCGTTAGGGTGGCCGCCATCGGTCATCCTCGCGAGGCGTTCGCATGCTCAACTATCTGTGGTTTTTCCTCGCCGCGCTGTTTGAAATCGCTGGCTGTTTTGCCTTCTGGATGTGGTTGCGCCAGGGCAAAAGCGCTTGGTGGATCGTACCGGCGCTGCTCAGCCTGACCTTGTTCGCGGTGTTGCTGACCCGTGTCGAAGCGGTCTACGCCGGTCGCGCCTATGCCGCCTACGGGGGCATTTACATCATTGCATCGATTGGCTGGCTGGCGGTGGTCGAGCGGATTCGTCCACTCGGTTCGGACTGGATCGGCGTGGCATTGTGTGTGATCGGGGCGAGCGTCATCCTGTTTGGCCCGCGCTTTACCGCGTCGTGAAGGAAGTGCCTGATCGATTTGTCAGACGTTTCTTTCAGTGCTGTGGGTCTGTGCTTGTAGCTTCGGTCTGGATTGCCACTGTTGCCTTGAAGCGCTGCGGTACGCCGGGCATCTTCAAGGTCCGGTAACCTTGAAGGACGAAGGCCATGCTTGTACTCAGCCGTGTTGTAGGCGAGTTGATTTCCATCGGTGACAGCATTTCGATACGCGTCGTTGGCATCAACGGCGGTGAAGTGCGCTTCGGCGTCGAGGCTCCGCGCAACGTCAAAGTGTACCGATGCGAAATCTACGAGCGCATCCAGCGCAAACTGCCCCGGCCCAAAAAATCAGTCGAATAGGTGCTTGGGTACGTCGTGCTTGAGCATCAGCTGGCATTGCTCGCTTTCCGGGTCGAAGACAATCAGTGCCTGGCCCTTGGTCAATGCCTGACGCACTCGCAGCACACGGGTTTCAAGCGGGGTGTCATCACCGTTGTCGGTACCGTCACGGGTGACGAAATCTTCGATCAGGCGGGTCAGGGTGTCGACTTCCAGTTGGTCGTGGGGGATCAGCATAGGCACCTCGGTTAAATCAATGGCGCGATGCTACGGTGAATCACGGGCCGGGGCTAGCCTCGGTCCTGCGTTGTCGGGTCAGGCGCCATCGCCAGCAGGCTGGCCCCACAGTTAAGTGCAGAACCCAGTGGGAGCCAGCCTGCTGGCGATGACGGTAGACCGGTCAGCGAAATACCGGCTTAGCTATTGTTGCGTTGGCCCAGGAGGCTATCCACGGACGGCACTCGCGTGTCGCTTTCCATCTGGGTGTCGTGTTCGATCTGGTGACTGAAGCGGTCCAGCGAACCCTTGGCCGGTTGCGCATCGCTGGCGAACACCGGCGGGCTGAGGATATAGGCGCCGAGCAGGCGACTGAGGGCCGCGAGGCTGTCGATGTGGGTGCGTTCGTAGCCGTGGGTGGCGTCGCAGCCGAAAGCGAGCAGGGCGGTGCGGATGTCATGGCCGGCGGTCACGGCCGAGTGAGCATCGCTGAAGTAGTAACGGAACAGATCGCGGCGTACCGGCAACTCGTTGTCACTGGCCAGGCGCAGCAGGTGCCGTGACAAGTGATAGTCATACGGCCCGCCGGAATCCTGCATCGCCACGCTCACTGCATGTTCGCTGGAGTGCTGGCCGGGGGCGACCGGTGCGATGTCGATGCCGACGAACTCGCTGACGTCCCAAGGCAATGCCGCCGCCGCGCCGCTGCCGGTTTCCTCGGTGATGGTGAACAGTGGATGACAGTCGATCAGCAATTCCTCACCGCTGTCGACGATCGCTTTCAACGCCGCCAGCAGCGCCGCCACACCGGCCTTGTCGTCGAGGTGGCGAGCGCTGATGTGGCCGCTTTCGGTGAACTCCGGCAGCGGGTCGAAGGCGACGAAATCGCCGACACTGATGCCCAGCGAATCGCAATCGGCGCGGGTGGTGCAGTAGGCATCCAGGCGCAATTCGATGTGATCCCAACTGATCGGCATTTCATCCACCGCCGTGTTGAACGCATGTCCCGACGCCATCAACGGCAATACGCTGCCACGGATTACTCCGTTGTCAGTAAACAGGCTGACGCGACTGCCTTCGGCGAAACGGCTCGACCAGCATCCCACCGGGGCGAGGGTCAGGCGGCCGTTGTCCTTGACGGCGCGTACGGCCGCGCCAATGGTGTCCAGGTGCGCGGAAACGGCGCGATCCGGGCTGTTCTTCTTGCCCTTGAGCGTGGCGCGAATGGTGCCGCGGCGGGTCATTTCGAAGGGAATGCCCAGCTCTTCAAGGCGTTCGGCGACATAGCGCACGATGGTGTCGGTGAACCCGGTAGGGCTGGGAATGGCAAGCATTTCCAACAGGACTTTTTGCATATAGGTCAGATCGGGTTCCGGGTATTTGATGGTCATGGAAACTCCTGATGGGGTTGAGCACATCGATGGTTTCGATGAGGGAGTGAGTCGGTGTCGGTCAGGACCCTTTTTCGAGCAGGGGGGTGCAGGCAAATGTGCGAGCGAGCTTGCTCGCGAAGGCGATGGTGCTGGCAATGCATCAATGTCATGCAACCGGCTGACTATGGGGAAACAACAGATCCACAAAGCGTTCAGCCGTCGGCTGTGGCTCATGGTTGGCCAGTCCGGCCCGCTCATTGGCTTCGATGAACACATACTCCGGTTGATCGGCGGCACTCACCATCAGGTCGAGGCCGACCACGGGAATATCCAGCGCCCGCGCGGCACGCACGGCGGCATCCGCCAGTGTCGGGTGCAGAATCGCGGTGACGTCTTCGAGAATCCCGCCGGTGTGAAGATTTGCCGTACGCCTTACGAACAAATGCTCGCCCGCCGGCAGAATGCTGCTGTAGTCGTAACCGGCGGCCTGCAAGGTGCGTTGCGTTTCCGCATCCAGCGGGATTTTGCTTTCACCGTCCGTGGCGGCCTGTCGGCGTCGGCTCTGGGCTTCGATCAACGCGCCGATGGAATGCTGGCCATCGCCAACCACTTCGGCCGGTCGACGAATCGCGGCGGCGACCACTTCAAAGCCAATCACCAGAATCCTTAGATCAAGGCCTTCGTGGAAGCTTTCCAGCAGCACGCGACTGTCGAAGCGGCGAGCGGCTTCGATGGCGTGCTGGACGTCTTCGATGGTCTGCAAATCCACCGCCACACCTTGCCCTTGTTCGCCGTCCAGCGGCTTGACCACCACCCTGTGGTGCTCGTCGAGAAACGCCAGGTTGTCATCGGCGTTGCTCGCCAATTGTTGCGCCGGCAGGTTCAGGCCCGCGTTCTTGAGCACTTTGTGGGTCAGGCTTTTGTCCTGGCACAGGCTCATGCTGATGGCGCTGGTCAGATCGCTGAGGGACTCGCGACAACGCACCCGGCGCCCGCCATGACTGAGGGTGAACATCCCGGCATCGGCGTCATCGATTTGCACATCAATGCCGCGTCGATGGGCTTCTTCGACGATGATCCGCGCATAGGGATTGAACGGCGCCTCGGGGCCCGGGCCGAGGAACAACGGCTGATTGATTCCGTTCTTGCGCTTGATGGCGAACGTCGAGAGGTTGCGAAAACCGAGCTTGGCGTAGAGGTTCTTCGCCTGCCGATTGTCGTGCAGCACCGACAGGTCGAGGTAACTCAGGCCACGACTCATGAAGTGTTCGATCAGGTGCCGCACCAGCACTTCGCCGACCCCCGGTCGCGAGCAATGCGGATCGACCGCCAGGCACCAGAGGCTGCTGCCGTTTTCCGGATCATTGAAGGCCTTGTGATGATTGAGGCCCATGACGCTGCCAATCACCGCGCCGCTGTCCTCGTCTTCGGCCAGCCAGTACACCGGCCCGCCCGAGCCCCGTGGCGTCAGCAACGTGGCATCGATCGGCAGCATGCCCCGCGCCTGGTACAGCTGATTGATCGCGTTCCAGTCCGCTTCACTTTGGGCACGGCGGATGCGAAAGCCGCGAAATACCCGGGTGGCCTGACGGTAATCGCTGAACCACAGGCGCAAGGTGTCGGAGGGATCGAGAAATAACTGGGTCGGTTCCAGTCCCAGCACTTGTTGCGGCGCGGCGACGTACAGGGCGATATCGCGTTCGCCGGGCTGCTCGTTGAGTAACTCTTGGGCAAGGCTGGCCGCATCGGCAAAGGTGTGGCCGATCAGCAACCTGCCCCAGCCGCAATGCAGGGCGATTGGCGCGCCCCCCAACTCGCTGCCGTCTTCGGCCAGACGTGCCTGCAAGCGTTCGTACGAGGGTGTCTGGCCGCGCAACAAGCGTTGGTTGATGGCCGTGGCGTGAGGTTTCATCGATCAGATTCCTTGTTCGCTGAGCCACAGGTTCAGGGCCGCCAGTTGCCACAGCTTGGAACCGCGCAGCGGGGTCAACTGCCCCTGCGGATCGGTCAGCAGGCGGTCGAGCATGGCGGGCTTGAACAGACCGCGATCCTGACTGGGATCGAGCAGCAGTTCGCGGACCCAGTTCAGCGTGTCGCCTTGCAAATGCTTGAGACCCGGTACCGGGAAGTAACCTTTCTTGCGGTCGATCACCTCGCTCGGAATCACCCGGCGCGCGGCTTCCTTCAATACTTGCTTGCCGCCATCCGGCAATTTGTATTGACCCGGCACCCGGGCCGACAACTCCACTAGGCGATAGTCGAGAAACGGTGTGCGCGCTTCCAGGCCCCAGGCCATGGTCATGTTGTCGACGCGTTTGACCGGGTCATCCACCAGCATCACCGTGCTGTCCAGGCGCAGGGCTTTGTCCACCGCTGCGTCCGCACCGGGCTGTGCGAAATGTTCCTTCACGAAGTCGCCTGCAGCGTCGTTGGCCGTCAGCCATTTGGGCTGAACAGTGGCGGCGTATTCGTCGTAGCTGCGATCGAAAAACGCCTCGCGATAGGCGGCATACGGGTCGCGTGCGCCGTCCACCTGCGGGTACCAGTGATAGCCGGCGAACAGTTCGTCGGCGCCCTGGCCGCTTTGCACCACTTTGCAGTGCTTGGCCACTTCCCGTGACAGCAGATAGAAGGCGATGCAGTCATGACTGACCATCGGTTCGCTCATGGCGCGGAACGCGGCGGGCAACTGCTCGATGATTTCTTTTTCGTCGATACGCAGTTGATGGTGGCGAGTGCCGTAGTGTTTGGCGATCAGATCTGAATACTGGAACTCGTCGCCACGCTCACCGCCGGCGTCCTGGAAACCGATGGAGAACGTGGACAGGTTTTCCACGCCGACTTCACGCAACAGACCGACCAGCAGGCTCGAATCGACACCGCCGGACAGCAACACGCCAACGTCTACCGCCGCACGCTGACGGATCGCCACGGCGTCACGCGTGCTGTCGAGCACCCGGTCGGTCCAGTCTTCGAGCGTCAGATTCATCTCATCGGCGTGTGGGCCGTAGGGCAGGGTCCACCAGGTTTTCTGCTCGGTGCTGCCATTGGCTTCGACACGCATCCAGGTGGCCGGCGGCAGTTTTTCGATGCCCGCTAGCAAGGTTCGCGGGGCCGGTACCACGGCGTGGAAGTTCAGATAGTGATTGAGCGCGACCGGATCGAGGATCGGGTTGATGTCGCCGCCCTTGAGCAACGCCGGCAGGGACGAGGCAAAGCGCAGGCGCTGGCCGGTGCGCGACAGGTACAGCGGTTTCACCCCGAGCCGGTCACGGGCGATGAACAGGCGTCGGGTGTCGCGCTCCCAAATGGCGAAGGCAAACATGCCGTTGAGTTTGGGCAGCAATGCCTCGCCCCAGGCGTGAAAGCCCTTGAGCAGCACTTCGGTGTCGCCACCGGAATAGAAGGCGTAGCCGAGGCTTTCCAGTTCGATACGCAGTTCGGGGAAGTTGTAGATCGCGCCGTTGAAGGCCAGGGACAGGCCCAGTTGATGATCGATCATCGGCTGCGCCGAACCGTTCGACAGGTCCATGATTTTCAGGCGGCGATGGCCCAGGGCTATCGGCCCTTGACTGTGAAAACCCCAGGCGTCGGGGCCGCGAGGCGCCAGGTGATGGGTGATTCGTTCAACCGCTGCGAGGTCTGCAGGTTGATTGTCAAAACGTAACTCGCCAGCTAATCCGCACATATTCCAAAAGGCCTTTTAATTGCTGGGCCTAAGCGTATTTACCTCGAATCAAGTACCAATTTTGTACCGTTTTTCGGCAAATCCAGCTTTTCAAGCTCCGCGAAATCACTCGAAGAACTGATCCACTTGGCATAGGTTGAAAGCAATACCTGAACGCTGTGTCCAAGCTGCGCGGCGATGAATGCCGGATTCATCCCGGACATCAGGCACATCGTTGCGTAGGTGTGCCTGGTGTCGTACATCCGGCGATAACGGATTCCCGCCTTGCGTAGCGCTGCCAACCAATAGCGCTTAGCCCCTGTCTCGGAACGGATGTACAGCTCTGATCTTTCACCCGAACCTTCCGGCGCGAAAACGTAATCAGAGCGCGCCGCCGTAAGAGGTCTGGCTTTTTCGAGCGCCTGCAACGCGCGATCGTTCAATAAAACTTCCCGCGACACCTTCGTCTTCGTTCTTTCCTTGATCTTGCCGTACAGCCTGATACGACAAACCTTGGCGCGCCTCGATCGCGTATCAACCTCGCTCCAGCGCAGGGCCATCGCCTCTCCTGGACGCATTCCTGTATAGAAAGAAAACTCAAAAAAACATGCATAAATTGATTGCAAACCGCTCGTCACTTCGTAGAGCTTGGCGATCAACTCGTCCGCCTCCTCTCGACTGAACGGGTCGATCTCGCGCTTAACAACTCTCGTCGGTGGAATGGAGTTGGCCGGGTTTCTCAGGATCAGTTCATCGTTCACAGCCTGGGTTAGCAGACTGGTAACGAGCCGGATGGCACCCTTTCTACGGATCGGCGATGTCCACGTGATCCCGTTGACGATTTTGCGCATCAGCACCGGCGTGATTTTGTCGAGGGGGTACTCGGCCAGGTGTGGCACCCAGTAATTTTGCATGGTGCTTCGGTAGTTCTTCCGCGTGCTGTCCTCGATCTGGAGGCTGTTCAACCAGTCCTGGGCATAGTCGAAAAAGATCGGCATCTGCCCAGTCGAGTCGCTTCGGCTGTTTGGGAATAGCTCCCGGTACTTTTCAGGGGTGAGGACTCCCAGCTTGGCCAGTTGCGTTATTTGAGAACGTAAAGCCTCGGCTGCTGCGATTCCTTTTGGGGTTTGCGGGAGAGGGAGCGTTTCGCAGTGCCGTTTCTTGTTCCAGGAGAACCTGATCCTGATCGACTTCCCGACAAACTCAACTCCGGTGGGCAGCTCCATTGGCTCTCTAGCCATTCGTCATACCTCCATTTGCTGTACATGATTCGTCCGTCGATTTTCGACCAGACGCCGGCCGGGATGATGTTACGTTCTCGCTTGCGCTGCAGGGCTTTCGGCGTGGTGCCCAGCAGTTCGGCCATCCGCTTTTCGGTGACCTTGTCATGGCCGGACTCATCGGCCAGTTTTTCGGCTGCTGCCATTGTGTTGCTCCATGCCGCGCGTGGCGGCAGAAGGTGGTTATTGGGTGGCGTTGGCGATGGTGGTCTCGAACCGCGAGGCGAGCGCAGCATTGACCTCGGCTTTTGCCGTGCTCTCGTCGGTGCCTTTGTCGCGATGCAAGGCTTCGTAGCGGCGTAGGGTGCTGGCTGCTTCCCGCAGATCAGCTAACAGATCCGGCGCAGCGGCAATCAGCTTGGCGTTGGCCATTCGCTGCTCCCTTGGGAAATACCCGGTCAGCGAGCAAATTGAAAAGTGGCCATGAGGCAGCGGCGCGCCATATACGAGGTCGCTGCTTTCGCACGGACCTTGGTAGTCGCCGATGCTCCACGGTGCTGGCGTGTGCTTATTTTCGGACATAGAGACTCCTCGCCCGCCGTTCACCGGCAGACTTGTAGATGGATTGTGAAATCGGATGAAGGGTGAGAGGGAGGCTGAACAGGCGAGCTAAGGTCTATTGGTTCGCCTCGCCAGTTGCGTACACGCTTTCTCCCCTGAAGTGGCTGGCGGGACGAACCCTT
The DNA here is from genome assembly GCF_900105115.1 of Pseudomonas mohnii. NCBI lineage: Bacteria > Pseudomonadati > Pseudomonadota > Gammaproteobacteria > Pseudomonadales > Pseudomonadaceae > Pseudomonas > Pseudomonas mohnii. Next base: position 5,160,415 of record NZ_FNRV01000001.1, read on the forward strand.
ACCGGCGTTTCATAAACGTGATCCAGTGCGTCTTTTCACGCTTGCCGGACTTGTGGCCAAACAGGGGCTTTTCGTCGGTGAGAGCTAACAGCTCGCTGACCAGTACCTGAGTTTCATTCCATTTGAAGATCAGGATCCCCTCGGGCTCCAGAACCCTGAAACACTCGTTGAACCCCTTGCGGATGTCTTCACGCCAGTCGGAAGTGAGCATTCCGTACTTGGCGCGCATCCAGCTGTCGACGCCGGCGCGGGTCAGGTGTGGCGGGTCGAACACCACCATCCGGAAGACGCCGTCATCGAAGGGCAACTGGCGGAAGTCCATCAGCACGTCCGGCTCAACCTTCAATACCCGGCCATCACAAAGCAGGTGCTGCTCGTCACGGATGTCGCCGAACAGTGCGCGCTGATCCTTCTTGTCGAACCACATCATTCGGCTGGCGCTGCAAGGGTCGAGGACTTTCGCTGCAGCGCTCATCACTTAGGCCCCTTGTAGCAGTACACGCAGACGAACCAGGCGAGGGCGATCATGGGGTCACCTCCGCTACTTGCTGTGTCAGCTTCCATTTGGTGTTGTTGCTCTGACTATGGTCAGACTCGACCAGACCGTCGCGCTTCATGCTTTCCAGTTCTTGGCGGATCTGCCTGGTGGTGAAAGGCTCGATGTGGAACCGAAACCACCAGGTGCAGAACCATCCGCGTGAGCCCGGCACGCCGCTCATGTACTGGATGATCCTTTCGCGCAGGCTCATGGCGTCACCCGCTTGAACTCGACGACCCAGACCCAAGGGTTCGCGTCCCAGTCGCCACCGGTGGAAGTCCAAAGATCAGCGAAGTCCTTCCGAGCGTCTTCGATAGTCTGCTCAGGCGCATCTACCCACCATCGACTTCCCCACATTGCTTCGCCGCGGGTGCTCACGCCTTCAGCGGTTACCTGTTCTGGCGTGATGTCCTGCAACCGCTCGACGCGGACGGCAGTGATTTCCAGCAGGATTCGGCTGGCCGTGCGAGGCATGTGAATCGAAGGCTTCCATGATTCGACGTCGGTGAACTTCCCACCGCCGATGCACTTTGGGAACTCCCCATCAGCGCGATAGTAATAAACGCCCTCCGCGCCACCTGGGTTGGTGCGATTGAACGTCTCGCGCACATAAAGCCGGTCACCTGGCTGGCCAAAGGGGCAGAAGTCGTTGTAGTAACCGACGCTGTTAGGGTGCAGCGGGCCTTCGGTTGGCAGTTCGTGGCATTCGCCGAGCTGAACGCCGTAACCAATGTTCTTCAGCGCTCGTTCATTTAGTGCCCGCCGCGTGACTGACTTCCGGCCTTCCAGGATGGCGCGCACCATCGGGGCCGAGAACAAGATCGGCCGTTCCTTTATCTCAGACATGCGGATTCCTTGCCGCTATAGCGGCTGACTTTGAAGGGGGAGGGGGTTACTGCTTGGGGTGGGTGGCGTTCCAGCGTTCGAAGGCTTCTTGCGTGGTAGCTGCTTCGATCTTCTCGTCGCACTGGTAGCAGTGCGCAACGCTGCCGGCCGCTCCGACATCGCGGTGCCCTTGCTTGCACGGGTTCATGCGCCAGTCGTCATCCGAGTCCGGCTCTTCCTCATCGCACGCAACCACCAGCGACTTTCCGCACGAATGGCAGAAGTTCATGCCGTTCTCTTCCGGGCCGTCCTCGTGGAATGACCAAGTCTCACCACAGCCACTGTTCCAGATGCCGCTGTCAGCTTCACGGTGCCACTCGCATTCGCCGCCGGCGAAGTCATCAATCCGCTGATCCGCTGCGCTCAGGCGCAGCTGCAGGTCGTCCAGCTTGTTCACCGCCCGATCGTATTCACCTTTCGCCGCACCAAGTTCGTCGCGTAGTTCGCTGATCCGATCCTGCGCCTGGTCAACGATCTTCTGTGCTTCGTGCACGTCGATCCAGTTGCCCATGGCCTTGTCTTCGAACTTCTGCACTGACTTGCCGGATGGCGAAAGGAGGAAGGCGTAGTGTGGTAGCGCATTTACCTTGTCCCAGAACTCGAAACCTTCGCGCGTTTTGATGTTCCTCATCCTGCAATCTCCATCGATACCAGATCATGGGC